>JAILPG010000159.1 GCA_024699595.1 Lachnospiraceae bacterium | reverse complement strand
AGAGGATGACTGCTCCTTTGCCGGGATATATTGTCTGAATAAGGAAATACCAAAAGTTACACTTCCGCTTGAATATGCTGAGAAGCTGTACAAAGATACTGCAAACGAGTACAATAACGTGATCGAAGATTACGAAAAGAGAAAAAAAGGTGTCATAGGCAGCATCGATGAAGCCGCCAACAAAGCGGCATCTGCATTAAGAGGCAGTGGATCAGCTTCGGTCTGGGCAGAGACCAAGGGAAAGATTGAAGAGCTTAAATCTATCCTGCGTGCAATTGTTGAAAATGAGGAGAAGAAAAAAGCCGCATACGAAAAGAGACTGGAATCATGCAGAGAGTATATAACGAGAGCAGGCGGCAGTGTAAAAGAAGTCAGTACTATCCCTATGTCAGCTGTTGATGAATCATATCTTGTCTGTGATAAGGAATATCAGAAGTTTATCAATATCCGGGAGGAAAAAAGAAAGAAACAGGCTGAAAAAGATACGGAAGATGATATAAAACCCGAAGAAAAACAGACGGAATCTGAAGAAGAGCAGACAGAGCCTGAAGAGACACATACAGAGGCTGAAGAAGAATTGACGGAACCTGAAGAGACACATACAGAGGCTGAGGAAGAGCAGACAGAATCCGAAGAAGATGAAGAGATCATAGATCCGGATGATCCGTTCGGGGTTAACGTGGAAGGCGAGGATGATCCAGAAGATACCGATCAGGCCGGAGATACAGAGAATTCCGGCGACACCGATGATGCCGGAAATATCGATGATTCTGCAGACACCGATGCTCCGGACAATGCTGCTAACACGGATGAAAACAGCGAAACGGAAGATGATCATGATGGCTCAGCGGATTTGGGTGTAAAGCTCATCCCGATCGGAAATGATAAACAGGATCAGTCTGATGATAAACAGGACAAAGCAGGTCCTGACACAATGATCGAGAAGAACAGTATTTTCCAGGGAATCAAGGGATTTTTCTCAGGTGACAAAAAGAAGGATCAGTGATCCGGATATTAAGTAAGCGAGGATGATCAATGAGTGGTCCGAAACTGAGTGCTGCCGAGATAGAGAGACGCAGACAGGAACAGCTTGAGCGTGAGAGACAGGAAGCCATACGGAAGCTTACTGAGGCACGGATGACTTATTTATCGAGCTGTTCAAAGATCAGAGCTTTGGTAGAACGTTCCAAAACTCTTTTAAATGAGATAGATGTTCCATACAGGAAAGAAGCGGAGTCAAAGCTTAACGGTATCCTGAGTTCTCTTGATATACGCAATATCAGATCATCTGATCCGGATGTGTATCTGAAGGAATCTGAAGCCATCGAGCGAAAGATAAGCTTATATACCGATCAGATCGAAAGTATACTTGGTACGGGTCTTAACAGAAGCAGAAATGATGCTTTGGCCGCTCAAAGCAATGTCATGATGCAGACTCTCTCGACTTCGCTTAAGAATACGACGGGAGTGATAAAGACTCTTCACATTGATTTTTCCTGTAATTACACGGAAGAGAGCCTTAAGAAAGTCATAAGAGATGCTATCGGTCAGTATAAACAGCAGGTACAGGCTCAGAACCCTCCTGATCTGAAGGCTTTTTACAAAAACGCAGTATCGGTACTTGAGGGCCTTTTAAATGCCAAAGTCTTTAATGAGGCGGATATCAAAAAGACACTGCAGAGACTGTATGATGAAGAAGAATCTGGCGTGCGTGAATCGAAGCGGTACAGTGACAAATATGACGAATACCTTTCGCTTTGCTCCATTTTGCAGACAGATCCTTCGGGTTCGGGTAACTTTGCATCATATGATGAGCTTAAAGATGCTGTAGATGCTCTCAAAGAGGAATACCAGAAGAGAGATGAGATGGACTATATCGCTGACCAGATCAATGCGGTAATGGCCGATATGGGATATTCTCTGGTCACTTCAGGCGTGATGACCAAGAAGGATCTCGGAGAGACGGAGCGCAGCCTTTATAAGAATTCCGAAAGATCGGGAGTGGCTGTGTATACTGATCAGAGCGGTGCAGTTATGATGAGGATGACGGTTCTTGGCGATTCGGATGAGATAACCGATGATGACCGCGACTTCAGTTACCGGAGCCAGATCGATTTCTGTTCACGCCACAAGGAGCTCGTAAAAGCATTAGCTGAAAGAGGAGTGTATTTAAAGCAGAAGAGCTACAGATCTCCGAACAGGGATCATACCTATAAGGTTAACTTAACAAACGGAGATGTGACAGTTTCTGATGACATGAAGAATAAGAAATCCCAAAGGATAGACAGGAGGGCAAGGAGGCGTGCCGGAAACAAAAAAATGCGCACACTGCAATCATGAAAATCCTGCCGGACAGATGTACTGTCTTCATTGCGGAAAGTATCTGACCGGGAAAAAAGCTGAAAAAAGAAAAATGACGGTATGGGATCTTGAAGGAGCTAGTCCTGCAGGAGGGGCTTCTGTACCCCCTGTATGGGATGAAGATGTTGTTGTATGTCCACAATGCGCGCAGGTGATAACCGTGGAAAACGGAGTATTACCGCTTGCCTGCGATTGTGGATATTTTTTTGATATCATGGTTGATAAGATCATTAAGAGAAGCGAAGCAGAGAAGAACGCTGCCAATAAAACGAGTGGGAACAATGATGGTGACCGGCCGGAAGATGTGAAAACGGGCCGAAACAACACTGATCCCCAAAACGACACGGAGGTGACAACAAACGATATGGGATATAAACAGGACACATTGCGCCCGAAAGAAAATGATACCAGGTTAAGACTCGGTATCAGAAACCTCGACGGACACAGGCCTGAAGAGGTTAACCCGCTTGGAGATATTATCGGAAAAGGCGGAACCGTATTAAAGGATCTGGATATTAAGACAAAGATCAAGATATTCAGAGCTCCGACGGGATGGTATGCCGAGGTTCTGTCAGGTGAAGCCATGATAGAGGGCGAAGCGGTCAACACACAGATCGAGAGACAGCTTGAAAACGGGAATTTCATTGCCGTAGAAGGTTATATAATATTTGCCGAGATAACGGAAGCATTGCATATCTGATCATGATAAGCGATCTCATTGCTGTGTTTTTAAAATAAATTTCGGAGAAATAAAGAGGCAGAGCGTGTATATAGACAGAATACTTTTTCCGGTCACCTCACTCGGCCCCGGAAAACGTCTTGTGATATGGGTATCGGGATGTACCAGGCACTGCGAGGGATGTGCAAATCCGGAGCTGTGGGAGAGGCATCCGTTTCAGCAGACGGATCCTTATGACTTTGCAGATATGATCACTTCACAGATTGATCTTAATAATGTCAGTGGGATCACCGTTTCGGGAGGCGAACCCTTTGATCAGGCGGAAGAGCTGTGTAAGCTGATAAGAAAAATAAAACAGGATAAGGACGTACTTGTTTTTTCCGGATACAGTATAGAGGAGATACAAAAAGATCCCGTGATGAACGAATTCCTGAGCCTTACAGACGTGCTCGTTGACGGAGAATACATAGATTCGAAAAACGACGGAATATCAGCCCTCAGAGGTTCTTCAAACCAGAGGATACATATCTTAAATAAAAGGCTCACCGAAAGATATGATGAATATCTGAAGCTTGGCAGACAGATACAGAATTATACTTATGATTACAAAACCATATCGGTGGGGATACATAACAGAGATACAGGGATGTAAAAAATTAGCCGCAGATAATGCACTGTGCGGCATTTTATGGAGAAATACTGATGGAAAAGAGTAAATGGCAAAAAGAACTGCTGGTTTTTTCGAGGATAGTAAATACCATCGTACTTACGGGAAACATCAATGACCAGTATCCGGTCGTTGACGAAGATGAAGACAGGATCAGAGGATTCTGCTCACTGGAGATGTATATCGCAAGAGTCTGTGAACGCCTCGGTTACAGCGGAGTCATATTCTATAATCCCATCGAGGGATTTCATGGAAGATCCGGTCTTAAGCAGAAGCTTGATATCATTGACCTGATAGAAAAGACTGTGGAACGGGAAAAAAGAGACAGGGAGAATTCAGGTGAGGGAGATCTCAACCTGACGAGGAGAAGAAATTCGCAGGGAGAGATATCCCTGATACCCGACAGCATGGAAGATGCTTCTCATATAATCGGACTTTTAATGATCAACAGCACGGAACCTATTGCGACGGTTGTGAGCTTTTCATCAAGAATGTCAGCAAGACCCGACGATCTTGACATAAACGAGAGAATGACCTTCATGCACTTTGAAGAGGGGGCGTTAAATGCAAAAAAGATCCGTGTTGAGAATGTAAGCGGGATGGGTCCGGGAGTCCTGTCCAATCAGCTGTTTATGATAGCGGATAAGCTAAACGATCTTCCGGCTTGGTATTATCTGTCCCATCCGTCTCTTAAGAACATAGAGATACCAAGGCCGGATTACCGCATGAGGGGTTTCATAATCGACGGATATGCGGCTAACTATCCGGGTTACAATGAAGCATCAGAAGATGAAAAGAACCGCTTTAAGGATACCTTTGTCGGTGCTACCGAAGGTTTTACCACGCAGGATATAGCAAGAGTCTTCCAGCTTGCAAGGATCAGCGACCTTAATGTTAACAGCGTCGATAAGGCCATCCTTCTGTATAAGCACGGAGTAACGGAAAACCCGTGGATGAAGCTCGATTCGGACAGATTAAGAGGTTCGGAGGAGCAGATCAAAAAGAGGGTGCTTGGCCAGGATACCGTTGTCAAAGCCGCTGTAGATATCGTAAAGAGAGCTGCCATGGGCATGTCGGGACTACAACATTCAAGCTCTTCCTCAAAGCCGAGGGGGATCCTCTTTTTGGCAGGTCCTACGGGAACGGGAAAAACAGAGCTTGCAAAGGCACTGACAGAGCTGATCTTTTTGGATGAGAGAAACATGATCCGTTTTGACATGAGCGAATACAGGCAGGAGCAGTCTGATCAGAGGCTTCTTGGAGCTCCTCCGGGATATGTCGGATATGAAGCCGGAGGACAGCTTACCAATGCCGTAAGAGAGCATCCTTTTTCCGTGCTCTTGTTTGACGAGATTGAAAAGGCTCATCCGTCCGTTCTTGATAAATTTTTACAGATACTTGAGGATGGCAGGATCACGGACGGAAAGGGCGATACCGTGTATTTCCAAGACTGCCTTATAATCTTTACAAGCAATCTTGGTATCACCAGAAGATCGGAGCTTAATCCGGGAGTCAGGGTCAAAAATGTAAGCTTTGAGGAGGATACGGAGTATCAGGTCGTACGTGACAAGATCCTTGAGGGTGTCAGGAATTATTTTAACGAGGAGTTGGGACGTCCGGAGCTTTTAAACCGTATCGGAAACAACATACTCGTGTTTGATTATATCAGGGAGGACAGCTTAAGACCCATTATCTCAAAGCAGGTTGACAGCATCGCGCGTAATCTCTGGGCTGAAAAGCATATACATCTTGTACTGTCGCCCGAGGCAGAGGAGGATCTGGTTCAGGCTGCACTTACAGACCTGCCGAAGGGTCAGGGCGGCCGCGGCATAGGAAATATGATCGAGGAAATGCTCATCAATCCTCTTGCGAGATATATGTTCGACAACAGTGTTACTCATGATACGGACATCACTGTGGAACATATCTTTAAGGAAAATGATATTTCAATGATCAAGGCAAGGATAGCTTAGGAAACGCTGACCTAACCGGCGTTTCAACAGGCTGTAACGGAATATATATGAGGGTATCATTACCTCCGGGAACAATGCTTTCCGGAAACAGATCTGAATATGAAGTCAAAAAATTCATCGGTGTAAGCGACCGCTCGATATCGGTGATCTGTAAGGACAGACAGGGCAGGGAATACCGTCTGAAGCTTTACGACGGTGAACATCCTGTGGACGGTAAACTGCTTGAAAAATGTTTGCAGACGGTAACGGACGGTGTTGTCCGTTTCATCGATTCCGGAAGCTATCAGAACTGTTTTTTCATGGTCTGCGAAAACTATCCCTTTAAGAGTATTGACAGGCAGACTATTTCGGTACAGACGATAAGATCGGTTATCTTGCCAGGGATCCTTTCCGTGATGCATGCATTTCATGAGAGGCAGGTTGTCCTAAGAGACATTGCTCCTGAGCATATCCTGTATGATCATGATTCAAAAGCCGTATATTATCTGGGATTTTCAAACATCCTTTATCTTGGAAAAAAAGCGGCATTTTTAAGGGAGCCCGGTTACGGGCAGAAGGGCATATATATTGCTCCTGAAGCCGAAAAAAGAGGTTATGGCCCGGCATCTGATCATTTTTCACTTGGAGTCATGCTCTTAAATATCCTTAAAGGGGAAAAAGCATTTGAGGGGATCACACAGGAAGCTTTTTATAGCGAACTTAAAGCCGGAAGGGTGCCCGGCATTGATATTAAGTACTTGAAGAATACCTCATACGATATGTACAGTACAGAGGATAAGCTTTACTACCTGATCCTCGGGCTTCTGATACCCGATCCCGATAAGAGATGGGGATACGGGGA
>JAILPG010000155.1 GCA_024699595.1 Lachnospiraceae bacterium | reverse complement strand
AGAGCTCTTCCCAACGATTATGAGGATACGAATGTTTCGGCAAAGGTGGTAAGGATAATCCAGAGCTATACCGAAATAGTCAACAAAACCGTCTGGTATAAATGATGAGGATAGTAGTTAATGACATAGCCGCAAGCAAGGGCGGAGCCATGTCGGTCCTTAAGGATTTTTACGGATATTTAAGGGATAATGAGAAGGATCATGAATGGATCTTTCTGTTATCCGATGCTCATGTAGAGGAAACTGACAGGATAAAGGTCATAGTCTGTGATAAGGTTAAAAAAAGCAGAGCAGAAAGGCTTAAGTTTGATCTTTTGAACGGAAAAAAGCTCATTGAAAGCTTAAGGCCCGATGTCTTTTTTTCCATGCAGAACACTCTGATAAACGGACTTTCGTGCAAGAAAGTCCTGTATGTCCATCAGCCTCTGGGATTTCAGGACGTAAAGAATTTTTCACTTTTAAAGCCTTCGGAGAGAGAGTATGCAATATATCAGCATATCATTTCAAGGCTTGTATATTCGTCGGTAAAAAAGGCCGACAGGACCATAGTACAGACTGAGTGGATGAAGGATGCCGTCGTACGAAAGACTAAAGTATCAAAGGAACGGGTGATAAAGATCCTTCCCGATGTGGCGGATCTTGAGACGGATGCAAGAGAGGGATTTGAGGACTCCTCTCATTTCTTTTATCCGGCCTCTGATATCCTGTACAAGAACCATTCACTGCTTGTAAGCGCATCGGATATACTTAGGAAACGGGGCATCACGGATCATAAGATATATCTTACGCTTACGCCAAAACAGTTTGAGAGCAGATTTCCCGGGAGAGATCATAATGATCTCGTGCTGCTTGGACAGATCGACAGAGATCAGGTAATAAAGAATTATAAGGAGATGATCCTTGTATTTCCTTCGTATATAGAGACCTTCGGATATCCCCTTATGGAGGCGAGAGTGGTGAAAGGCCGCATTTTAGCCCCGGATCTTGATTATTCAAAAGAGGTGCTTTCCGGGTACGGAAAGGCATATTATTTTGATCCCTTCGACCCTGTATCGCTTGCAGATCTTATGGAAAAAAGCATAAGAGGGGAGCTTAAGGAGGAACCTGTCACGGACACATATCCATCTGATACGGCCGCGGCAAAAAGAAACAGCTGGGAAGAGGTTGTTAAGGAGCTTACATGCTGGTAGTTAATGACGATAATGGCAGGGCCGCAAAGAAAACGGTCTGCCTGTATGACTGGTATTATATATTGGTCATTTTTGCATATATTCTGACTCTTGTATCACTTAAGATCCGCCCGGGAGTGATAGCGGCGGGTCTGATGCTTATTGTTCTGCTTCAGCTTTTTATAAACAGACGGATCAGGATAAAGACGCTTACTGATATATTTACGGTCATTTATTTTGCATATAATGTCTTATCAGTCATTCCGCTTATTTTATCAGGGCTTCCGGTCACAGTGTATTTAAATGAATTTGCCGTATCCATTCTGCCCATGGTCTTTTATTTTGCAGGCAGAGGTTATGACGGACTCAGATTTTCTGATGAGAATGAGGCCTCGGCTTCCTTTTATGAGAAGTTCATATTTGCGATGCTCATCGTAGGCTTCCTTGGCATTTATTTTCATATTTTTGCACCGGATCATTACATACAGTATTCCTACGAATTAAACTTTATATCAAAAGCCGATGCGGCAACCTCAAGAGTCAGGATGGATTCGGTTATAGGCTGTACCCTGCTTGGCGCCATGGGTGTTACGGGAATGCTTGCGGGCTCGTATTTTATCGATAAAAGGGAATGCTTTAAGGATCTTAAGAAAACAAGGCTTAAAGGGATCATATATATCTTCTGCAATTTCGTGTTTGCAGTGTTAAGCAACCAGAGATCTGCGATGGTAGCTTCGTTTATCGTGATAATATATATCAATTACCTGCTGTTTAAGCAGTTTGATATCATTAGGAAAAAGTATTTTAAATATGAGGTCGCGGCTGTTTTCATCCTGCTTGCTGCTTTGTGGGCATTTGATCATGAGCTTTTATTAAAGATCTGGTGGAGGCTTGAGTCACTTCCCTCCGCGATATCCGAGCGGAGCGAGCAGTGGATAGCGGCCATCAACAATATGTATTCGACCTGGTTCGGAAACGGACTTGGTGCTAACGGACACAAGGCTCTGGGAATCGAAAACACCCATGTGATAGCTGACGGAGGACTTGTAAAGCTGTACTGTGAGGAAGGCATAATCGGGTTTTCGATATATGTTTACCTCCTGATCATGACCCTGAAAAAAGGTCTCTTAAACATCAGAAAATACTATGTGGAAACAGGCATCATCTGCATGGCTCTTTTACAGTCCATAGGATCGAACATCATAGCCTTCCAGCTGGCTCTGCCGGTATTCTGGTATGCTGTCGGAAGGATCAATTCGGAAAGTGCGGATACAGGCTCAGAAGTCGTTATGAGTCCTGATAACGAGAGCAGGGATAACGAAAGTAAAGATAATGAAAGTGAGGCGGGAACAAAGTGAGAGTAATGTGCATGTACCTGCCGCAGTTTCATACCTTTAAGGAAAATGACG
>JAILPG010000253.1 GCA_024699595.1 Lachnospiraceae bacterium | reverse complement strand
CGCTTAAAGCGAAGTTCCCCTGTAAAGATATCACTGCCATTTGCGGATCATATTTTGATGTTCCTTTTGGAAAGGCAGTGTTTGATGCGGCCGTATCCGTAGAATCTTTGCATCATTTTACCAAAGTGGAAAAAGTACCGCTATACTCCAAGCTTAGAAAAGCACTTAAACCCGGTGGATACTTCATCCTCACAGATTATTTCGCTGATTCGGATGAGCAGGAAACTCTTTTGAGGAAGGAGTTGCTCAGAATAAGAAAAGAAGAAGATTTGCCTGATGAAATTTTTTATCATTATGACACCCCACTGACCATCGAGCACGAAAAAGAAGCACTTCTTGCTGCCGGATTCACGCAGATTGAGGCCCTCAACCATTGGGAAACAACTCATACACTAAAAGCAGTCAGGTAATCGTCGATTATATCAAAAATCAGCCATATGAAAAGTATTAATATCCCTGTCATCTTCCCATCCCCACAAACATGCCGAAAAGATACGGGATAAGCCATATCGCCCAGACGACCAGGCTGAACTTATGGAATCTCTCCTTTGCTTCCTGCCTGTCCTTTATAAGCACGATAACGGCCCATATGACGTGTATGAGCATTAAGGCTATCGCAAGTGTCCCCATTACCCCGTGAGCGCTTATAAGGCCCGAATCCGAAGTTTTATTGCCATCCCTGGCCAGCATAGACATGGCCGCTGTTCCGGAACAGTCGCAGATAAAGCCAATGACAAAAAAGGCAAAGTGCCACCATTTGAGCATCTTTGCCTTATGTTCTGCCCACACGCCGATCGAATAGCAGATAAGCGCCATGGTTACCGCCAATATGGACGTTACAAGCATTACTGACATATGTTCCTGTTCTTTCTATAACCCTCTATGTTCGTATTCTTTCCCTGCAACCATCAAATACGCATCCGTTGCATTTCGGCCTCTTTTGACATCTTTGTATCCCGTGATCAAGTATCAGCCAGTGAAGATGGCCATATAACCTGTAATCCTTTGACAGGTCATCCTCAAAGAAGCTCCTGATCTGCCCGTCATTATCAAACATATATCCGAGCCTCTTGAGGAATCTTCTTGTGTAAGCATCGACGATAAAGGACGGGCGGCATAAGGCATATACAAGTATGGCATCGGCTGTCTCTGCCCCTATCCCGTTTATCCCAAGGAGTTCATCGCGGAGCTCATTTGTAGATCTGTTCCGGGTATTTTCAATGTCGTACCCGTATCCCGAAAGCCATATGGCAAGATCTATTATGGTCTGCGCCTTCCTTCGGGAACAGCCGCAAGCGCGTATCATCGCCTCTATCTCCGAAGGCATTTTATCTGCTAATATTTTAGGATCAAGATCGGATCCAATATCCGCTGTTACTTTCTCAACTAGCGTCCATGAAGTGTTCTGAACAAGAACAGCCTGAAACATTACCGTAAATGGGTCATCAGACCACCATCGGGGCTCTCCGTATGCTTCGATAAGCTTTTCATATATCCGGGCAGCTGTCAGGCAGATATCAGGGTTATCGCAGATAATATAATATTTTTCATTTCCATTCCTTCCATAAGAGAGATTTTTTTCAGGTTTCAATTCCATATCATCTCACTCTTTGGGCATGCTGTGCTGCGCGATATACAGATCATATGTGTTCATTATCTCGGCATTTCCCTGAAGGTCAGCATATATGTAGACAAGCGTCCATTTCTGTTCGGATGCGGCATCAGAGGGTGTTACCTGGCAGAGGATGCAGTAATTGGTTCCTGCCACAAGCTGTGTTGCAAGAAGAGATACCGGAGTATATTCCCCGTCAGTCAGCTTCTCTTTTGCCTTGTCAAATGCCTTCTGTGCATCCTCGGGAAGCTCTTCTGCATCATGAGATGTGATCTCCCAGCCTCCGAGGAGTTCTTCAGGAGCAGGGGCATCCTCAGCGGGCTTTGCTCCTCCTTTACATGCGCATAATACAAACGATAAGATCACGATTCCCAAGTAAATGGCTGTCTTCTTTTTCATCTTCCATCTCCTATTCTTCCGGTCACAGCTCGGAGACATCCAGCACTTTTATGTTATTATCTGCCAAAAGCTTTGCAAATATGCCCTGTCCGGGAATGATTGTTCCAGAAAATGTGCCGTCATATACCGATCTTACCCCGCAGGATGGACTCCTTGACTGAAGGATCACAAGTTCTGCCCCGCTCTCTTTTACTTTCTTTAATGCAATCTCGGCACCTTTTCTGAATTCCTTATCAACGCTTTTACCGTCCTTATGACTGACTATCCCATCTACTATTTCAGACGGCTCCCTGGGGGTCGGCAGACCTCCCATGACTTCCGGACAGACAGGGATAACTTCGTGTCCCTTGATAAATCCAGCCACTTTTTCGCTGTAATTATTTCCCCCGTTGTATTTGCAGTTATCTCCGAGAAGGCATGCGCTTACCGCAATTCTCAATATTTGTCACTCCTCTTCTGCCGTTTTCATTCTTTTTACCAGGATGTCGCAGATCTTATCCGCAGCGATCCCCGGTATGATCCCGCTATATTTGTGACCATCAGAAAGAAAGTATCCAGCAGTTCTGTTCTTGGTATCCCGTATAAAAACGATAATTCCACTATTCATGTCTCCTTTCCATATACCGGTTCATCAGCATATGAGCCTGTTTCAGGTTTGCCGCCACACCCACGATGCCAATGATCGTTCCGATCACGGCGGATACACCCATATTCCACTTTGTATGGATAAGAAGCATGATGCTTGGCGGAAGCGTCAGTATCGAGGTTACAAGCGACGGGATATATCGTTTTATCGCTATGGACTGCAGTATATGCATCACCAGATGCGCGGTAAACCCGATAAGGGCACCATACCAGATGCCCATTATAAACTCCGCTTTTGTGATCTCAACAAGTGCACATATGGTCATGAGAACGATAAGTTCCTCATATACTGCAAGTGCAAAAGCCTGCGTCGTCATCACTTTTTTGTATACCGAAAGCAGTTTTTCTGCTATCGGATAGCGTTTTATGATGTCCTCGCGGTTCTTCTCGATAAACCCGGGAAGCCAGATGACCTCTTCCATGTCGTGAAAGATGAACAGGACCGGGAAGATCCATATGAGTTTTTCCATTTTTAAACTTCCACTCCCTCGGGAACACATGACAAAAGATCATACTTCGGAATACTTGCGAACACTTCCATAAGTTCTTTATCAAGCTGTGTTCCGGCTGCATCTTTCATAACCTCTATAGCCTCTTCATAGGCCCTGGGCGGCTTATATGAACGTTTCATCGTTATCGCCGAAAAAGTATCTGCAACAGCTATTATCTTTGATGCATACGGGATATCCTGTTCCTTCAGCCCATAATAGCCCTTTCCATCGATACGTTCGTGATGATATTCTACCCATGGTAATATCTCCCGAAGAGATTTGAGTGGCTGCATGATCTTGCAACTGAGCCTCGGATGATTCCTCATTATTTCCCACTCCTGATCATCAAGCGGACCCGGCTTGTTAAGTATCTCCTCCGGAATGCCCAACTTACCGACGTCATGCATGAGCGCTCCGAATTCAAGGCTGACCCTGTTGATGCCCTCCTTTTTATCCTCGGGAAGGTGATCATAGAGCACCATAGTAACGTTCTGTACGTATCTGCTGTGACCGCGAAGGTTCGGATCCCTCGCATCAACAACGCTTATCAGCGTTTCAGCAATATTAAGCGCATTTTCCTTGATCGTGTCTATCAGGTTAAATATAAGGCTGAGCACTATCGCGACAAAAACACTTCCGCCGAACAGGATCCCGGCGATCACAAGATCAGGCGTTCCGAATATAGCCACAAGGATATAGCCGATAAGGAAGAAGACAAGAAGCGAAAGTGCCATATATTCCCATGCCTTCTCTTTTTTTGTGCCGGCCGAAAACACATCTTTTGATCCTTTGATAAAATGATTAAACCGGCAGATATTCGTGACCATGATGACGATCCCGCATATTATCATTCCGTATATGATCAGATTCATGCTAAATTCCTCCAGCCCTGTAATTCCTATGTATTAATTCAAAAATCGGAATACGGCCCCTCTGCGCGAGTTTTACGGATATCTACATCGGGGTGCCGACTTCGATAAGGTTCCCGTCAGGGTCATAGAACCTTACCACCTTTTGGCCCCATGAGTGTGTCATGAGCTTGTTTACGTATTCGATGTCCGGATAGAGCTTCTCGAGCTTTTCGACAAAGCCCTCTATATCTTTCTCCTCGAAATAGAGCTCCGTGGCATTGTTTTTCTGTATGACATCTTTTTCGATAAACTTCCGCCAGATCGCTTCGTCCTGAAGGACAAGTCCTTCGGTCAGGATCATATTGCCGTCGTTATCAAGGATCACATCCAGACCGAAGACATAATGGTAGAATTTCTTCGACCTTTCGATATCTTTTGTGACTATGAGTACGTTCTTCAGCTTCATTTCGCCCTCGTTGACCGTTCCGGTCGGTTTTGGGGGATCTCCCTATTTCGTCCGTTATTTGACTCGTTTGTCCCTATTCTGTCCGTATGTTAGAGCCCGATCACCTCTATAGACATATCCGTTGTTCCATTTTTGTTCTTTGATCCTGTAACTGTAAACACTGCTCTTCCATCTTCCGTCCGGTACTGTTCGGATGTCCTGGCACAAGCCGTGGATTTCTTTACCATCTTCTCAAAGTCGGCAAGGATCCCGGGCATGATGTTGGTGTAGATCTCAAAGCCCCTGCCTTTCCCGTATATATCGTCAAGCTGGTTTATTATCTTCTTTGTGTCCATCGTCTCTTCTTAATTTCGTTATGTCTAACGTCTGATCTTTTACGGCGGAACCTATCACAAAACCGAATATTGCAGAAAGTGCCCCGAATATCAGTGCTATGCCGGCTTTTCCAACCCTCTTTTTCATAATGTTTATCCTCTTTATTGTTTCGACCATAACGGTCAATAGAGTGTCCTGTACAGCTTTATAATCGAGTAGGGCGGATTTAACCGCCCTCTCACACCACCGTACGTGCCGTTCGGCATACGGCGGTTCAACATAACTTCAAAGCGTGACGCTCATTGTAGTAATCGAGACAACAGACAAGCCCCGCTTTAGCGAGAACTTCTTTGGAGATTGCCCTGCTGACGCACGTTTTGGTGACAACCCATTGGTAGCGGTCACCGCAATACGACGTAAGCCGCGCAAGGTCTTTATTCACGCCAAGTTTCTGCAAACCCCATTGGCGTTTCTTTGGCACTTTCCACTGTTTCCAGATTATAACCCGAAGTCTCG
>JAILPG010000002.1 GCA_024699595.1 Lachnospiraceae bacterium | reverse complement strand
CTCGGATATCTCCGTACTGGGCGTTCCCGGGTATGCGGCAGACACCTTTACTCCTGCTTCATAGGCTCCTCTTGCTATTGCGGCATTTCCGAGCATGATCTCTTTCTTTTCCATTTTTTCATTCTCCTGTATATCTCTTTTATCCGGAAACGCCGGTTGGACCGTTTCCTTAACTTTCACGGGTTTTATCGCAAACAGCGTATTTTTTGGGGTTTGCGGTGCCCGGTCTTTAACAAAGATCATTCAGTTATCTGACGGTGATTTCTGATAAATTCAAGGAAGGCATCCTTGGGCAGCGGCTTGCAGAAATAAAAGCCCTGGATCAGTTCGCAGCCCTGGATAAGATCAGTCTTTATATCCGTAAACATGCGGGCTACTCTTTCTTCCTCCACACCTTCCACCAATACTTCCTTGCCCATTTCCCGAAGCATGGCTATCGTATCCTGAATGACTATCCACATCTGCGGATCGTCAACCATATCCACAAAAGATTTGTCAAGCTTTACCTGATCTATCGGAAGCGTTGTAACTCTCCTGATATTTGAGTATCCCGTTCCGAAATCGTCAAGTGCTATCCTTATCCCGTAATCATGCAGCCTTCTGATATTGCTGTCAACTATTTCCGGATTGATGTCCGCAGCTGTCTCCGTAAGCTCAAGTCCCACTCTCTCGGGCAGGATATGGCAATCCTCTATGAGTGTCTGGATCCTCTCCACAAGATCCACTTCTATACACTGGGATGCGGACAGGTTCAGCTCGATATATTCAAGTCCGAGCTCTTCCATATCTATATTTGATATAAACTTAAGCACGGTCTTTATGACAAAATCACCTATTTCATGCACTGCCCCCGTTTTCTCGGCCATCGGTATGAAAAGGGACGGAGCTATGTTTCCGTAGATCCTGTCCTTTAACCTGATAAGCGCTTCGGCAGCCACAAAACGGTTTTCGATCGTAGAGTAGATCGGCTGGTAATACATCTGGAATCCGTTGTTTTCCAGGGCACGCTCCAAAATAGTATTCATGTCATTTCTGACTTTGAAGTTGTTATCATTGCAGAAATCCCTGTACAGATGCACATTCCCGTTATTTGGCATCGTATGATGGAAGGTTGTGCCTAAGGAGAACAGCGTCGGAAAATCATCTATTTCCTCCGGACACTTCGTTACACACAGACTTATATCAGGCATAACGGCAAATCCATCAATATTTACCGGCTTTGAGAGCCGTGCTTTTGCCTCTTCGGAGACCTTAAGCAGGAGACTGTCGTCAAGCTCCTCCCCGAGATAAGCAAACAGGCCTCTTTCAAAGTAGAATATCTCGGCATTGTATTCATTTTCCCTGCAGATCATATTAAGAGTATCCGTGATAGTCCTAAGGAACTCATTAAACCTGGTCTGACCGAGATATACCCTTATATTGCTGTGATTTATAAGCTTTACGAGTATGACGGATACGGGTTTATGCGTGATAAAATTCTTTGATATCCTCTCTATTCCCTCGTTGTATTTAGTGGCTTTGGTCATCGGATCGATCTGGTTCTCTTCTCTTTTTACCATTACCATGAAGAATAACAGTGCAAGAGTCATCGAAAAGCTCTCTATAAGCATCTCGGGATTAAACAGCTGTATGAACATGCCGGTGAAAATGATCGCATACATGAATATGAGAACGGCAAATTTATCCCTGTTTAGGAGCTTTCTGTACTTTATCGTGACCGCAATGCCCCAGACAGCGTAGAATGCGGACACCAGATAGAGGACAGTAATAAACGGTCCCCTTACGTATTTGCATTCCTCGGTTATGGTAAAAACATCAAATACAAACCCGTTAAGCAGGATAACCGTCAGAGATATGCCGGCAGGTATGAACCATATCAGATTTCTTTTTTCCGTCGACACAAACACATGCCATATATCGATGCTGGAATACAGATACAGCACGAAGAGAGGCGGTATGATATTTCTCGAGATAAAATATATATAATTTACCGCATAATAAACTATCCTGATCCAGTTTGAGGGATAGCCGTATACATCAATGGCTCCGAATCCCAGATCAGACAGCGACGAAAGAAAGATCATACATATGATCATAAACATTATGCGGTTTGTTCTGCCGTTATTGTACTGTTTCCGGAATACATACGAAAGTAGAAAAACCAGAACCAGTATAATGGCACATTCATCAAAGCTTAAGATCGACATTACCGTACCTGTTACAGGTTATTTTTTACAAGAAACTCCATGAATTCATCCCTTGGAAGGGGCTTGGAAAAATAGAAGCCCTGTATATAATCACACCCGATATCGATAAACTTCATCAGTGCTCTCTTATCTTCAATACCCTCAACTAAGATCTTTTTATTTATGCGCTTTAGCATCCTGACGGTATTGGATATCACTATCCACATAAGCGGTGTATCCATATCGTCAACTAAGGTCTTGTCAAGCTTTACGGTACTGAGCGGAAGCGATACGACTCTCTTTATGTTTGAATAGCCCGTACCGTAATCATCCAGTGAAAAACATATGCCTGCATTTGACAGAAGCTCTATATTCCTATCTGTGGTCTCGGGATCGTAGTCAACGGCGGTCTCCGTGATCTCGAGATTAAGCTGTGAGGGCTCAACTCCGTATTTTTTCATGCATGAGTCTATCTTTTCAAAAAGATCCGATTCTATGCACTGTGCGACCGAAAGGTTCAACTCCACATATTCAAGCGAAGAGTTCCTAAAATCCTCACTTCCTATGAATCTGCAGACCTCTTCTATTACATAATCGCCTATCTCATGAATGGCACCGCTCTCCTCGGCCGCAGGAATAAAAAGTGCGGGCGATACAAAGCCATAGGTGTCATCCTTGAGCCTTATGAGCGCTTCAGCCGAAATGAACTTATCCTTTTGTGTAGAATAGATCGGCTGATAATACATTTCAAAATTACGTTTCTCTATACCGCGGCTTATTATCGTATCTATATCGGATTTGATCTTGAAATCCTTGGTCTTTGCTATCTTTGACAGTACGGCTACCCTCTTTTCGGCAGGCAGTCTTCTGTGGAAGGAATTAACAAAATTAAGAAGCGAGGTTTCCGTCGAGATATCCTCGGGACACTGCACAATGCATATCCTTGCGTCAAGCATAATCTCCATCTGTTTGATCTTTATAGGTTCAAGCAGATATGCGGCTATTATCCTTCCAGCATCAAGGATCTGTTCATAGGCCTTCTGTTCGCCGACTATCGCAAAGGCTCCGGAAGTCAGGTAATAACTCTCGGTATCAATTGTTGTTATGTTGCACATCCTCTCGATCTTTCCCGAGAGATTTCCAAGAAGCTTTAAGTAATTTTCAAGTCCCAGACTGCTCCTTAGGGATTTGTAGTTGACAAATCTTATGAGCAGATAGACCTTGGGGGCGCCGGATTCAAAATTGATCCTTGTGTTATGCAGAAAAGCATTATAATTCTGCAGACCCACAACATAATCCATCATTTCCTCGGGACGCTGGATCGTTATCGCGACCGAAATAGCCATGATAGCGTTTGAAAAAGCTGCGACCCTGAACCTGTCGAAGTTGAGCTGTACCATCATGAAAACTGCATTTAAGATCACTATTATGGTAAGTGCCCATACCTGGTTTCTTGTTAACAGCTTTTTCTTAACATGAACCACTACAAGACTTAATACATGGAAATATATGATGATTGCATACAGAGTGATTATCGATGCTTTCTCGACAAATGTCCCGTTTTCGTCAATGTAAAAAAGCTTTTGGGAGAAAACGTTCTGGATAAGCACGAGCACATAAAAGCCCAAAGGTGCAAGCCACCATAACCGCATGGAATCAATATCGGGGATCCTGTGCCACAGCCCGAGATACGAACTGATATAGAAAAAGAATAACGGCAGGACGATGCCGTTTAGCAGATAATACAGATATTTAAATATATACCTGGTGGAATTAAGATCCTCAGGGATATCCCTTATGGAATCATATCTTAAAGACTGCATGTCAACGAGAGCCAGAGCCAGTATGGCAACACAAAGTATCAAAAACAGTCTGTTGTTTCTGCCCTTGGTAAGTTTCCTTACTATTAATGCCAATACAAGCGCCAGTATCGTGGCTACAGCGCAACCGTCAAAAAACATATCCTATAACCGTTTACGCCCCTCCCGTAAATGATACAATGAAAGACTCAAAAATACAACCGGGAGGGGCATATCAACTATTTATATACTGTTTTTTCTGCTGTCAGTCAGCCTGTTTTTTCTCTGGTGTTATTCAATGATCACGATCCTGCCCTGTCCGTAAGGATCTGCGTACTCTTCTCCTACTACACCGTCAAGTGACTGTGTTATGTAGTCTATAAGAACCTGGTTGTCAAGCTTTACACAGTCCTGTACAAGCTCTGCACCATCAAATGCTGTATGTCCGTCACCGTTGTTGAGAAGCATGTAATCGTGGCTTGCAACTGTATAGATCTTTTCAGGATCTATCGGTTCACCGTCAACAAGGACATTCTGAACACGTCTCTCGCCGTCAACGCCTTCAAACAGTCCATCCTGATCAGCTACACAGGGTGAAGGTATGGAAGTGTTGATCTCAAGGGTTAATCCCGATACCTGTAAGAAGCCTCCGAACTCATCGGGTTCTTTAGATGCGGACCACTCAAGAGCATCCAGGATCTGCTGTCCGGTAGCTTCAATAACGCAGAGTGAGTTACCGAAAGGATGAACGCTTAAGATATTTCCAAGAGTGATATCACCCTTTTCAAGGCTTACACGTATTCCACCGCCGTTTACAAAGGCAATATCTGCTCCGGACTGGTCTCTGTATGCATCAGCGCAAAGATCTCCAAGGTTGGTCTCTGCTCTTCTTATCATTCTTACCGGTTTGCCGTTTTCATCTGTTTCAACAGGATCATATATTGTAAGATCCACGTCGGT
Organism: Lachnospiraceae bacterium; assembly: GCA_024699595.1. The sequence goes on along the minus strand of JAILPG010000002.1, from coordinate 3,887 downwards.
ATGTGCCACTACTTCATTAAGCTTCTCATCAAGCTCTGCCTTCGAAGCTTCAACAGCCTCTGACATATCATTTTCTAACGCGAAGAGAGTCGGTGCATCAACCTTGTTGTTCCAGGTGTAGAGACCGGTACTGAGCTCTCCGTCCATCGTTATCTTACAGTATCCGACACAGTCGAGCTTCGTGCCGCATGCTGATCTTAATACTTCATTTCCGTCCTTGTCGGTCATAGTAACCTGATCGGTATCATGGCTGTGTCCGTCAAGGAATACATCGATACCGGAAGTATTGGATATTACATCCGCATAGGTCCACGGAGAACAGTCTGCTTCATTTCCCATGTGTCCCATCACGATCACATATTCAGCACCGTCTGCTCTTGCAGCATCAACCGCATCCTGTACTGCGTTATATACGCCTTCTCCTGTTTCATCCTGTAAGAAACCGTAGATGAATTCCCCGTCATCGTTCTTGAAATATGCGGGGGTCGATGTTGTTATGGTTTTTGGTGTGTTTACTCCCACAAATCCGATCTTTCTGCCTGCTATTTCCTTGATCAGATAAGGATCAAATACGGGTTCGCCTTCATGATAGAAGTTGCAGGATATATACGGAAACTCTGCTTTTTCCACAAGTTCAAAGAAACGGTCCATACCGTAATCAAACTCATGGTTTCCGGCAATAGCTATATCATATCCGGCTTTATTCATAAGATCTATGATAGCCTCTCCTCTTGTCATGGTGCCTACAGGCTCACCCTGGACAGCATCTCCGTTATCCACAAGCATGACTGCATTGTCCTGGGATATGAGGTACTCCTTGATCTGCTCAAGTCCGACCATTCCGAAGCCCTGATCGATACCGCAGTGCATATCGCTGGTAAACAGTATCACTATGTCCTTTTCAGGTACTGATTCAGGTTCCTCAACAACATCCTCTGCTTCGTTTTCCTGTGTCTGTGTGTCTGTCTCGCTCTGCACGACTTCCTCAGCCGGCAGTTCCTTTGTTGCCTCGTCTGTGCTTCCTGCGTCATACGGAACCTGATAATAACAGCCCGTAAGAGCTATTGCCATGCATACAAACAGAGCAAGCAACAGTCTGATAGATACGTGTTTTTTCATCTTTTTTACCTTCCCTTTTTTTATTTAAAGACAGTCTTACGGATCATGACCCGTTTAGGAGTCTTGCAAAAGCCTCCGCCGTCCTTAGCTCAGCATCCTTAAAATGATTCCCCTTATTCCAGGTAAGCATACAAGCGGCTGTTGTATGTAACAGCAGATCATAAGCTTCTCTTATATTGGAACCAACTGTGGAAATAACTGGATTTTTGGTCTTTTCCTCTTTGTCCCCGAGACTTAGGTCCACAATGGCTGTTCTTATCTCGTGATCCCTCATATAATCAATAAACCCCGGAAACCATACCGAAGGTGATACAGCCGCAACTCCCGTAAAAATGTCAGTCTGATAAGCAGCCAATAATGCAAACAGGCCGGCAAGGGAATATCCGCCGATATATACAGGCCCTTTTTCCTGCGAGGCTATATCAATGACCTGCGGCAGTATCTGCCCCGCACCTCCTCCAAAGGTTTCGTTTCCGAATACGGCAGGTGCTTTCCACGGGGACAGATCATCATTCCAGCTCTTAACCATAAGAGCCTTAAGCTTAAAACTCCTTCCCGTTTTTTCCCTGATAAACCCGGTCTCTTTTTCAAGAGATGAAAGAAACTGCCCGTCAACCATCTGGAACAGCACTGTATCAGACGAAGGATCGCCGTATTCGTATACAGTTAACCTCTTTTCCATTTAAACCTCTGTGGTCAGATCCTGTTTCCGTGATTTTTCTTAAAGAAATCATCAAGCTTCTGTAAAAGCGTATCTTTATCTATTGTCTTTAACAGGTAATCCACAGGACTGAGACCGACTACAGATAAGACGCTTTCCCTGTCGCCGTGTCCCGTAAGGAACATTACCGGTATCTGTCCCGTATCGGAATCGTTCTTTAACATTGAGAGTACCTGCGGACCGTTAGCAATAGGCATCTCATAATCAAGCAGGATAAGATCGGCCTTGTTCTTTGCAAGATAGCTTATCGCCTGCACTCCGTTTGATGCCATGCCGACATGATACTTTCCCTTAAGCCATTCATACACTGTTCTCATATAGGTGATATCATCATCGACTATCAGAACCGTCTTCTTTCTCTTCTCGCCCGTGTTCTCGTCAAGGTAGGTACAGACCTGCTTAGTGAGCTTATCAATATCAATGGGTCTTTTAAACCATTCCGTTACGGAATTTTCAGGGATCGTCTGCTTTACTATATAATACTCAGACTCCTCGCCTATTAAGATCAGGCCGTACTCTCTGTCCTGTATGAGATCTTTCAGATATACAAGTGTTTCCGGTATTTCCGAAAGATCCTCGCTCATAAACAGGATTATAAGAGCTGTACCTTCGGCCACCCGCTCTATATCCTTTATGTCAGCATGGGCAAAATCCGCATTTATGTTCACCGTTGACAGCTTGTTAATAAGGCTCTTTGCAAGGAAGCTGTCCGTAACACTTACTATCAGGACTTTACCGGTCTCCGTCTCCGTATTGTTATCAGTATTGTAATCCATTTTCTCTCCCTGTCAGAAAAATACACTGTATATTATGATACCATTCTTAGCACGTTCTGTCTGCACTATATCTCAGAAATGGACCACTGACCCCTCCTGCAGGTCCATTCCGGGGATCCATTAACCCCGCGAAAGTGAAACTACAGGCTCTACATGGTTTTATGCAACAGTATGGATACCTTACCGTAACAGTTACGATATGTCATTTTCCGATGCGATTATGAGAAGCGGAGATGTAAACGATATCAGTTCTTTCTTTTTATATTCTCTGGGCGGCCTCATCTCCATCTTATAAGATGACATCATAATATCGAAGAATTCTCTCCATACCGGATCACCTTTTCCCGGGCATCCCGATCACATCGGGAGCAATGATACTGTATTCCTCCAGCAACGGAAGAAACAATTTCAGATTCAATGTTGTGATCCCATTTCCACCATGTATTGTACATATCCTTGGCTTTTCCGGATCACCGACGAGAAGACAATGCGTTTGACCGAAAGAAGTATCAAAACGGGCCTCCGAATAAGGAACGTCAAGCGATGCAAGAGTCTTATCATAAAACTCATGCATCTTTTTCATGCTGTTTTCATTTTTATAAACGAACTTTCCGTTTTTTCCATTGCACATATTACGTTATAGTATTTGCAAAGTTCGTCATAGTCTTTTATTTCTTTAAACTCAGGGCGCCCCATATTATTTATAAAACCTCATGAATCAGATCATTTATGTGTATTTCAACACTGTCCAGACACGGGACAGAACAATTCTCTGAGTTTAATAAAAGAGGAAGTTCCGTGCACCCCAGTACAACCGCTTCGATGCCGCATTGATCCCGCATTTTATCTATTATGTTTTGGAACTCCTTTAAAGTGCTTTCCTTAACAATTCCTAATTCCAACTCCTCAAAAATACGTTTTGCCACAAGATTTCGATCATTTTCATCAGGAATATATACTTCTATACCTGCATCCCTAAAATCTTTTTTCATATAATCCTGTTCCATTGTAAAAATGGTCCCAAGAAGAAGTATCTTTTTATATCCCTTGTTCTTTACCTCTTTGCAGACCGCTTTAGGAATACTGATCAACGAAACACCGGTATCTTTAACTAATTCTTCAAACACAATATGCATTGTCACTGCCGTCAAAGATATAACTTCTGCACCTGCTTTTTTAAGACACCGCACTTTTTCGAAAAGATAATCCTTAAGCAGGTCATATTTTCCCGAAGAAACATATTCCCATGCCCTTCTGAAATCCAGACTCTC
>JAILPG010000335.1 GCA_024699595.1 Lachnospiraceae bacterium | reverse complement strand
TGCGACATCTACAGGGAGATCAATCCGATCATGGAAAGCTTTGCGGCCGACCATGACAGAATCAGGGTCATAAATCCCACGATGTACATTCATTCGCAGGATGACTTTGCCGACTGCATCAACCATTTTTCAAGGAATGTATACTATGAGATCGCGGGAAAGATCTGCGAGTATATCAATGACGTGGTTGACGAGATCGCAAATGAGAAGAGAGCTGCATCAAAGAACATAGACAAGGCCGCCTATGATGAGTTCATAAAGGGGCTTTCGGGAGACGGGGCTGCAAGTGGTGCAGGTGGTACGGCTTCCGCGGGAAGTGTGAACCCTGCAGAGAAGCTGGATCCCTCGAGACTTATGGCTGCAATACAGAGCGCGGATGCTTCAGGTGGTGCCGGTGTGGCAGGTGGTACATCATCTGGAGGCAGTGGGTCTTCTTTGGGTGGCGCTGCTCTCACTGGAAGCGCGGCTTCGGTACAGCCTCTTACCTATGTTACGGGTGATTTCGACGTGCTCATAGTGATCACGCCCGATGACTATGACAGGGTAAAGAGGAACTACAAAAATATCGCAAAATATATGCCCGGCCGCAACATAATCTTTATCGGAAGCGATAAGGTCGGGCAGAAGGTTAAGGATGACGCTGTCTCTGAGAGATTTAAGTTCATAAATGAAAATGACATCCTGCCGTTTTCAGATGTGGAGGCGGTGCTTAAGGATATACTGAAGATTGATGATATCCCGAGAGGTATGACGGGATGGTATTACCAGCAGTTCCTGAAGATGAGCTATTCGGGGATCTGTGAGGATGAGTATTACATGACCTGGGACGGGGACACGATCCCCTGCAAGAGCTTTGGCATGTTTGATACGGATGGTACGCCGTATTTTGACTTAAAGCAGGAGTACTGCGAGAACTACTTCATCACTCTCGGAAGGCTCTTCCCGTTTATGAAAAAGTGTATCGATAAATCCTTTATCTCTGAGCATATGGTGATGAAGAAGGAATACATGCAGGAGATGATAAAGGCGATCGAGACAGATGAAAGGCTTGCGGGAAGTACCTATTATGAAAAGATACTGAGGACCATCGATAAAGAAAAGCTCAAGGCCTCGAGCTTCTCGGAATTTGAGACCTACGGAACCTTTGTGAGCATGAAGCATTTTGGAGCCTACAAGCTCAGGAACTGGCATTCCTTCAGATACTGCGGCAATTTCTTTGACCCGGATACGATCACGGATGAGGATTATAAGTGGCTGTCCGCCGACTTTGAGGCAGTGTCGTTTGAAAAGAGAGCAAACAGGACAGAGGAGGGTATGGCTTTATTTACCAATCCCAGATACAGGGAAAAACTGTCCGCAAGGCAGATCGTCGAGGCCATTCAGGAAGAATCCGACGGCTACAAAGAGGTGTGGGATTAAAACTGTCCGATGGTCTGTGATATTGTTTTCTCTGGGTTGATTCCCGGAGAAAGAGGTGAATACAAAGAAGCGGGAAAAATACGGAAAATGTAAGGAGACTGACAGACAAAACGTGGGATTTACGGCCGTAATATACAGATACAACTCCATATGTGAGCCTGATATAAAAGAAGGCTTTGAGAGAATGGGCATTTCGGTCGTAGAGATCACCGAGGAGATGCATGACAAGTCGATCCTGCCCTCAAGACGCGTACAGCTTGTGGATCAGGCGATAAACACGTATTCGCCGTTATTTGTTTTTTCGGTCAATTTCTTTCCGGATATTTCGGATATATGTTCAATACATGGGACATTTTATCTGTGCCAGACCGTTGACAGCCCGGTGATGCAGCTTTTTTCAGAGTCGATAAAGCATGAGACGAACAGGATATTCTTATTCGACAGGGCCCAGTATTTAAGGTTTCATGGCTATAACGAGCAGAATATTTTTCATCTGCCCCTTGCGGCAAACGTCAGAAGATACGACAGCGTTACCTCCGGGATCACGGAGGATGACAGGAAGCATTTTTCCTGTGATATATCTTTTGTAGGATCGCTCTACAGCGAAAAATGTGAGCTTAACAGGATAACGTTAAGTGATGATGCAAACAGATGCATCGATGCTCTGATAGATGAACAGAAAAAGATTTACGGAGACAACTTCCTCGAGGAAAAGCTGAGAGAGTATTCCGGTGACAGAGATAATAGTGTCATTTCGGAACTGAAGGAAAAGCTTCCTGCGATCTTTAAGTTTGATAAGCCCGTGGAGCAGACGGATCTCTACATAGCCGCTCATTACCTTATAGGCTACAAGCTTGCCGAGACAGAGAGGATAGAGACTCTGAACGCACTGGCAGAAAAGTACGCGGTGACCCTGTTTACAAGAAGTGACACCACGCCGCTTAAGGGTGTTATCTTGCGGGACGGAGTATCCACTCACACCGAGATGCCAAAGATCTTCCATCTTAGCAGGATCAATCTTAACATGACGGTACGTCCGATCATTTCGGGTCTTCCGCTGAGGATCTTTGACATCATGGGTTGCGGCGGTTTTGTGATGAGCAATCATCAGGATGAGATAGCAGATCTGTTTGAAATCGGAAAAGAGATAGAGACTTATAAGAGCCTGGATGAGCTCATTGATAAATGCGGTTATTACCTCTCACACGAGGCGGAAAGAGGGAAGATAGCGAGAAAGGGTTACGAGAAGGTCTGCGAGAAACACACCTGGGACCAGAGGCTTAAAGAGATGATACGATACAGTATTCGAGGATAGAAATGCGAAGATTTCCTCTGCAGCCTTTAGTGGTACAGGAATAGAACAGCCAGAGGGAATTGATCTTAATAGCAGGAATATAAGATTCAGAAATAAGAGATGATATGGAGGGTACAGTATGAGTGAGGCAATGGATAAGAGATATCTGGATGCGGTAAAAAAATGGCGCGAGAGGGACATACAGACAGTGGCGGATCTTGACGCAGCACTGTCGGATTTCCGCATCCTGTATGCATATCATTCCAACAAGCTTGAGAATGCAGGGCTTGATCTTCTGCGGACAAGAGAGATCTTTGATGATGAGCATATCAACAATTACAGCGGAAGCCTTGTAAACATCTTTGAGGTGCAGAACCAGAAGGACTGCTATGAATACCTGAAATACAGGATAGTGGACAAAGAGCCGTTGAGTACGAAGCTCATCAAAAAGGTGCATGGCATCTTAAACCATGACTGCTATGACGAGGCCAGATGGAAAAAGGGCGAAAGACCCGGTGAATACAAGGTCAACCATTATGGTGTAGCAGAGAATGCCGGAATGTCACCCGAGGATGTTCCGGATGAGATGGAATATATATGCAGCGAGGTCAACTCGGTGGATACAGATGATCCGATAAAGCTACTGAAGGCGGCTGCTTTTTTCCATTGCAACTTCGAATACATACACGGCTTTGCAGACGGTAACGGGCGTGCGGGAAGGACCCTCATGAACTACTTCTTAATGATCAACAACATGCCGCCCGCGATCATCTACGAGGAGGACAAGGCGACCTATTACATGGCTCTTGCCGTATTTGACAAGACTGAGAACATGGACGGCTTTGTGCAGATGATGAAGGAAGTGACCGTAAAGACATGGGAGAAACGGACAAGAAGGCCGTCTCTAGGAAATATCACCAAGCTCCTTGACAGCTGAGTGGCTCAAAGCATTTAGGGATGATCGCAACCCGTAAACGTCCGGGTAAAGAGATTTATCCGGCTTT
>JAILPG010000329.1 GCA_024699595.1 Lachnospiraceae bacterium | reverse complement strand
AAATTACCGTTATCAAATAGTGAAACATCCATCTCGGGCTTTATCAATATCCACCAGACAGGCTTGGAGCAAAGTGATGTATCGTCTCTTCTTCTGTCCAGTTCATCAAGGAGCGAAGAAAGAGTACTCAGGCAATCCCCTGCCCGTCCATACGTAAAGAGCTTTTCATATGATGAAGCTAGCTGTCCCGTAAGATCCTTCTCCTCATCATCTATGCTTCTTGTAGGCATATCTGCAACATTTGTACAGATGATATCCATGTTACCGTTCTTTATCTTCTCAAGCATAAGAGAATATGTGGTAAAGAATAAAACGCTGTTACCGCAGTCCGATGATTCTTCTGAAATATTACCGCCTGCAATCCACAGATTACCCGTAGGCTTTAAGTTTAGTTCTCTTTCGGTCGAAACCGGATCACCTATGAGCATCCTGCCGTCAAGATCTGAAACATATCCTTTTTCAACAAACATCTGAAGAGGATGATTTATATTATCTTCCACCTTGGACATCATGATCTTGACATCGGTCATCACATGATCATCCAGATAATGCCTGTGTATCTGACTAAGCAGTTTATCCTGTTCAGCAGAGTCAATATAGGCTGTATGTTCGATCTGTGGATTTGAACCGCCGGTTATTGAAAAAACACAGGCTCCCTGATCCGTCAGATCGATCGAGTGCATTTTAGCCACTCCATCCTCGGTCATCATTAGCCGTACCTGTTCATCCTCGCATTTTAATGCTATCCTTGTTGAACACTGGTTTTTAATGGTTTCAAAATGTTCAAGCTTATCCAGATCCTGTCCGCTAAGTACCAGATGTATGCCAACAGCCCTTGTCTGATGCGCAAGTACATTTATAAGCTGCAGTATTTCTTTTCTTATCCTGTCATCTGCCTTTTCCGCAAGAACATAGAGCTCATCGACTATAAATATTATCCTGTTGAGTCTGTCATTCGGATTTGCAGCATTGTATTCGGAAATCTTATGGTATCTGTCTCCGATGAATTTTGACCGTCTCTGCTGTTCCTTCTCTATTCCCTTTAACATGGCCAGAGCGTATTCGGGGTCGCTTCCTATACCGATCGTTTTAAAATTGGGGAGATTATATTTTGTGTAAATACTAAAATCAAGGCCGTATTTAAAATCTATCAGATATATCGCCACCTCCGAAGGATCATATCTCAACATCATATTCATCATCATAATATGAAGCAGATTTGTCTTTCCCGAACCTGTATTTCCAAGGATCAGCGTGTTGATATGTCTGTCATCAAACTGGATCTTAAAAGGCTGTCCGCCTTCCAGATATCCTACAGGTACGATAACTCCGCCTTCTCCGCTCTCCTTAAACCATGTGCTCTTCTGCGGAAATACATCCTTTGATTCCGAAAACCTGATAAGGATACGGCTTGCCTCCACGCTTTCCCGTCTTATTTCGGATATTATGCCTTCGAGATTCTCTTTTTTGGGCAGACCATATAAAAATACTTCCGCACGTTTTTCACTCTGAGAAGATGTACCCTGGACTCTCAGTCCTTTTTTTCCTTCCTCTAGTCTCAGTCTGACCATCCTGCCTGCTATTTCATTAACCAAAGGCCTGGTCTCGGCTTTGATGCTCTGATATGCTCTGTCGGGCTGTGTGCCGATCATTGAAAAGCCAAGCCCTGAACAGTCTGCTATCAGCTTATTCAAGGTGCGAAGATCTCCCTGTTCGAGTCCGTACGGGAAGTTCATCATAAGGAGCGGCCTGTATATCTGTTTGCTCAGCGGATTTGCCTCGTTGAATTCCCGTATGGAATCAAAATTGATAAGCTGTCCTTCGATCGATGACATTGAAATCTCGGTCTCCGCCAGCTGTTTTGTCATATGTGAATGCTCTCTGGCCTCAGATATAACAAGACTTTTCACTGTCGGTTCGGTGGGATTGATTATATTGGCAGGATCAAGTGCTTTCAGGTTTACAAAGCTTCCCATTCCCGCCGCATCAAACAGCATAAATCGCATCGTACAGGCAGGAACGGATCGAAGCATCCTCATGGATATGGAATTTATCATGACCCGGGCTCTTTCAGCTGTCTCATCGCTGTCATCATGCGAGATCATCAGGGATTCTCCCTTTTCCACAGAAATGGAATAAGGAAGCCTGATAACCCTGTCTTTGAAAGACTGGTTAGCCTGTTCCCTGTTTCTGCCAAAAAGAGCCATATAATTTTTCAATACCTTAGATACTGTAGAACCGGTATCCCCGGATAACCAATCAGAAATATCAAGGACCGCCATTCCGATCAGCGTGTTTAAACAGACAGTACCGGATATCTTGCTGTAATCCTCGACATTTCTCGGATGATACCAGAACTTGTTGATCCAGGCATTCATCCGGTCACCCGGATACTGTTTGTCCATTAGATCTACAAATCGTGCATCACACTTTTTCTTTTCATCTTCCCAGTCTGCAATCGCCTTTTTTATCTGTGTATCAAATCTCTTCTCTTTTTCCGCATAATCCTTTTCATGAGAGGCAGTCAGCTGTCTTAAATAGGCATTATAGCCCCTGTTCTCTTTATCAATTTTATCATTTAGTTCTTTTACGGTTTTGTCTCTGCTGTCTATCCGCTCCTGCTTATTCCTGTTGCACTCTTCCCTCAGGCTCTTTAAACGCTTATCCGAAGAATCCGTAAGCTTCTTCTGGGATTTTGCGATATCGTCCTCTATCCATTTAAGGGCAGCCTGAGCATCAGACTGAATTGTAAGAAGCTGCTTTATGGCCTCAGTCCTTTTGCCCTTTAAAAACAGCTTCTTGGGAAGGGATTCCGTGATCTCCCTTATAGTTGTCCTTAGCTTTGCAACATCTGTCTTTACATCTCCGCTCAGATATGTAAGTGCGCTGTTTCGTCCCGTTATCGCAGGTATGTTCCCTTTGATCTCTTTCCTTATCTGATCAAACTCCGACTTGCCGTTGCGTGATTTTCCGATAACGGCAGCCGCTCTGTTCACGCTTGTATCAAGTTCCTTTACAAATCCTCTGTAGGACTTTATTATCTCTTCATTCTTTTCCTTATTACCGTTTATGATCGACCTTTCATTTTTTGTACTTTCATTCAGATCACTTTCAAGCTTATGGATCCTGCTGTCAGCCTTGACATTCTCGTCGGAAATACTCAGATTCAATTTCTGAAGAGCCCTGTTGTGCTTATTCAGAGCATCTTCCTTTTCTTTTTTCTGAAGATTCTTAAGCTCTGAAAGCTTCTGATCCCTGTCAGCCTTTCTCTGGTTGATATCCTTCCTTTCCTCTTCCGAAAGCCTGGAATACTCAGTCTGATACTGCCTGATAGAAGCGTCAAAACGGTCTATCAGAGCAAACATCTGTGTTCTCTCATTCTTTAACTGAACAGGATTTTTCTCAAGCAGCTTGTCCATAATAACATCCATACTAATGCTCGCTTTCGTTGATAAGGGTTTCGAATCTTTTAAAACATATCATTGCAGAAATACCGGTACAGATCCTTCAGACTGCTCTCCGGGATCAGTCTGTTAAGAATGTCAGACAGTTCTGATCTCTTTGCCGGATCGATATTACCGTTTTCTACCTCATCATAATACTCCTCATAGAGATCATAATATTCATCCTCAAGATCATATGCTTCTTCATCCATGACTTCCGGGTTTATAACTTCTCCCCTGCATTTTTCCACAAGTTCAAGGAGATCCCCCTCAAACCGGATCTCTGTTATTTCCCCGGTTTTATTGTCCCTTGAAAAAGCACTGTTTATCCCGGTTATGCGATAGCTTTTCTCATCATTCGGTTCAGTAGAATAAAAGAATACCGTTTCCTTTTTCTCATCACATACGGGATAGGAAGTGGCAAGCTCTATCTCTGTCTTTGAAAATACATTTCTGAATCTGTCATCAAACATCTCTTCTCACTCCTTAATCACCAGATCACATCATCCGTAACAACGGCAGCCTTCCATTTTCTCCTGTATGCTTTTTCAAGCACTTTTGCAGGCACCCTGTGGCAGGCATCATACTTATCTCTTCCATTTGAATCGGATACTATATATTCAAGTATCTTCCCCGTTTCATGATCTCTTACAACGCTTTCAAGGACCATGGCATGTCCGTCTCCGACACCTGGATAATAGTGTCCGTACATCTGAGGACAATAGGTACATGCACTGACGCCGATTATGACTCCGTGTCCCTCCTCAACCTTCTTTGCAAGATCTTCAAGTGAGGTTCCGCTGTTATCAGATGCGGAGATTCCTGCACCTGACAGTATGCCCATCCATCCTGCGGGAGCCGTCCCTCCGCTCGAAGCACAAAGCCCATGACTCAGGGCATATTCCACCACTTCTCTCTCAGATGTATGCCCCCCCGCCTTATTGATGATCGTACCACTCGAACAGCAGCCGCAGGTTCCGGTAGGTCCTGTGGAATTACCATCCGCATCCGGCGGAAAAGCACTGCCCTGATCGCATATCCTGTAATCGTTAGGCTCAAAGGGATGGTCAAAAACATCCACTGATTTTCCATCCAGTATAATATTATTGATCTCCTGACCTGTGGAAAGTAAAGGTACAAACTCCCCTCCTCCGAAAAGAGAGCCTCCTGCATTCTGCCCCGGAATGATATACGTCGGACTGGTAACGGGAGCCGGCGGCTCGCGCCTGTCATCATTTGTGTTATCGTCCGGATCATCAGTCAGGTAACCTGTTATATCCAGAGATGCTCCGGAGCCTCCTGAAAGAGCACCATATCCGTCACCCGAAGCCTCCCCGATCTGCCCTGCAAGATCCTTTAACTGTCCAATAAATTCCTCACATTTTTTTATCGCGCTGTCTGCTCCTACCGCATATTTATTATCTGATATCCGGTCAAGCTTACCCTTTGCCTCTCCGACCTTCTTAAGCTCTCCGCCTATCTGAT
>JAILPG010000284.1 GCA_024699595.1 Lachnospiraceae bacterium | reverse complement strand
CTCGGCCATGGATTCGTCGGGCTCTTTTGTCGTAAGCTTCTGTAAAAACAGTCCTGGCGCCGAGATGATCCTTACAAAGATATTATCGCTGCGGCCCGCAAGTCTTATGATCTCATAGGAAATACCGGAGATCACGGGTATTAAGAGGATCCTTATAACAACTCTCAAAGCCGGCTCATCCACGCGTATGAACATAAAGAGGATGATGCTGACAAACACTACCAGAAACATAAAGCTCGTACCGCATCTTTTATGCTGCCTAGAGGCCTTCATAACATTTTCAAGAGTGAGCGCGTTTCCGGTCTCGATGCAGTTGATGCATTTGTGCTCTGCGCCGTGATACATGAAGGTTCTCTTGATATCGTTCATAAGAGAGATAAGAAGCAGATACAGGATGAATATCACGATCCTTATTACTCCCTCAGCTATCGCTATCACGGTATCGGATACGATGAACTGCTTAAGCAGGCTTGCTATGAAATAGGGCAGCAACATAAAGAGTGCGATAGCAAACACCAGGGAAAAGACCACGGTGATCGTGCTTAATACGCTTTCGGCCTTGTCACCAAGGATCCTGTCAAAGAGTCTTTTTTTCTGGCGTCTCTTCTGTCTCAGATCCTCTTCTTCATAAAATGCGGCCGAATAATTAAGCGTTTTTACCGCAAGGATCATGGAATCGATAAAAGCAAACACCCCGCGGATAAACGGAAGCTTTGCGATGGCATTGTCGGGTCCGAAGGGGACATATTCCTCTACCGCAACGTTTACGTCATTATCGGGAGTCCTTACGGCTACGGCATAGCGGTTCTTGTTGCGCATCATAACGCCTTCGATGACCGCCTGACCGCCGATTCCGCTGTAATGATCGTTCTTTTTTCTGCTTTTTGCCATTCCCTTGAGTCCTTTCGCTATTTTTTGTGATAGAAAAAAGGTTGAGCGTTGCTCAACCTTTCATCTTCTCTGTCGTTACTTGCTTTCAACGCCGTATTTCTTATTAAACTTCTCTATACGTCCATCGATCCTGGCTGTCTTCTGCTGACCTGTATAGAATGAATGACACTTGGAACAGATTTCCACGTGTATTTCGGGCTTGGTGGAGCCTACTGTAAAGGTATTTCCGCAGTTGCAGGTAACTGTTGCCTGATGGTAATCAGGATGTATTCCGTTCTTCATGATATCACCTCTTATCTATAACTGTTTGATCCGGCTGCATCCCCGCATTTACGGGACTTTCCGGATTATTTCATCCGTTTTTTTCTGCACAGCTCTAACATTGTAACACAGCTTATTCCCATACGCAAGCAGTATTTTTGCATAAATGCGATCAGTATTTTTGCAAAAGTGCGATCCGCATGCCGTCATTTCATATCCTGTACCGTGAATAGTAACATCCAAGCTTTCATAAATGAGCTTAATGCTATATAATGATTTTGTGTTTGTTTCACCATTGTACCACAGGGAGCACCGGGCATGACAGATCTATACAGTGAAAAATACAGGAAATTTCTCGAAATCCTTCAGGACGATTATACGACATTATTTGATCTTGCAGACAGGGTCGGGGAAGCGTTTTGTTATATTGCTGATGAAATAAAGCTCGGAAGGGCGTGCGTGGACTATTTTTCACCCGGAACTCCTGTTGAAGAGCCTATCCATGAAAAAAGAGAGATCTTTGAAGCGGATCAGGGCTATGAGGATGAAGAGCTGAGACTTGAGTATGCGGCAAAGACCGGAGCGACCTCTGTTTTTTCCTATTATCCGGTAAAGGGCAGTCATTTTGATGATGAGGATAAGGAAACCCTGCAGTTTATAAACAAGAGTGTGACTGCACACTGCGGAAGAGTGCATGTCATGGATCTTATGTGGAAGGGCCGGTTCATAGACCCGCTTACGAGGATACCGAATTTCCCGGGACTCCAGGAGAAGATGAAGAGCCTGTTTGAACAGGGAAAATTCAGTGGCTACGCGGTTATTTTTACCAATATCAGGAATTTCAATTACTATAACCAGCAGATGGGCGTTCCTGTGGGCGATTCCATAATGAAGCTTTATGCGGAGACCGTGAGCTCGTATTTAAAGCCTGAATCAACGGTCGGAAGGGTCGGCGGTGATAATTTCGTCACTGTCATCACCAAACCGGAACTTGAGGATTATCTGTCAAAGATCGCAAGAATTGAGATAAGGGTAAGGGCTGTTGCGGGCATTGAACGTACGGTTAACGTAGAGACCAGGAGCGGAGTATACCTCGTGCAGGAAGGCAAGACCTTCTCGGATGCAATGAACGGCTCCAATGTGGCTCTGGAAAATGCGAAAAAATACAACAAGAAGAGACTTGATTTCAGTCCGAAGATGCTTGAGGTGTCAGGCAGGGAAAGGCTTATAATCGCGGCATTTCCGAATGCGCTCAAGACTGGGCAGTTTGAGGCTTACTATCAGCCCAAGGTAAGCCTTATCCATAAGAACATTGTCGGAGCCGAGGCTTTGGTCAGATGGAACAGGGACGGAAATATCATGGTTCCAAAGAGCTTTGTGCCTGCACTTGAGAGACAGGGAGCCATAAAACCGCTTGATTTTCAGATGCTTACAATGGTATGTAAAGATATTAACAGATGGATCGCAGAGGGAATAGAGCCCGTGAGGGTTTCGGTCAACTTCTCAAAGATGCATTTAAGGGATGAAAACCTTGCAAACGACATTATCAAAGTGGTAAAAGATCACGGAGTGGATCCCAAGTATATAGAGATCGAGCTTACCGAGACTACCGGATATGAGGAGATGGATGAGATGAAGAACTTTATCCGCATTCTCAGGGATAACGGGATCTATACGTCGCTTGACGATTTTGGAACAGGCTATTCCTCACTGAATCTGCTGACAGATTTTCCGGTCAAGGTCATAAAGATCGATAAATCCTTTGTTGATAACATCAACAAGGAGGGAGCTCCCGACAGGATGATAATTTCGGCGATCCTAAAGCTGCTTGACGAGCTTGAGATGGAGGTCATTGCCGAGGGCGTCGAGACTCCGGATCAGGCAAGGACTCTTTTAAACATGAACTGCTATAACGTGCAGGGCTTTTTGTTTGACAAGCCACTGCGCGGAGATATCTTCATGGACAAGCTCAAGCAGAAGGACACCTTTAAATACCAGGTAGAGTTTTAGGAAACGCTTAGCCCGGCTGTTTTGCGGTGATAGGGGCTGGAGGTTTACATAATGAACAACGGATTCAGAAGATGGCTTGATAACGCAAGATACAGATTTGCTGTTTTCATGACCGGAAGATACGGGATGGATCAGTTTAACCGCTTTCTTGGCGGTGCAGCTTTCGTCCTCATCATCATCGGATTTTTTGTAAAGACGCTTATCCTTGACCTTTTGGTGCTCGGCGTTATCGTATATATGTACTTCAGGGTATTTTCAAAGAATATCCAGAAGAGATATGAGGAAAACCGTAAGTTTCTCGAGGTATCCGGTAAGGCGACAGCCTTTATCACCGGGAAAAAGAGAATGCTAATCGACATGAAGACCCATCATATATACAAATGTCCGACCTGCAAACAGAAGATCAGGATCCCCAGAGGCAAGGGGAAAATAGAGATATCCTGTCCGAAGTGTCAGACCAAATTCATAAAGAACAGTTAGGTATCACGGATCATGTTTGGATACATCGTTGTAGATCAGCCGGAATTAAAATTTAAGGAATTTGCCGTATACAGGTCGTATTATTGCGGACTATGCAAATGTCTGAAAAGGGAGCACGGGCCATCCGGCCAGCTTTCCCTAAGCAATGATATGACCTTTGTTATTATGCTGCTTACGGCTCTATATGAGCCAAAAGAGACCGAGAAGACCGTAAGATGCATTCCGCATCCTTTTGAAAAGCATCCCGCAAGGACGAATGAATATACGGAATATGCCGCTGACATGAATGTCCTTTTGACATATTACAAGTGCATGGATGACTGGAAGGATGAAAAGAAGGCATCGAGATACCTGTACGGAAATGTCCTTAAGGGCAGTGTAAAAAAGATCGAGGAAAAATATCCCGAAAAAGCCGCTTATATAAAGGAAAGGCTGAAAGCTATAGAGGAATACGAAAATAAAAACGAGCCGCTCATCGATCTCCCTTCGGGTGCTTTCGGAGATATCATGGCTGAGATCCTCTGCTACAGACACGATGCCTGGGAAAAGGATCTTCGGGAGCTTGGCTTCTATCTCGGCAAGTTCATCTATATCATGGATGCTTACGAGGACATGGAAAAGGATGAAAAGAGCGGAAACTACAATCCGATTAACACAAGAAACAGGATAATAGAAGGAAAGTCCGGTGAGGCGAAGGATGACGTCATACAGGACTTCAAGGATAAGAATAACGACGGCTACGATGACGATCTGATAGCATCGACCGAAAGCATGCTTGCAATGATGATGGGAGAGTGCGCAAAGGCTTTTGAAAGACTTCCGATCATAAAGGATGTCACAATACTCAGAAATATCCTCTATTCGGGTGTGTGGTGCAAATACAATCAGATACAGAGTAAGGATAAAAAGGTAACGGATAAACATGAACAATCCATATAACACACTCGGGGTGGCTGAGAATGCCACTGAGGAAGAGATCAAAAAAGCATACAGGGCCTTAAGCAGGAAATATCATCCTGATGCCAATATCAATAACCCTAATAAGGCTGCAGCCGAAGAGAAATTTAAGGAGGTCCAGCAGGCTTATCAGCAGATAATGGACATGCGCGAGAAAGGTTACACCAGTTATTCAAGCTATAACGACAGGTATGGCACAAGAAATAACAGTAGTTATAACACCGGTTATTCTTCATATGGAAGCACCGGAGGAACCAATTACAGGGAATTTGATTTCGGAGATTTCGAAGACTTCTTCAGAGCTTTCGGATTTGGCGCTTTTACAGGAAACAGCGGCGCTTACAGGCAGAACAGGACCGCTTATGCGGGGCAGGATGAGAGAACGGTCCATATGCAGGCGGCCGCCAACTATATCAATAACAGGAGATACCAGGAAGCACTCAACGTGCTTGCGGGAATAAATAACAGGGATGGACAATGGTATTACATGTCCGCTTATGCACATGCGGGTCTTGGAAACAATGTTCAGGCTCTTGAGCATGCAAAGAGAGCTGTGAGCCTGGATCCCGATAATTACCAGTACCGTGAACTCTTAAACAGGCTTTCCTCTGTTGAGAATTATTACAGGGAGAGAAGGAATGATTATACGGGAACGGCAGTGGGACCGAGCAATATGTGCGTAAAGCTCTGCTTCTGGAATCTTGTCTGCAACCTCTGTTGCGGCGGTGGCGGCATGTGCTACGGAGGAGGCTGCTAGAGGAGGCTGCAATACAAGCTGTTTGTGGAGGCTTATTGAGGGGGAGCTTTGGATGAGGAAGTATAAAGGCTGATCGTATGGATATTTCGGGGAGAGAAAAAGAGGATATCAAAGGGGTTGTAAGGGTCTCTGTAAGGGATCTTGTTGAATTCATCCTAAGATCCGGCGACATCGATAACCGAAAGAAGAGCCAGAAGGATGTCGAGAATCTTATTGAAGGCGCAAGGATCCACAGGATGATACAGAGCAGGATGGGTACGGATTATCATGCTGAGATCCTGCTTCGGGAAGTTGTGCCGGTTGACATAAGTACTCCTGATGATCCTCATGCTTATATTAATATCCTGGTCGAAGGGCGGGCTGACGGCATCATATATAAGGAAGCTTCCACGCTTTCCGATGTCACGATCGATGAGATAAAGACCACTTACAGGGATGTTGACAAAATGAACGCACCCGAGCCGGTCCATCTGGCACAGGCGAAATGCTATGCCTGCATGTTCGCCGGACAGAACGGTCTGTCTGAGATAACGGTCCGCATGACTTATGTAAACCGCGTTGATCAGAAGATCCGTTTTTTTCATGAGAGATATACGATCAGAGAGATTCAGGTCTGGTTTTCCGAGCTTTTATCGGCTTACTCAAAATGGGCTGTTTTTGAATTTGAATGGCTTCACATCAGGAACGACTCCATAAAGAATACGGATTTTCCCTTTGAATACAGAGAAGGACAAAAGGAACTGGTATCACAGGTATACCGTACAATATATCACAGAAAGAAGCTCTTTTTAGAGGCTCCGACCGGTGTCGGAAAGACCGTATCCACGGTATTTCCTTCGGTCAAGGCTGTGGGAGAGGGTCTTGCCGGCAAGATCTTTTACCTTACGGCTAAGACGGTCACAAGAACGGTAGCTTTGGAATGCTTCAATATTCTCAGGGATAAGGGGCTCCGTTACAAGACTGTCATCATCACTGCCAAGGAAAAGATATGCCCTTTAAGCGCGCCTGACTGTAACCCTACGGTCTGTCCCTATGCCAAGGGCCATTTTGACAGGATCAACGATGCGATCTATGATCTGCTGACTCACGAGGATGATTTTGACAGAGCCGTCATTAAGGAGTATGCAGTTAAGCATCAGGTGTGCCCGTTTGAGTTTTCACTTGATATGGCACTGTTCTGTGATGCGGTGATCTGCGATTACAATTATGTATTTGACCCCAATGTGTATCTGAGGAGGTTTTTCTCGGATACAAATGCTTCGGACTATATCTTTCTTGTCGATGAGGCGCACAATCTTGTGGACAGAGCCATGGATATGTACAGCGCAGAGCTTTACAAGGAAGATGTTCTTCTCATAAAAAAACTGGTAAAAGAGGTTGACATAAAATCTGCAAGAGCTCTTGATACCCTTAACAGAAGGCTCTTGGTAGTAAGAAAGATACTGGATTGTGAGCTTTCGGAAAAGAAGGATAGGGGAAATACCTATGTTGTGCTTCCTGATATCACTGAGCTCATGCTTGCGATAAACAGGGCTGTTGCAAGGCTTGACGAGCTGCTTGACGAGGTCGAGAGATTTGAGGGAAGAGATGAGGTCCTTGAGTTTTATTTTAGGCTCAGGCATTTTATAAATATGTATGATAACATGGGTGAAAACGACTATGTTATCTACGCGCAGCTTACGGAACGGGGCTCCATGCAGCTTATGGTAAAGCTTTTATGCGTAAATCCTTCCGATAGTCTGAAGCTAAGGCTTATGAAGGGGAGGAGCGCGGTATTTTTTTCCGCAACCCTGCTTCCCGTGCAGTATTACAAGGATATGCTCGGGGCGGATCCCGATGACTATGCGGTATATGCTTCATCGGTTTTTGATCCGAGAAAACGGGGGCTATTTTTAGCAAATGACGTAAGCTCCAAATACACGAGGAGAAACCTGACCGAATATGAAAGGATCGCAGGCTATATTTCGGACATAACGGCACAGAAAGCCGGAAACTACATGGTCTTTTTTCCGTCGCATGCTTTTCTCAATAATGTATATGAGCAGTATGCGGACCGCTGTTTTTCAAAGGATGTCATACTGCTTAAGCAAAAAAGCAGCATGAGTGAGATGGAGCGGGAGGAGTTTCTTGAAAGCTTTTATGATAACGAGGCGGATGTCCACAAGAAGACCCTGATCGGATTCTGCGTGATGGGAGGCATTTTTTCCGAAGGGATCGATATGAAAAACGATACCCTTATAGGAGCCATAATAGTGGGGACCGGCTTCCCGATGGTCTGCAACGAGCGGGAGATCATGAAAGCTTCCTACGAACAGGCGGGACTTAACGGCTTTGATTATGCTTACAGATTCCCGGGGATGAACAAGGTGCTGCAGGCCGGCGGCCGCGTGATAAGGACGATGGACGATATAGGTATAGTGGCTCTTTTGGACGAAAGATTCCTTACGGGATCCTATAAAAAGCTGTTTCCGAGGGAGTGGAGCAGATATGAGATCTGCGCTTCCCATAATGTATCTGGCAAGGTAAAGGATTTCTGGAGATACTGGAATAACAATATAGAAAAGAAAGATTGAGGAGGCTGCCATGTGGGCATATGAAAGCGTTTTTTACCAGATCTATCCGCTCGGATTCTGCGGGGCACCGTTTGAAAACGACGGGAAACAGGAGCACAGGATATTAAAGGTCATTGACTGGATACCGCATCTTAAGAAGCTTAACGTAAATGCGGTCTATTTTTCACCTGTATTTGAGTCGGACACGCACGGATACAATACGAGAGATTATACAAAGATCGATGTAAGGCTCGGTACGAATGAGGATTTTGCAGAGGTTGTAAAAAAGCTGCATGAAAACGGCATTAAGGTCATCTTAGACGGTGTGTTCAACCATGTGGGGAGAGGCTTCTTTGCCTTTCAGGATGTGCTTTCGAAAAAATGGGACAGCCGCTACAAAGACTGGTTTAACATAAGCTTTGACGGCAATTCGAACTATAATGACGGATTGTGGTATGAAGGCTGGGAAGGACATTTTGATCTTGTAAAGCTGAATCTTCGTAACGAAGAGGTAATAAACCACATCTTTGATGCGATAAAGGGCTGGGTTAACGAGTTTGACATAGACGGTTTAAGACTTGACGTTGCCTATTGTCTTGACAAGGATTTCTTAAAGCGCCTTAGGGGCTTTTCAAAGGGGCTTAAGGAGGATTTCTTCCTGCTTGGAGAGCTCTTACACGGTGACTACAACCAGTGGGTCAATGATGACATGCTTGATTCCTGCACCAATTATGAATGTTACAAGGGTCTGCATTCAAGCTTTAACTCGATGAACATGTTTGAGATAGTTCATTCGCTGCTTAGGCAGTTTGGCCCTGAAAACTGGACTATCTATAAAGGAAAGCATCTCGTATCTTTTGTCGACAACCATGATGTTTCAAGGATCGCTTCAATATTAAATGATGAAAAGCACCTGCCGCTCATCTATGCGATGGCCTTCGGAATGCCCGGTATCCCGATGGTCTATTACGGAAGCGAATGGGGTGAAAAGGCTGACAAGAGCATGGGTGATCCTGTTCTTCGTCCCTGCTTTGAAAAGCCCGGCTGGACGGAGCTTTCGGATCTCATATCTAAGCTTGCCCTTATAAAGAGAGAGCATAAGGCCTTAAATTACGGGAATTTTACCTCTCTTGTGCTTACCAACAGGCAGTGCGCGTTTGAGAGATCCTTTGAGGATGAGAGAGTGATCGTGTGCATAAATGCCGACGGAGCTGAATATACCGCACACAGGGACTGGGGACAGGGAAATGCCCTGGATCTCATATCCGGAGAATACGTGGACTTCGGAGGAGGTCTTACGATGCCGCCTTACAGTGCCTTTATCCTTAAGATGTAGCCATTTGTTGCTTTATCACGCTTTAAATGGTAAAATTTCAGTGTTATGTTAATAAATGGGAAGGAAATAAATATGTCCAGGCAGGAAAAATCAAAGGCTTCAGGCAATAAAGTTCCTTTTTTCAGCTCCTTAAGCACAAAGATCATCGCACTCGTAGCAGTGGCTCTGATAGTTGCTGTTGCTGCAGTACTGGTTATCGTGACGGGAGAGCTTAAGGATGTCATGAGGCAGACGACGC
>JAILPG010000277.1 GCA_024699595.1 Lachnospiraceae bacterium | reverse complement strand
GGAACAAGCTTGAGACATTTGTTTTTTCCTGCTTCTGACGATGCTTTTTCGGCAAGCATTTCCGTGATCTTATTAAATTCAAGTATGCTCAAAACCTTGGTGTTCATGGCATAAAGTGTAGCAGAAAACCGCAGAATAATCAAACTTAGAGCCTTGCCTGTTTATTGTTATTTTAGTATAATAAATGTTATGGAAAATCCCTAGAGGTGTGTTGATGGACGATTTAAACGATAAGCCTGCAGGAAATGACCGGGATAAGGATTATGAATTTATTCAGGAAACCATAAAAAAGAGGCCGGTCAATAAAAAAAGATATATAAAGAAGATCGTGTTTACGATATTTCTGGCGATACTCTTTGGATGTGTCGCCTCGGTTACGTTTGTGTTTTTCAGACCCTGGATCACAGGCGTACTGAATGTGGATACCGGGGATGAGACAGAGGAAGTAAGGCTTGTATCCGGACAGAATGATGATAACCAAAAGGATGAGGAGATCTCCGTAAACGATATCTCAAAGGCTGATGCATCCGATCTTAAGACGGAAACGGCCGTAACGGACACCGTCACCGAGGACAGCGAAGAAAAAGCGCCTGATCAGGATAGCAGTGATAAAGATGAGGAAAAGCCGGTTGAGATAACAGTTGATTTGCAGACACAGGATAAAGATACGTCGGAAGTAAAAGATGGTGATGGAAAGGATCCGAAGGCTGAGGAATCTGCTAAAGATAGCGACACCGAAGAAAAGACTGATGATAACGGATCGCTTGAGGGAATGTACAGAGAGCTTGAGATAAGCGACTATACGATGCTTTACAAAAAGATCGGTGATGTTGCGGATAATGTCAAGGATTCAATGGTTATTGTCGCAGGGATATCTTCGGATACCGACTGGTTCTTAAACAGCTATGAAAGTGATGCCAGGACCTCGGGCCTGATACTTGCGGATAACGGAAAGGAGCTTTTGATCCTTACAAGGACCAGTGTGTTAAAGAATGCAGATTCCATTCAGGTTACATTCAGCTCAGGGGAACAGTATAACGCTTTCTTAAAGACGTCTGACAACAATACGAATCTGTCGGTCATAGCTGTACCTATGGCAAGGCTTCGTGCACCCACGATGGACACGTATAAGATGGCCGAGCTTGGAAACAGCAGACTTTCCAATATAAAGGGCAAGCCGGTGATAGCGATCGGGGATCCTCTCGGAGTCACGGATTCCATGGCAATAGGCCAGATCACATCAAATGCTGTTGTACTTGACATGAAGGACTCAAATGCCGGCATACTTACTACGGACATATACGGATCGAGTAAGGCAAGCGGCATCTTATGTGATTTTGACGGCAAGGTGCTTGGCATCATATGTCAGGACGGCAGCACGATAGATGCCAAGAATCTGATAAGAGCGTATTCGGTATCGGATCTTAAGGACAGGATAGAGAAGATCCTAAACGGACAGGATATAGCTTTCCTCGGCATAAAGGGGACGGATGTTCCAAAGGAAGTCAACAGGGATCTGAACATACCGCTTGGAGCTTTTGTCAAAGAGGTTGTGACCGATTCTCCCGCGATGAAGGCCGGTATCCAGAACGGTGACGTGATCGTAAAGATCGGAACCTCGGATATAGAATCATTTGACAACTTTAAGAGTGCCATACTTAAGTTCCAGCCGGGAGAGACGATAACGGTTACGGTAAAAAGACTCGGAAGAGAAGCATATGTGGATATTTCCTATGAGATAACCTTAGATGAGCTGTAGGTAAACAGATAAGGAAGAAGCAAGAAACGGTATATAACGGTTTATCCGCGTATATTCCGGGATCAAGGAGTAGTTGCAGGAGTGAAATATATAGAGACCTTTCATGAGAATGATAATATCAAGGATATATATCTGGTAAAGCAGAGGACCTCTGCTGTCACAAAGACCGGAAAGCCCTATGATAACGTAATATTGCAGGATAAGACCGGGACGATCGAGGGAAAGATCTGGGATCCCAATTCTGCCGGGATCGATGAGTTTGAAGCCCTGGATTACGTGGAGATAAACGGAAATGTCAAGGAATTCAACTCTGCTCTGCAGTTAAGCATAAACCGTGCAAGGAAAGCATCCCCGGGTGAGTACAGCGAATCGGATTATCTTCCGGTAAGCTCAAAGGACATAGAATCCATGTATAAGGAGCTTTTGGGCTATGTAAACGGGATGGAGAACGAATATCTGAAGAAGTTGTGCAAAGCTTTTTTTGAGGATGAGAGCTTTGCCGCAAAGTTTAAGAAAAGCTCGGCTGCAAAGTCCGTTCATCATGGCTTTATAGGAGGCCTTTTAGAGCATACGCTGAGTGTTACGAAGCTCTGTGAATACTATACCAAAGCGTATCCGATGCTTAAAAAGGACCTTCTGTTAACGGTCGCGATGCTTCATGATATAGGAAAGATAAAGGAACTGTCGAGATTTCCTGAGAATGATTATACGGATGAAGGGCAGCTGCTTGGACATATAGTGATGGGATGCGAGATGGTCTC
Source organism: Lachnospiraceae bacterium (assembly GCA_024699595.1). The sequence goes on along the minus strand of JAILPG010000277.1, from coordinate 2,004 downwards.
AAGAAAGATCGATGAGATACCGGGATTCCCCGAAAGACTCGCAAGCGAGGTAAAACACTGCATCCTGGCACATCATGGTGAATATGAGTTTGGATCACCGAAAAAACCGGCCCTAATGGAAGCTGTGGCTCTAAATTTTGCTGATAATACGGATGCAAAGCTTGAAACACTGACGGAGCTTTTCAGATCAACGATGAATACGGGATGGCTGGGATTTAACAGGCTGATTGATTCAAATATCAGAAAGACAACGGATCTCTAAATGCAATTTGAGAAAAATCAGACAGTTGAGCTTACAATTGAAGATTTAAGTGAGAACGGAGAGGGTATAGGCAGAACAGAGGGCTATACCCTCTTTGTTAAGGACGCTGTAACGGGCGACAGGGTCAGGGCAAAGATAGTCAAGCTTAAGAAAAGCTACGGCTATGCGATAACCCAGGAGATCATAAAACCCTCCCCGGACCGCGTTATTCCTGCATGCGAAAACCACAGAAGCTGCGGAGGATGCCAGATACAGGCGCTTAAATATGAGGCCCAGTTAAGATACAAGATGAAAAAGGTGACGGATGATCTTGTAAGGATCGGAGGGTTCGAGAGAGACCATATTGAGAAGATAATGGAGCCGATCGCAGGGATGGATGAGCCGTGCAGGTACAGAAACAAGACTCAGTTCCCGGTCGGACAGGATAAAAACGGAAATATTATATCGGGATTCTATGCAAAAAGAACACATGATATTATAAAAACCGAAGATTGTCTGATCGGCATAAAAGAAAATAAAATAATCATTGATACCATATTGAAACATATGGAGAAATATGGGATACGACCCTACGACGAAAAAACATCGAAGGGAATTGTCAGGCATGTTATTATACGCAAAGGATTCAAAACGGGCGATATTATGATCTGCCTGGTGATAAATATTAGCAAAAATAAAACAGGATTTAACGAAAAAACCGAACTTTTATTCGAACAGGCGGAGCTTGTAGAGAAGCTGAGAGCGGTCGAGGGAGTAAAGAGTATAGTCCTGAATATCAATAATAAAAATACAAACGTTATCCTAGGAGACGAAGATGTTGTAATTTACGGGACTTCCGCGATACATGACACCCTGTTGGGAATCGACTATGAAATATCTGCTCATGCATTTTATCAGGTAAATCCACTGCAAACGGAGAAGCTGTATCAGACCGTAGCGGAATTTGCTGCTCTTTCCGGGACTGAAGAGGTGTGGGATATCTGCTGCGGCATAGGTACGATAGCACTCACGCTGTCTAAGGATGCGGCCACGGTACATGGACTTGAGATCGTTCCTGAGGCTATAGATGACGCAAAGCGCAATGCTGTGTTAAATAATGTAACAAATGCTGACTTCATCTGTGCACCTTGCGAGGAATATCTTCCTGCGCACAGAGACAGAATAAGAGCAGATGTGGTCGTAATGGATCCGCCCAGAAAAGGTATGGATGAGAAGGCACTTGAGGTTGTGGTTTCCGTATCACCTAGACGTATCATATATGTAAGCTGTGATCCGGCAACGCTTGCAAGGGACTTGAGGTATCTATCAAATAACGGGTATTATCCGGACAGGATCCGCTCCGTTGACATGTTTCCACATACAACCCATGTTGAGACGGTGGTCCTTCTTTCCAAGGGCGATATTAATAGCCGTAAAGTCCGTGTAGAATTCAGCCTGGAGGATATGGATACGTCCGGATTTCAACAAGGTGCCACATATGATGCCATACGGGATTGGGTCATGAAGAAATATGGTTTTAGGGTGTCAAACCTCAGTATTGCCCAGGTAAAACAGAAGCATGGGATCATAGAACGGGAGAATTACAATAAACCCAAATCTCCGGACAGTAAACAGCCGGGGACTTCTGAAATGAGGATCAAGGCGATTGAGGATTCATTAAGATATTTTCAGATGATATAACAATTGCTAGGATAATTATATGTAATCATACGCAATATTTGGATTATAAGTGGTTCTAGATC
>JAILPG010000247.1 GCA_024699595.1 Lachnospiraceae bacterium | reverse complement strand
CAGATATGATGCGATAATCATGGATCCGCCTTCATACGGAAGAGGTCCTAAGGGCGAGATATGGAAGATAGAGGACTGCATATATCCCCTGATAGAGAAATGTTCACAGATCCTTTCGGACAGACCGCTGTTTTTCCTTATAAATTCCTATACAACCGGATTACAACCCGCTGTCCTTTCCTATATGTTAAATATGACGGTAAACAAAGATCATAAGGGGTGCGTTGAAGCTTCCGAGATCGGTCTTCCCGTAAAGGATACAGGCTTATACCTTCCCTGCGGTGCAAGCGGCAGATTTACCGGGACCACCTGATGGTGATCTTCCTCTCAAATAAGCCTTTGGTGAAGCACGATCAGGAAAAAGAGCTTAATAAGCCACTGAAGGATCACGATCCCGATCCCTGTATATATAAGAACATACACCGTCTTATCCTTAAGCGCGGGCCTTCCAAAATGGATGCTTACAAATGTCTTTCCCATTATAAATATGTAGAGAAGGAAAAAATACAGGACTCCCGCATGATAATAAAGGCTTAGAACGGGCTCTCCACGAAGCAGCAACTCCAAAGCCCTCGTGCCGCCGCAGCCGGGGCAGTATAGCCCCGTCACCTGCTTGAAACGGCAATATAAAAAGGGCCTTATGATATCAAATGCATTCATACGATAAAGCACGAAACCAAAAAGCCCTGCAAAAAATGCGTACTTACCGAGCCTGTAAAGCATATATGCCACTCCGGCTCTTTCTGCTCCAGGCTCACTCATATCACTCATATCACAGATAATCATTTAAAAAGTCATTTATATCAAAATCAGGAACAGATTCAAAAGATGACGTAAGAGCGGAAAAAGCAGCCGAACATATGGCAACGCCGATAAAGATCACCGCTCCGCATCCGCCTGTGATGATCCCTGCTATGGCTAACTCTTTTCCTGCATAATTATTCTTTACGGAAATGATGCCAAGGACGATCGCAACTATCGCAAGCACTATGGCAATAAGTGTGGTGCAGCAGCAGAGTATGGACAAAATGCCGCATACCATCGATGCTATGGAGATACCCATTCCTTCCTGATAGCTCTGGGTTCCGCGGTAGTAGCCGTCCCCGTAGCCGTTATAGTTATTCTGATAGTTTCCCTGACTGTTTTCACGCCTCTTCTGATCTATGAACTCCTCGGTCTTAGTAGCATAGGTCTTTTCAGCCGCCGGCTCATCTGCAGGGGCCGAAGGCTCTGAATTATCCTGTCCTTCAGTCTCGTTTTCACTTCCGTCCGAAAGAGCTTCCTTTAATACCTCATCCGCAGTCTGGGCAAAATTCTCGTTTGCCTTCTTCATCGCCTCTTCGGCCGAATCCACGGCGTTTTCCACGGACTTTTCCACATCTTCGTCATTATCGAAATAAATGTTCTGTTCGTTGTTATTATCATCCATTATTTACATTCCTCCGTTTTGTTTAGAACATCCAGTCTATATGATACTCAAAATCGCTTCGTTACTCCGTAACTCCCGCGATTTTGCAAATATTCGCAATACACTGCGATGCCCAAAATACGGGCATCTTGTTGCTTGCTCATATTTGTTGGGCGTCCAAGGTCACATATCTTATCGAGCAAGCTCGAACAATATGTGACTTTTGACGCCTGTATCATATATGATACCATTTTTGCGAAGCGATTTCTATCTCACGTTTACCCTGACGGTGTAGCTTTTTCCCGTGTTTGACTTAACCTTAATGTCGGCGCTTCCCTCCGATACGGGTATGAGCACTCCGTCCGGACGGACTTTGCATATGTGGCTGTTCGAAGATGAGAGCGTAAACTCAGGGTTACTCTGCGTAACACAGCTTATCTCCATTAGAGTATTATCCGAATACATGGCAAGGGGTCTTACAGCCGCCAGATAATATCCGTCTTTTGACAGCTCATATTCAGTAACCGGTGAAAAGAAATCCGTCATCACCGGTTTGTTTATGATCTTTTCGTAATCCTCATCACCTGCAACGACAAAACAGATCTTTCTTGCAAAGCCTTCATAACTGATATCTGCATAAGTCAGACCTTCGGACACGGGAGTTACCCTTCCGCCTTCTGCTCTTATGATATTTTCATCGTAACCTGAAACGCTTACCAAAGCTGCATTTATGCTGTGTTTGTTAAACGCAGTATCATAGAGACAGTATTCTATGGGGATCCTCGCATCCCCTTTTCTTCCGATGGCTGTCAGGCTGTCCGCACCAAAAAAGACATATCCGGGATTTCCGCCTTTTCTTATATAGAGGAGCTTTTGCTTAAGGTTCTCTTTTTCCTCCTCACTTCTGTCAATTTCAGAAGTACCCTGCAGACTAAGCGGTGCAAACCTTGTGGCCCACATTCCCCATTTCGGCTCGCCGCTTCCCTGGTAGGCATAGCCGATCAAACAGCTGTCTCCCTTCTTTATATGTGCATTCTCATCACCCATGATACCGCAGTTATGGCATCCGCAGATCACATTTTCATTAAGCTCCGATACCCTCTCAAAGCTTATGCCGTCATCCGACTCAAAATACAGGATGCAGCTGTCATCGTTAAATCTCCTGTTACAGCATACTGCGATGAATTTGCCGTATTCCTCTGAATAGACTACATCCCAGGAGTCGCAGTCCTTGTATTCGTAACCGCCTTTTCCCCCGTTATCGGTCCTTGTAACGGCCACTCCCCTGTACTCAAGCTTACCAGGCCATAAGGGATCTGAAAGATCGGCAGTCCTTACCTCCGTGGTCCTCACCCTTACATAATCACCGGTATATGTATCCATCGTCGTATACAGATACAAAACGTCATCAAGCACCACAAAGCTCGGCTCGCCCGTACCCCATCCAAGCCATACTCCGTCATAATATACGATCGGATAAGGTTTTCCACCAAATCCGCTTCCGTCCCATTTTTCAAAAGGTCCGTCGGGATTTTTTGATCTTGCAAGAAAGACACTGTTTGCAAGACCCTTGTTAACGTGATCAAGCGTCGAAGTATATCCTATATAGTAATATCCGTCATGGTAAAAAACATCCGGATCACAGACGGAAAGACTGTCCATTGTCCCCGGGTCGGAGCTTAGTACCATCTTGTCCGCCGACCAGGTCTTTCCGTTATCATCCGAGTGTCTGTAGGATATCCAGTCATATTCCATCTTTCCGTCTGCAGGCGCCGAAAAGTAGGCATCGATGCTCCCGTCACTTTTAAGCATCATGGAGGGCCCGTATCTGTAATCAAAATGCACGCCGTCTACCGGTCTTGAGACATCATAGCCCGGATCCGTTACGGAAAGCTTTATATGGTTTCCTGTCTGATCCGCCGCATTAACGCTTACGATCCGGCAGGAAACAGCCGATGCAAAGAATGCGCAAAAGACCATAAGGCATGTCATGAAATGAGGCTTTAGCCGGTTTCTGTTCTTTTTTACCATGAAATACACGATAGCGCCCCCAAGGATCACCAGAATGAGTGAAAAGATCCCCATAACATTCTGACCAAGAGCATCGGTTAAGGGCATCTCGGCATAAAGACCCGCGATATTGATCATCAGATGGATGATAACAGACGGAAAGAGCGATCCATATATATGATTTATAAATCCTACAAGCATACCGAAGATAAAAGCATAGATC
>JAILPG010000148.1 GCA_024699595.1 Lachnospiraceae bacterium | reverse complement strand
TCTCTGTTTTTAAGCCCGTTTTTAAGGCACTCCTCAATCACTCCTGTTATCTTCCTCAATCCCTCTTCATCCTTAACGCTGAATCTGGATCTTACGGGACTGTCTATATCAAGCACACCTATGATCCGCCCATCAAGGTGTATGGGTAAGACTATTTCCGAATCAGATGCACTGTCACATGCGATATGCCCTTTAAACAGATGCACATCATCCACCCGCAAAACCCTGTCCTCTTTTACCGCGGTCCCGCAGACCCCTTTCCCTACCGGGATCCTCATGCAGGCCGGCTTCCCCTGGAACGGCCCGAGTACGAGCTCTCCGTCACGCATCAGATAAAATCCTGCCCAGTTTAAGTCTTCAAGCGTATCATATATAAGTGCCGAGATATTTGCATACAGCGTGATATCCCAGGTACAGCCTTCTGCAAAGCCTAAGGCCTGCTCGGCCATTAATCCGTAATCTGTCATAGTACTTATCTCCCTAAAAAGCTTCAAAATCAATCAGAGAACCGTCCCTGTGATCGATTTAAAGAAATCCGTCTGGTCCTTGTTGGCACGCTCTCCCTCAGCAAGACGCATATTGCAATGGAAGACATGCGCGATATCCTTATCCTCATTGGTGCCGTATATCTTATACTCTGCCCTGACACCTTTGGATGTAAGGTATTCCGCCATGGGCTGACATTCATCTCTTAAGAAGTCGTTCTCTGCCGAGAATACATAGCTGGGAGGATATGCAGAAGTGATATTTTCTAAGACTTCTGTCCTCGGATCATCCACAAGGCTCTTCGATCCGTAATAATCCATCATCATCTCATTGTTCTCTTCTCTTATCCTGTCCCTGGTCCTGTACATGCCGCAGGCTAAGGATATACCCTTAAGCTCTACATCCTGAGGCACCTTAAACCCGAATTCTTTTGCATAGTTCTCATTTGAGCATATACATGCGAACTGGCTCACCAGCTGGGCACCTGCTGAATCTCCCACCATGAACACTCTTGACTTATCCAGACCGTATTTTTCCGCATACCTCGATATCCAGTTAAATATTGCCAGAGTATCCTCAAGCGGTGCCGGGAATTTGTTTTCCGGAGACAAACGGTAATTGAAATTGATCGCCGCAAACCCATACTCTGCGAGATGCATGGTGTAGAACCTGTAAAGCTCCTTGTCCCCGTAAAAATATCCGCCGCCGTGGATGCTAACTATTACCGGAAGCTGTTCTTCATTTTTATCTGAAGGTAGGTATAAGTCCATCAGGTTCCATTTGCCATAAGGCCCATAGGGTATATCTTTAAACTTTTCTATTCCCTCAGGTTCCGTAAGTCCGGCATCCCTCTTAGCATCACTCTCGGCCCATGCTTTTCTCATATTTATCACCCGGTCCGGGATAACAACCGGACCGGCAAATCCTTTTTCCTCTATAAGCTTTTCCGTGAACCTGTACAGCTTCGCTGCAAGGCTCCTGCTCTTGGACTGCTTGGAGGATTTTACAGGTTTACATTTATAAAAATATCCGCCGGTAATATTCCTTACCTCATTACTTGTCGCAAGATATATGGCTGTTGCTGCACCCTTCTCCGGAGTCTGGAAAACGGGCTTTAACATCCCGGTCACCTTTTTCCCGAAACCGGTATCCCTGTCTATACCGATATTGGTAGCCACTGCTCCGGGATGACAGCAGTTAACGGTAATCCCCCTGTCCGCTAAGCGTCTTGAAAGCTCTCTTGTAAAAAGCACATTGGCCAGTTTACTCTGCGAATATGCCTTTATCACGTTAAACCCTTTATGAAGATTGATATCATCAAAATGGATCTTGCCGGTCTTATGAGCTCCTGAGGCCACATTTACTATTCTGGAACCCTTACCCATAATATCAAGCAGACCTGTAGTCAGCATAAAATGTCCGACATGATTAACCCCAAACTGTCTTTCAAAGCCATCCTTTGTCTCCTGCCTGTCCAAGGATATAAAGCCGGCATTATTTACAAGGACATCTATCTTTTCATACTTTTCCTTTACCAAGTCTAAAAAATCCCTTATAGAAGCCAGGTCACCGAGATCACAGAGCATTAGTTCCAACTTGCGCTCACTATTTTCCTTCATTAACTGATCGTATGCTTTTCTTCCGCGTTCCTCGCTGCGACAGAGCATGATCACGGTCATCCCCATATCACTTAAAGCTTTTACTGTAGCTATCCCCATTCCGGAATTAGCACCGGTAACTATCGCTGTTTTCCCCATCAGAAAAATACTCCTTTCTGTTCTCAAACAAAAACCTGCCCTCTGATTGACGGAGCTTTGTCTTTGTTTGATCCCTTTCATAACCCGAAAAGGAACCTTTCCAGTTCCGGATATCCCCCTTTTTCAAAAGAAGATATATCCGCATTTTTTGAGTTTATCATACAGTCGGTAAGTAAAAATGTCTTTATCCCAACCTCAGAAGCACACATATCTTCGGACACGTC
>JAILPG010000141.1 GCA_024699595.1 Lachnospiraceae bacterium | reverse complement strand
TTCGGCAATGGGGTCTCAATAGCTCCGATGTCTCTGTATAAGATTCTGGAAGAAGTGAAATCTGTCCGCAGATTCCAGCTAATTCAGAGAGGACCCGATAAAGTGGAACTCAGAATGATATCCGATCAACCCGAGGATGCTTTTGACCAGGCAAAACATGACCTTAATGAGTTCTTTGAAAGCAAAGGACTGCATGTAGAGATCGTTTTGTCGGATAGAAAACCGCAGGCTGACAGAATAAGCGGAAAGTTTAAGCACATATATAAGGACTTTTGAAAAACTGCTTTACCTATTCTTCTGTATCATCAGTCTTTTTTCTTACAAAACTGCCGTTATTTTTTATGATCTCCTTAAGCTCTTTTTCTTTTAATATATCAGGCGGAGGTCCGAGTATCACAGGCTTATTCTTTTTTATCTTTTGTTCATGAAGCTTTCTGCCTAAAGGATCCATAGGCCATTCTTTTTCAGGTGTAGGCATATATTATCACTCCTTTCATTTTTCTCCCATTGAGATCAGCGAATCCCTGTCAACCGCCGGGCTGAAAAGATATCCCTGATACAGCAGACAACCGATCTGTTCAAGGGCGTCCTTTTGTTCCGTAGTCTCAACAAACTCCGCCAAGACCTTAAAGTCCAGAGATTTAGACAGATATACGATGGAATTGATGATCTCTTTTGTACGGTCATTGCTTAAGATAGATCTGACCAGATTTCCATCCAGCTTTACAAGATCAAACTGGTTGTGCTGCAGATACTGAAGCGATGTATGGCCCATGCTGAAATCATCAAGGGCAAAGGTATAGCCGAAGGATCTGATCTTTTTTATAAGTTCCCCTGTTTCTTCCGTCGTCACAAGCTCGGTTTCTTCAGTGATCTCTATACATACATTACCTGTCTTCAGCTTATACCGGTCTGCCATCGTCTGTAAGAACGGTACAAACCTTTCATCGTAAAGTGTTGATACCGTCGTATTTACACTGAGCTTGAATTTCTCGCCGAAACATCTCCTGAAGCTCTCGGAATCACGAATTGCACTTTCTATTATATAAGTTTCCAGTCTGTAGAGATCCCCGCTTTCTTTTGCCACATGAACCACAAGCGGAGGATAGACGATCCCGTACCGGCTATGATTCCACCTGAGCAGAGCTTCCGCCCCTATACACCTGCCCTTATTGTCAAATTGCGGCTGGTATTTAATTAACAGGGGACTTTCCGCTTTGTCTGCGGCGTCATCCGGTGAAGAAACGGCTAAAGATGCCTCAAGATCCGAAGCAAGCAGCTTTGCAAGCCGCCCGGCGTTTCCTTCACATTCGGTAAGAACGACCTCTTCAGTAGTCTCCTCGCTTTTCTTAAGTATACCTACAAGCTCATTCATGGCCAAAGAGAATTCATCCAGGGATTTCTTCTCATACAAGACCACAAACGGCGCATAACAGGCTGTCGAGATCAGGATATTTAAAAGCTGGACTATGATCCCTCTTGGAGAGCCGGTGGACATATATCCGCTCAGAAGCGCAGGGGTCGTCCACACAACGGAATTCGTGACCTGGGGTAAAAATCCCGCACAGGTCAAAAGATAAGCATTTGTAAAACATAGTATCGGTGCAATAATGAACGGAATGGCCATTACCGGGTTATAAATTACGGGAAAACCGAAGACAAGCAGCTCTCCGATATTAAGTACAGCCGGAAACAATGCCATACCGGACAGTCTTTTAGTGGAACTTCTCTTTCCGAATACAAGCATTGCAAATAAAAGTCCGATCGTACATCCGGTACCTCCCATATTGACGAAGGTATCCATAAAGCTCTTTGATACTACTTCTCCCGGGATGATAACGGTAAACATATCCTCCGCAACCTGGTTAAGAACATTATTCCCATGGATCCCAAACCACCACATTGTGCTCGTAAGGGTGGTAAACAGCAGACCGCTCGAATAGGACCGGTGCATCCTCATAAAGATAGCTTCCATGACCTTCATAAACAGATGCTGGACGCTCTGAACCTGAAAACAGACCATGATAAGATAATTGGCCGCGGCAAAGCAAAGAGCCACGCATAAAAACGGCAGGATCACATGAAGGGATGCAATAAATACAGAATCTGCTCCATCAACAAAGACCGATCTGCGCATCCGAAAAACTGTCTCAAACTTTCTAAAAAGAACCGAACCGATGATCCCTGCCAACATTGCACTGAAAACTCCCTGCCCGCTTAACAGTGAAAAATCCGGTTCTCCCGAAAAAAAGCCCACAAGGATAAAGAATCCGGTCAGACATCCCAAAAGGCTTCCAAACCTGAATACAAGCCTCATACCCTCCTCAGTCTGATTCATATAGCTAAGATTTAAGGCTATTGTGATATATACGGCAAGAATTCCCACGGTTGTGGTCTGTATAGTAAGGATAATATTCCGAAGCGCCCCTCCCAAAAAGGTATCCAGAAAATCCTGATACGCCTGTACGGGAAATCCGTTAAGCATTACAGTGATGCTTCCTATAAACAGAACAGGTACGACCATTGCCAGGCTTACCTTTATCGTATGCGTTATAAGTGATGTTTTTCTGAAAAAAGATGTTTTCATTTCTGCTCTTTTCATGATAAAGCGTACTTTAGTACACTCCTCAGATGTTTCATTCCGTGAGATCTTCTGTTTCACAAAACCTCACCGGTTATCTGAATGATACCATCCCAGTCAAGATCTGCAAGCTTTCTTTCTATCTCTGCCACTCTTTGCCTGTCAGCCTCTAAAAGATCGTATACGTGCAGATTCTTAAGCATGTCGTCCATCAGCTCATAATCCATGCTTTGAGCTATCTCACTTATCGTCTGATAGGCTTCCTTCATGGCTCCCGCTTCGATCCTTTGAAGGTTATCATCAGCTCTGTCAAGCCTTGAAAGCCCTGCATCAAGATCGCGATACATCTTAAGAAGCTTTCCGCCGTTATCCTTTATATACTCCGTATCTTTTCTTTTTCCGGCATCCTCCAGATCAGCCGCAAGTCCGGATAAGGAAGACGCTCCGAGTATGCGTGCAGAGCTCTTAAGTGCATGGACTTTTATAGTATAGTTTTCAATATCGCCTTTTAAGAACAGATTCTCTATCTCATCCGCCTTGTCCTTTGCTGTCTGATGAAATACCGACAAAACAGACAGATATCCGTCTATGCTTGCACAGTTCTTAATTCCTGTTTTAACATCCACATCAGGCAGGTCTGAAAGCCAC
>JAILPG010000130.1 GCA_024699595.1 Lachnospiraceae bacterium | reverse complement strand
TGCAGGCACTAAGATCCAGGTTCTGGCACCGGTAGTCCGGGGCAGAAAAGGCAGGCATGAAAAGGTCATAGAGAGTGCTAAGAGAAGCGGATATGTGAGGATAAGGATCGACGGAAACCAGTATGATCTGTCCGAGGAGATAGAGCTTGAAAAAAACAACAAGCACAACATAGAGATCGTGATCGACAGACTGGTTATAAAGGATGGACTTGAAAAGAGGCTTACCGATTCCGTGGAAAATGCGCTTAAGCTTGCGGACGGCCTTGTGACCATAGATGTTATAGGCGGCCGTGAAATGGCTTTTTCGGAACATTTTTCCTGCCCCGACTGTAATGTGAGCATTGATGAGATAGAACCGAGAAGCTTTTCATTTAACAATCCTTTCGGTGCCTGTCCGGTGTGTGCGGGACTCGGATATAAAATGGAGTTTGATGCGGATCTGATGATCCCGGATCCTTCACTTTCGATAATGGAAGGTGCAATAAGGGTTACGGGGTGGCAGAGCTGTACCGATAAGACAAGCTTTACCTATGCGACTCTGAAGGCACTCACGGAAAGATATCATTTTGATCTTAACACTCCGTTTGAGGATTATCCCGAAAATGTAAAGAATATCCTTATATACGGCACGGACGGGGAAGAGATAAAGGTCCATTACAAGGGCCAGCGCGGAGTCGGCGTATATGATGTCGCTTTTGAAGGCCTCATCAAAAATGTGGAGAGAAGATACAGGGAAACTGCCTCTGACATGATGAAGGCAGAGTATGAGGCATATATGAGGATAACGCCCTGCAGCGAGTGCCAGGGTATGAGGCTTAAAAAGAGTTCTCTTGCGGTGACGGTAGGTGACAAAAACATCCATGAGCTTACCGATATGCCCATCAATGAGATGCTTTCGTATATCGAAGGTTATAAGCTTACCGAAAACGAACAGATAATAGGAAAACAGATACTAAAAGAGATTAAATCCAGATTAAACTTTCTGATCCGAGTGGGTCTTGATTACCTTACACTGACGAGATCCGCTTCTTCTCTTTCCGGAGGAGAGGCGCAGAGGATAAGGCTTGCGACCCAGATCGGGTCGGGTCTTGTAGGGGTAGCTTATATACTTGACGAGCCAAGTATAGGTCTTCATCAGAGAGACAACGGAAAGCTTCTGTCGGCTCTCAAGGATCTAAGAGACCTCGGCAATTCGCTTATCGTCGTGGAGCATGACGAGGAGACCATGAGAGAGGCGGATTTCCTGGTCGATATAGGTCCCGGAGCGGGAGAGCATGGCGGAAATATCGTAGCCAAGGGAACTGTTAAGGACATAATAAACGAGAAAAGCTCAATTACCGGACAGTATCTGTCGGGAAAGCTTAAGATCCCTGTTCCGAAAAAAAGGAGAAAGCCATCCGGATATCTTAAGATAAAGGGTGCCGGAGAGAATAATCTGAAGAACATAGATGTTGACATCCCGCTTGGGGTTTTTACCTGTGTTACGGGCGTATCGGGTTCGGGTAAGAGCTCGCTCATAAACGAGATCCTTTACAAGGCTCTTGCAAGGAAGCTTAACCGCGCAGGCACCGTACCAGGAAAACATCTGTCGATATCAGGGACCGAAATGCTTGATAAGGTTATCGATATCGACCAGTCACCCATAGGAAGGACACCAAGGTCAAATCCCGCAACCTATACGGGTGTGTTTGACCTGATAAGAGATCTTTTTGCCCAGACTGCAGAGTCAAGGGCAAGAGGCTACAGCAAGGGAAGATTCAGCTTCAATGTAAAGGGAGGCAGGTGTGAAGCCTGTTCCGGAGACGGCATCATAAAGATCGAGATGCATTTTCTGTCAGATGTTTATGTTCCCTGCGAGGTATGCGGAGGCAGACGCTATAACAGGGAAACCCTTGAAGTAAGATACAAGGACAAAAGCATAGCGGATGTCCTTGATATGACAGTGGAGGAGGCTCTTTACTTTTTTGACAGCATTCCGTCAATTAAGAACAAGATGCAGACTCTCTATGATGTAGGCCTTTCGTATATAAAGCTTGGCCAGCCCTCTACGACCCTTTCGGGAGGAGAAGCACAGAGGATCAAGCTTGCGACGGAGCTGTGTAAAAGAAGCACGGGAAAGACCATCTATATCCTTGACGAACCGACTACGGGGCTGCATTTTGCGGACGTCCACAAGCTCATAGACATCCTTGAAAGGCTTACGGAGGGCGGAAATACGGTTGTAGTCATTGAACACAATCTGGATGTGATAAAGACAGCCGATCATATCATTGATCTTGGTCCCGAGGGCGGTGACAGGGGTGGAACCGTGATCGCAGCCGGAACTCCCGAGGAGGTTTCGAAGAATAAAAACTCTTATACGGGGCAGTTTTTAAAGAAAGTGCTTTCGGGGGTTAAGAAATAAAAAAATATGCCGATATACTGATTGTATGGCAGGGAAGCGCATAAAACGGAAGGAACCGTTCCGTCTATGCGCTTTGTTTTTTCCTTAATAATTTTTTAATAAAAAATGACATAAAACTCTTTGAATAAGGTCATCTGTTGGAGTATAATATATTCGTATTTTTGCGACCAAATCCGGTCATCGGCTTTTGATAACACCATCTGACTGAGCGGATTAACATAAACAGTTCCAAACCATGGAAAGGGGAATACGAATATGGTTTATACAGATATAGGGATTGACCTTGGTACGGCCAGTATCCTGGTATATATAAGGGGAAAAGGCGTTGTTTTAAAAGAGCCCAGCGTTGTGGCTTTTGACAGGGATACAAACAAGATAAAGGCGATCGGTGAAGAAGCAAGGCTGATGCTTGGAAGGACTCCGGGCAATATAGTAGCCGTAAGGCCTTTGAGACAGGGAGTTATCTCAGACTATACCGTAACGGAAAAAATGCTCAAATACTTCATGCAGAAGGCGATCGGAAAGAAAACCTTCCGTAAGCCCAGGATCAGTGTATGTGTTCCGAGCGGAGTTACCGAAGTTGAGAAAAAGGCGGTTGAGGATGCAACCTATCAGGCAGGAGCAAGAGAGGTTGCCATCATAGAGGAGCCCATAGCCGCTGCGATCGGTGCGGGAATAGACATAAGCAAGCCCTGCGGCAACATGATAGTGGACATAGGCGGAGGCACGACCGATATAGCAGTTATCTCACTTGGCGGTACGGTTGTGAGCACCTCGATAAAGGTTGCCGGAGATGATTTTGACGAAGCCATCGTCAGATACATGAGAAAAAAGCACAATCTTCTCATCGGAGAGAGAACCGCTGAGGAGATCAAGATAAAGATAGGAACGGCGTATAAGCTTGCAGAGGTTGATTATTTAGAGGTTAAGGGACGTAATCTGGTAACGGGACTTCCGAGAACCGTCAAGGTATCCTCGGAGGACACGGAAGAGGCTTTGAGGGAGACTTCATCCCAGATAGTCGAGGCAATACACGGAGTGCTTGAGAGGACTCCGCCGGAGCTTGCGGCAGACATAGCCGATCGTGGAATAGTCCTTACCGGAGGGGGAAGCCTGCTTAGAGGCCTTGAAGACCTGATAGCTTATAAAACGGGCATAAATACGGTAACGGCGGAGGATCCCATGACGGCGGTAGCCATCGGAACAGGTAAGTTCGTAGAATTCCTGGCAGGATATGATGGTGAACTGGAATAAGGGGGACGCCGGGATAAGGAGTATATATGTTAAAGGGACTCTATATTGCCAGCACGGGGATGGTCAATGAACAGAAGAGGGTAGATGTTATGACCAACAACCTTGCTAACTCAGCCACCACAGGTTTCAAGAAGGAAGGCACTACGGCAGAGGCCTTCCACGATGTGCTGGCTCTTAAGATCAAGGACACATCTGAACCAAATATAGCAAGACGCCTCGGATATATGAACATGGGCGTAAAAATAGGCGAGAACTACACTGATTACAGTCAGGGACCTTTCCATGAGACCGGAAACACCTTTGATCTCGCCTTGTCGGGAAACGGCTTCTTTGCAGTAGAATTCACAAACAAACAGGGTGAGACCTCGGTAAAATACACAAGAGACGGTGATTTTCAGTTAAATGTTGACGGCGCACTTGTCAACAGAAACGGAGATTATCTCTTAAACACGGCTGGAAATCATATCGTACTGGATCCGCTTCAGACCTATTCAGTAGACAGGATGGGAAATGTAAGACAGGTTGAGGGAGGCGCGGTCCTTGCCACCATTCAGACCGTGGATTTTGCTGACTACGATTACCTTGTAAAGTACGGCGAGACATATTTCGAGCCTGTTGAAGGGTTCACTTTTGCCCCGGCCGATTGTCAGGTATATTCAGGATATCTGGAAGCTTCCAATGTACAGACGGTAAGAGAGATGGTCGATCTTATCGCCTTTACGAGAGCATATGAATCCAACCAGAAGATAATCCAGGCGTATGACTCGACTCTTGATACCGCAGTCAATAACCTTGGAAGAGTATGATAAGGTAATACATTAACGAAAAGCCCGCTTTAAGGAGGACAGGAAATGGTAAGATCTTTATGGACAGCTGCATCGGGAATGATCGGGCAGCAGATAAATGTGGATACTATAGCAAACAACCTTGCAAATGTTAATACGGTGGGATACAAGACTGAGACAAATGAGTTCAAATCCCTTCTGTATCAGAATATCCAGACAAAGACTACCTCGGCAAACGGAGAGCAGAAGCCCACAAGTGCCCAGGTCGGCCTCGGAGTGAGAAATGCTGCGATAGTCTCACAGTTTACCCAGGGAGCATATCTTGAGTCGGAAAGCCCCACCGCTTTTGCGATCGGAGGCGACGGATTCTTTGCTTTAAAGGGAGAGGACGGAACCACTCATTACACAAGAAACGGTGATTTCAGATTTGCTATTGGCGGCAACAATACCATGATGCTTACAAGCTCTGACGGACTTCCGGTTTTAAACAGTGCGGGAAATCCCATCACGCTTAATTCGACCCAGTATATCACAAACAAGATAGAAGTGGATGCCGACGGATATCTCACATATCCTGATGACAAGAATAATATGCAAAGGATCCCGGGGATGAGGATAGGGCTCTATCAGTTCCAGAATCCTGCGGGTCTTGAAAAAGTAGGTGATTCACTCTACGACGTAACGGCGGCATCCGGACAGGCTCTGAATGAGGCTACAAACGCAAACCTGAAAAAGAGTGAGATCAGACAGGGCTATCTGGAAGGCTCTAATGTACAGATAGCGGATGAAATGGTCAACCTGATCATAGCCCAGAGAGCATATGAGCTTAATTCCAAGGCCATACAGGCAGCGGATACCATGATGCAGGAAGCAAATGAGCTCAGGAGGTAAGATAAATAATGGATATAGGCTCCGTAGGCAGTGATTACATTAACCAGTTAAACCAGACCGTAAGCAAGACTCTTGCATCCGGAAGCGACCTCGAGAAGAAGCTTAAATCGGATAAATCCGAAGCGACGGATGAGGAGCTGATGGGTGTATGCAAGGAGTTCGAAGCATATTTTATCGAACAGGTCTTTAAGGAAATGAAGAAATCCGTGAATATCACCCAGGCATCTGACAATGCCACCCAGAGTCTCCTTGATTACTACGGCGACAACCTGATAACCGAATATGCAAAAGGCGCGGCAGATCAGCAGGAGAACGGGCTTGCAAAGATGCTTTATGATCAGATGAAAAGAAATTATGATCTGTAGCACTTATGGTGTTAAGACACCGGATACACATGTCTAAGGAAATGCTGATCATATCAGGATTTCCCTTACACATACGATTCATCACTTAAAAGGTCAAAATGATATGGCATTTTGACCTTTTCGTTCTGTACTTTCAGCAAAAAAGGAGATCAAACGCGTTAATGGACAGGGAAGAACTGACCGGGTATGTCAGCCACATAATATTTAAAAACAGCGAAAACAGCTACACGGTCTTTGAATTTGCAAACGGGGCTGATGAGGTGATCTGCGTCGGAAATCTCGTTGATGTATCGGAAGGCGAATCGTTAAGGATCGAGGGCACATATACTACTCATCCTGTCTACGGGGAGCAGTTTAAAGTGGAATCCTATGAGGTGATCGAACCTGAGGATGAGATCTCCGAGATCAGATATTTGGGTTCGGGGGCCATAAAGGGCGTCGGTCCGACACTTGCAAAGCGCATAGTAGACAGATTTAAGGAAGATACCTTCAGGATCATAGAAGAGGAACCCGAAAGGCTTTCCGAGGTAAAGGGCATAAGCGAGAGAAAGGCCATAGAGATAGCGGAAAGGTTCAATGAAAAAAGAGAGCTCAGAAAAGCCGTCCTCTTTTTGCAGGAATTCGGGATATCAAACAATCTTGCGATAAAGATACATGACAGATATGGCGACGGACTGTATGAGGTAATGAAGAAAAATCCCTACAGACTGGTGGAAGACATAGACGGGATAGGCTTTAAAAGGGCCGATGAGATCGCTGTAAAGACGGGCATCAGTCCGGATTCGGATTTCAGGATACGAAGCGGAATAATATATACCTTAAACCAGGCTGCCTCGGAAGGTCATCTGTATGTTCCGAAGGGGGAACTAATGGAAAGAAGCGCTCAGGTCCTTGATATTCCTGAAGATGTGATACTTACGCACATCATGAACCTGTGCATGGACAAAAAGGTGACAATAAAGGAACAGGACGGGTTAACCGCAGTCTATAAGAGCAGTTACTATAACATGGAGCTCTTATGCGCAAAGCTCTTACACGATATAGACACGGGACTTTATTATGACGGAACGATGATAGACAAAAAGATATCCGTGATAGAAAGGGAGCTTGATATCGAGCTTGAAGAGATTCAGAGAGAAGCGGTAAGAAAGGCTCTTATGAACGGGGTATCCATAATAACCGGCGGTCCGGGAACCGGAAAGACGACCATTATTAATGCGATCATCAGATACTATGAGGATGAAGGCATGAGCGTTGTCCTTGCCGCACCCACAGGACGGGCGGCAAAGAGGATGAGCGAGGCAACCGGCTTTGAGGCATCCACGATACAGAGACTTTTGCGCTTGAGACCGGCAGGAAACGATCCTGATATGAGACATACGGGATTTTATTATGAAAAAAACGAGGATGATCCCCTCGAAGCGGATGTGGTCATCATCGATGAAATGTCAATGGTAGACATTGTATTGTTTACTGCCCTCTTAAAGGCGATAATCCCCGGAACAAGACTCATCATGGTAGGTGATACGGATCAGCTTCCGAGTGTGGGACCGGGTACCGTACTAAAGGATCTGATAGATGCAGATGTTTTTGAGTGCGTGAGGCTTAAAAAGATTTTCAGGCAGAAGGAACAGAGCGATATCGTTATAAATGCCCATAAGATAAATGACGGTGAGGAGATAAAGCTTGATAATAAGAGCAGGGATTTCTTTTTCCTTGAGAGAAGTGATATAAAACAGATCTTAAATAATCTGGTCGTGCTTACGAGAGACAAGCTGCCAAAATACGTGGATGCCGAACCATATGAGATCCAGGTCTTAACTCCCATGAAAAAGGGGACGCTGGGAGTGGAAGCTTTAAATCCCGTGCTTCAGAAATATCTAAATCCTCCCGATGACAGAAAAAAGGAGAAAGAGTATTCGGGCATGATCTTTCGTGAAGGCGATAAGGTAATGCAGATAAAGAATGATTATCAGCTGGAATGGCAGATCAGATCAAGGCACGGAATGGTCATAGATAAAGGCGAAGGCGTGTTTAACGGGGATACCGGCGTGATAGTATCCATAAATGACTTTGCCCAGACAGTTACGGTGGAATATGACGGTTCAAGGAGGGTTGACTATACATACGGACAGTTGGATGAAATAGAGCTTTCCTATGCAGTTACCATACATAAGTCGCAGGGAAGTCAGTATCCTGCCGTGATAATCCCGGTATTAAACGGACCGAGACTGCTGTTTAACAGAAATCTGCTATATACGGGTGTGACAAGAGCCACAAAGTGCGTGACTCTCATCGGCAGCAGGGAACAGATAAGCTTTATGATATCAAATGTTGATGAATCAAAAAGATATACCGGAATGTCAAACAGGATAAGGGAGGTATACGGAGTATGAACGGTTTTTCCGTGGCTGATATCCTGTTTCCGGCAAGATGTCCCATATGCCATGACGCCGTCTATCCGAGAAAACGTCTGGTCTGTGACGAATGTAAAAACCTTCCGCACTATGTCTCGGGTCCGGTATGCTTAAAGTGCGGGAGAGGGCTGTCTGATCCCGGAGAAGAGTACTGTTATGACTGCAGCAGGATAAAGCACGAATTTGAAGCCGGAAGAGCGGTCTTTGTATATGATGAGATGATCAAAAAGAGCATATACAGCTTTAAGTACGGAAACAGAAGGGAATATGCGGCATATTACGGAAGGGAGATGGCAGCAAGACTCGGGGAATTCATAAAAAGAACGGATCCCGACGCCATCATTCCGATACCGCTAAATAAAAAGCGCTATAAAAAGAGAGGATACAATCAGGCAGAACTGATCGCAAAAGAGCTTTCAAAACATGTGAATATCCCCGTGATGACGGATGTGCTCATAAGGGAAAAAAACACAAGAGTACAGAAAAATCTAAGTGCCTCAGAGAGGCAAAACAATTTAAAAAATGCTTTCAAAATAGGCAGAAATGATGTATCATTAAAAACAGTCATTATTGTGGATGACATATTTACGACTGGCAGCACGATCGATTCTGCGGCCAGATGTTTGCATGAAAACGGGGTTGCAGGCGTATACTTTTCAGTACTTAGTATCGCAGATATGTCATGACCGCAGGTTACAGGAGGATTTTGTAATGAACGTACGTAACTGTAAGAGATGTGGGAGGATTTTTAATTATATTTCGGGGCAGCCTATTTGTGCTGATTGTAAGAAGGAAATGGAAGATGTATTCCAGACTGTTAAGGAATATATCAGCGAGCATGGCGGTGCATCCGTTCATGAAGTTGCCACGGAGTGTGATGTTGATGAAGGGCAGATCAGACAGTGGGTACGTGAGGAAAGGCTTGTATTCTCGGAAGCCGGAGCCTCCGGTATTGTATGTGAGACCTGTGGTGAACCCATTTCAACGGGAAGATACTGCAACAAGTGTAAGGGTAACCTTATCAATTCTTTGAACGGCGCTGTAAAGAAGCCTGAGGCACCTGCAGCACCCAAGAAGGAAAAAGAGTCTCCCAGAATGAGATTCCTTGATAAATAACAGCCCGGATACGGATATGATCCGCCTGGGCTTACTGGTGATGGGATGATAAACGAAGACCGGATAATGTTGATGACGAAAATGGCGGCCTATGAAGCAGGTGAGGGCAGAAAGGATGTAAGCCTCTCTCATTATTTCAGGGGCGATTATATAAGCTTTCAGCTGTGGAAATCCGCGATATACGGTACCGCAGGCTTTGCGCTTTACGTGGCAATGACCATTCTGTATGACCTTGAAACCTTTTTGGAGGAGTTCTACAGAATGGATCTTGTTGCGTACTTTAAGGACATACTGACCAAATATGCCGCCGTAGTCGGAATATACATAATCTTTTCGTATTTTGTATATCTGTACAGATACAAAAAGAGCAAGAACCACATGAAACGATACGTAAGGGCATTAAATCAGCTTTACAACATGTACGGCGGCAAGGGAAGAAGATAAAGAATTGTTTGTGTTTACACAAAAACAATTCTTTATCTGATGACCGCAAAAACATGAGCAAGCAGCATCCTGATGCTGGTTGCGAATGTTTTTAGCACTGCGAAGCAGGGCGTGGTCGCCGTACAAAGTACAGGGCGGAAGCACTGCGAAGCAGGGCGTGGTCGCCGTACAAAG
This sequence comes from Lachnospiraceae bacterium, assembly GCA_024699595.1. The sequence goes on along the minus strand of JAILPG010000130.1, from coordinate 143 downwards.
TACAGGGCGTGGGCGCCGTAGAAAGTACAAGGGGGCAAATTGGAAACAATATATTCAATTAAGGGAGTAGCTGCAAAAATCTACTCCCGCTATGAAAATTACATATTGCCGGTATTTAAGTTCATACTGACGCTGATAACGTT
>JAILPG010000062.1 GCA_024699595.1 Lachnospiraceae bacterium | reverse complement strand
AAACTACTATGACTGGAGACTTATGGTGGACGGCACCTACGGAAGATATGCGGTAAGGTTCAACAACAAGATCCTCTTCCATTCGGTTCCGTATCTTGCAATGAATCCCGCAACTCTTGAGTGGGATCAGTACAATCTCTTAGGAACACCTGCATCCCTTGGCTGCGTGAGGCTGTCAGTTGCGGATTCCAAGTGGATCTATGACAACTGCAAGAAGGGTACCAGAGTAGTTGTCTATGATGATATAAACAGCCCCGGCGATCTCGGAAAGCCGGCTACGACGATAATAGATCCCTCATCCGTTAACAGAGGATGGGATCCCACGGATGTGAATCCCTTTAACCCGTGGCTTGCCGGAGCGCTTACGTCAGGACTGTAAGATAAGGAAAGAGTCAACAGAAGAAAGTAAAGAAGCAGGGATTCTTTAAAAGCACAATAAACAAGCTTCAGGAAAAAGAAGTATAACATAAAACAGATACATGATGAGTCGGGGACATTTTCCCGGCTCATTTCGGCTAAACACAAGTTATAAAAAAATGTCTGAAACCCGCGAATCGATGGAATAATGAAAACGGATGATCCGAAATGCAGGATGGACAGAGCAATGTTAAGCTTTATTATGCGCATAATGTGGTTTCAAAAGCATAATCTCATATACGCGTAACTCATAAGATATGCATAAATTTATTAAGGAAGGTCAGATATGACGGATGTGATAATAATCGGAGCAGGCATTGTCGGTGCCTGCATAGCAAGGGAGCTTTCAAGGCAGGAGAGGAGCATCATGGTGCTTGAAAAAGCAGCGGATGTCTGCGAGGGAACCTCCAAGGCCAATTCCGGGATCGTGCACGGAGGCTACGATGCAAAGCCCGGCACGCTCAAGGCAAAGCTTAACATCGAGGGCTCACGCATGATGGAGGAACTCTCTGTGGAGCTTGATTTTCCCTATAAGAGAAACGGTGCATTTGTCCTTGCAAAAAAAGATGATGACATGTCAAAGCTTAAAGAGCTCTATGAGCGGGGTATCACCAATGGTGTCGAGGGCCTTAGGATCGTTTCAAAAGATGAGCTTAATGAGCTTGAGCCAAACATTTCTGATGACATGGAGGCGGCGCTTTATGTTCCTTCCTCCGCTATCGTGGATCCCTTCATGCTTACGATCGCAATGGCTGAAAATGCTGCCGTAAACGGTGTCGAGTTTAAGCTTGAAAACGAAGTCACGGCCATTGAAAAGACTGAATCTGGATACAGGGTCACCGCAAAGGAAAGATTCGGAAACGAGGTTTCATATGAGTGCAGGTTCGTGATCAATGCGGCGGGTGTCTATGCTGATAAGATCCACGCAATGGTCAGCAGTGAGCCGATGCACATAGAGCCTGTAAGGGGCGAGTACTGCCTGTTTGACAAAGAGGCGGGCGGATACATAAGCCACACCCTCTTCAGACTCCCCACCGACAAGGGAAAAGGAGTGCTGTTAACACCGACTGCTCACGGCAACCTGATGGCGGGTCCCACAGCCGACAGGCCGGGAGATCCCGAAGCCGTCAACACTACAGCAAAGGGTCTGTCGGACGTGCTTTCAATGGCTGCGGACAATGTGAAGGCCCTTCCTGCAAAAAAAGTGATAACTTCTTTTTCAGGACTCAGGGCTCAGGAAAAAAACAGAGATTTCATAATCAAGGAAGCAGAGGATGCAAAGGGATTCATCGATGTTGCGGGCATTGAATCACCGGGACTTTCTGCGGCGCCTGCGATCGGCGTGTATGTTGCAGAGCTTATGCAGGGTATTGAGAAGGCAGGCCCTCGCTCTGATTTTATAGCAAAAAGAAAAGGAATACCCTCGATTGCAAATGCATCTGATGAATACAGAAAACGGCTCATAGCTGAGGATCCTCTTTTTGCAAACGTGATCTGCAGATGTGAGCTGGTAACGGAGGGCGAGATCGTAAGAGCGATCCGCGGCCCCATAGGTGCGACTACCATAGACGGTGTTAAGAGAAGAGTCAGAGCCGGGATGGGCAGATGCCAGGGTGGCTTCTGCAGTCCGAAAGTCCTTGAGATCCTTTCAAGGGAGCTTAACATGGATCGCTGTGAGATACGAAAGAGCAGCGGGGATTCGCAGATACTTGCAGGTGTTAACAAGCATATTGACCGGTAGAAAGCTAGATAAAACTGTTTTAGCATTTTAAACATACAGAGTTAAGAGAAACAGAATGCTGTTTTGCGCACCAGAGAAGAGTAAGCAAACGTTTTATTCTAAATTCGTATAACAATCGGACGGATAACGCAACAAACAGACCAAATATAGATCGGAATATAAAGAACATGGTGAAAAAAGATATCGTGATAATCGGCGGGGGACCTGCGGGTCTTGCCGCGGCAAAGGCGGCCCGTGAAAACGGGGCAGATGACATACTTATAATAGAGAGAGATTCAAGGCTTGGAGGCATCCTTAACCAGTGCATACATAATGGTTTTGGTTTACAGACCTTCAGGGAGGAGCTTACGGGTCCTGAGTATGCCGACAGATACATTAAGGGGATCGAGCAGCTTAAGATCCCATATATGCTCAATACGATAGTGACCGATATAAAGGACACATCCCGCAGAACAGATTTCGATGAAGAAAAAGATCCTGCAGATCAATGCGCAGAGAATGCCGGTATTTGTGAACTGTTCAAAGATACTACAGATTCCGGCAGGGAAACAGAACCCACAGATAACCACATAAACACAAAGACAGTTACCGTCATGAACCGTGAAGACGGATTGCTTGAAATAGAGGCTAAGGCCGTGATACTTGCAATGGGCTGCAGAGAGCGGGCAAGGGGTTCCATGAACACGCCAGGCTTCAGGGGAGCGGGTATTTTTTCCGCGGGAACGGCTCAGCTGTATGTAAACGCTGAGGGCAGGATGCCGGGAAAGCGTGTGGTGATAGTTGGTTCCGGTGACATAGGCCTCATCATGGCGCGCAGGATGACGCTTGAGGGTGCCAAAGTCCTTGCGGTCGTCGAGATCATGCCGTATTCGGGCGGACTTAAGAGAAATATCATCCAGTGCCTTAATGACTATGACATCCCTCTAATGCTTTCCCATACTGTCGTTGATATTCATGGAAAAGAAAGGGTGACTGCCGTAACTATAGCCCGTGTTGACGAAAATCTAAAGCCCGTCGAAGGGTCTGAGGAGATCATCGAATGTGACACGGTGCTCTATTCGGTCGGCCTGATCCCTGAAAATGAGCTTACGAAAAAGCTTTCGGTAAGGATGGATGACAAGACGAACGGTCCTGTCGTAAACAATGCTCTTGAGACTGATGCGGAGGGCGTGTTTGCCTGCGGCAATGTCCTTCATGTGCATGACATCGTGGATCGCGTATCCAAGGAAGCTGAAAATGCAGGAAAGAACGCCGCGGCCTACGTAAAGAACATGCTTGATACTGATACAGCAAAGGGATACATAGAGAGCGGGAAAAAGAATGTGTACAGGCCGGGTGAAAATGATGACAAGCTGACATGCATCAAATGCCCGAACGGCTGTGAGCTGACAGTTACAAAGAATGCGGATGGATCATTAAACGTTACCGGAAATCTCTGCCCGAAGGGCCTTGCTTATGCGATCGAAGAGCATACGCATCCCATGAGGACGCTTACGAGTACGGTAGTGGTTGATGGTGGTGAGTATGATGCGGTTTCGGTAAAAACAGAAACCGAGATACCTAAGGAAAAGATCATGGACTGCGTTGAAGCCCTGCGTGATGTGACGGTAAGTGCACCCGTAAAGGTCGGGGATGTGATTCTTGAAAATGTGGCGGACACAGGCGTATCGATAGTGGCTACCGGAAACGTAGGAAAGGATGAAATATGAGTAAAAAATATCTGATGGCGCTCGATCAGGGTACCACAAGCTCAAGATGCATTATCTTTGACAAGGGCGGAAACATCAAAGCTCTTGCCCAGAAGGAATTTGAACAGTATTATCCAAAGCCCGGCTATGTCGAGCACAATCCGATGGAGATATGGTCCTCTGAGCTTTCGGTCACGATGGAAGCAATGGCCGTAATGGGCGTAAAATGCGAGGACATCGCAGCCATTGGCATCACCAATCAGAGAGAAACGACCGTTTTATGGGACAGATCCACAGGAGAGCCCGTATATAATGCGATCGTGTGGCAGTGCAGACGTACTGCGGGGATCATAGACGAGATCGTGGCACAGGGTCACTCGGATACTATCAGAAAGATCACGGGACTTGTGCCCGATGCTTATTTTTCCGCAAGCAAGATAAAGTGGATACTTGATAATGTCGAGGGCGTAAGAGACAGGGCCGAAAGGGGCGAGATCCTCTTTGGTACGGTCGACACCTGGCTTATCTGGAAGCTTACCAAGGGAAACGTCTTTGTGACTGACTATACCAATGCCTCAAGGACGATGCTCTTTGACATACATAAGCTCACCTGGAGCAAGGAGCTTCTGGAGCTTTTTGGCATTCCCGAGTGCATGCTTCCAAAGGTTATGCCTTCGGGATGCGTATACGACTATAGCGATGAGAGCATTCTCGGCGGGAGGATCCCCATTGCGGCGGCAGCAGGCGACCAGCAGGCAGCGCTTTTCGGACAGTGCTGTTTTGAAAAGGGTGATGTGAAAAATACCTACGGAACCGGAAGCTTCATCCTCATGAATACCGGAAAGGATCCGATAGATTCGTCTAACGGGCTCTTAACCACGATAGCCGCAGGGCTTGATGAGAAGCCTGACTATGCTCTTGAGGGAAGTGTGTTTGTCGCGGGCGCTTCAGTGCAGTGGCTCAGGGACTCGATGCGGATGCTTAAAAATGCCGCCCAGAGCGAAGAGTATGCGGATGAGGTAAGCGACTCAGCAGGCGTATATGTGGTCCCTGCTTTTACCGGCATGGGCGCTCCGTACTGGAACCAGTACGCTAGGGGTTCGATATTCGGTATTACAAGAGGCTGTAAAAAGGAGCATTTTATAAGGGCGACTCTCGAATCCATCGCATACCAGTCATACGATGTGTTTAAGGCTATGGAAGAGGATGCAGCTGTCGGCATCTCCGAACTGAAGGTTGACGGCGGCGCTTCCGCAAACAATTTTTTGATGAAGTTTCAGAGTGATATTACGGGATGTGTGGTAAAAAGACCCAAGTGCATAGAGACTACGGCGCTCGGAGCTGCATATCTTGCAGGCCTTGCCGTGGGATTTTATTCGGATAAGGACGAGATAAGGAAAAATTACAATCTCGGCAGGGAGTTTAAGCCCTCGCTTGATGATGAAAAGAGAGCCGAGCTTTAAAAGGATGGAACAGAGCCGTAAGGGCTGCTCTTGCATGGGCGGAGGATGAATGAATAACTAGCACCACGCTCCGTCAAGGGTTATGACCTGGCCGGTAAGGTAGGTATTATGGGTGC
>JAILPG010000020.1 GCA_024699595.1 Lachnospiraceae bacterium | reverse complement strand
AAAGACCGAAACAGCCTGACCTTCAGGCGGCGGGAAAGAAGAAAGATAAAGATGAGCACCATCTATGAGATCGCATTCTGGATCACCGGTATCGTTGCGGCCATTTTTATCGGGGTGACCGTTGTACATCTCTTCGGCCTCAGGACGTCAATGGTCGGAAGCTCAATGGAACCCGTGCTTGTAAACGGACAGGGCGTTCTCCTTGACAGACTGTCCTATCAGTTCAAATCCCCGAAGCGTGGAGATGTGGTCGCATTTTATCCAAACGGAAACAAAAAATCCCATCTCTATATCAAACGTATCATAGGGCTTCCGGGGGAAGAGATACTCATAAAGGATTATTATGTGTACATAAACGGTGCCAGATACTTTATGGACAAGGCTGATTATACCTATGAGGGCGGTGTGGCCGAAAATCCGGTGACGCTTGCGGATAATGAGTATTTTGTTCTGGGTGATAACAGGGGCAATTCCGAGGATTCAAGGAGCGCAAACATCGGAAATATAGGCAAGGATATGATCGTAGGAAGGGCATGGTTAGGTCTTAAGACTTCCAGGGTTAAGACCGGCTTAATAGAGTAGAAATGAATTATCAGTGGTATCCCGGTCATATGACCAAAGCCGTACGCATGATGCGGGATGAGATAAAACTTGTGGATATAGTCATAGAGCTTTTGGATGCAAGAGTCCCTGTAAGCAGCAAAAACCCGGATATTGATGAACTGTCAAAGGGAAAGGGAAGACTTATCGTTCTCAATAAATATGATCTTGCAGACGAAGCAGCAACCTGCCGTTTTGAAGAAGATTTTCTTAAGAAGGGATTTACCGTAGTAAAGACGGATTCCAGAAATACGGGAAGCGTAAAAAAGATAAATGATGCGATCATGGAGGCCGGCCGCGAGAAATTCGAAAGAGACAGAAAAAAGGGGATCATAAACAGGCCCGTACGCGCAATGGTATGCGGAATACCCAATGCCGGAAAGTCAACGCTCATTAATTCGCTTGCAAAAAAAGCCAGTGCAAAGACCGGAAACAAGCCGGGAGTGACGAAGGGTAAGCAGTGGATAAGGCTTAATAAACAGGTGGAGCTTTTGGATACGCCGGGGATATTGTGGCCGAAATTTGAGGATCAGAGTATCGGGATGAAGCTTGCGATAGTCGGTACGATAAATGATGACATAATCGATCATTCGGAACTTGCCGTAAAGCTTATGGAATTATTAAGGGACAGATATCCTGATGCACTGGTGGATAGATACGGTGAAGGCATAAAGGGGATCACTGATCCCGTATCGGTATTGTCTGCGGTCGCTCAGTGCAGGGGGGCTCTCCTTAAGGGAGGAGAGTATGATCTTAACAAGGCTTCAAAGATCATTCTTGATGATTTCAGATCGGGGAAGCTTGGAAGGATAACTCTCGATGAGTAAAGCCTTAAAGTGTGCACACGGATTCCTGATGCAGGTATCACGGATTGTAATGGGGGAAAAATGAAAAAGGGGAAAAACAACGGTTTTTTAAAGAAACTGATCGATCTGAGTGTATTTATTCTTATCGTAATGGTCGCAACCTATCTCTGTGCGACCTTTGTAACCCAGAGAACCAGGGTCGACGGCATATCAATGGAGCCGACTCTTAAGGACGGCGACAACATCATGATGGACAAGCTGTCCTATCATTTCAGATCTCCGAAGCGAAGGGAGATCATCTGTTTTGTTCCAGAAAATGAAAAAGACATAGTGATAAAGAGGGTGATAGGTCTTCCGGGAGATACCGTAAAGATCGAAAACGGAGATATATTAATAAACGGAGAGATCTATAACGATCATATCGGAGGGATGAATTACGCGGGTCTTGCAGCTTCCGAGATAGTGCTTTCCGATGATGAGTATTTTGTGCTCGGCGACAACAGGCTGGACAGCATAGACTCACGATATGAGGAGATCGGAAACGTATCGAAAAAAAGAATACTCGGGAGAGCATTTTTACTGTTTTATCCTTTAGAAAGACTGAGGATCGTAAAATGAAGAGCATAACTGACATAAAAAACGAATACAGATCATGTACGCTAAGCACACTGCATGATTTTATTAAAGCTTACGGCGAGGATGAAAGAAGCGGTGTAAAGGCGGTTGTAAAAAGCGCCCAAAAGCAGCTTTCAGACTATGAAGCAGAGCTAAAGCGTACGGAGGAGATGAAAAGATATGAAAAGCAGTATGCACAGTATGAGTATATCTGCGGCATAGATGAGGTCGGAAGAGGGCCTCTGGCAGGGCCCGTGGTCGCCTGCGCAGTGATACTTAAAAAGGACTGTGACATCCTCTATATCAACGATTCCAAGAAGTTATCGGCAAAAAAAAGAGAGGAACTCTACGATAAGATCATGGCAGAGGCCGTGGCAGTAGGCCTTGGATGCGTAAGCAACGAAAGGATCGATGAGATAAATATCCTGAATGCAACCTATGAGGCTATGAGGCAGGCTATTCAGAATCTCCCAGTAAAACCCGATATATTATTAAATGATGCAGTTACGATCCCGGGAGTAGATATAAAGCAGATACCGATCATAAAGGGCGATGCAAAGAGCATTTCGATCGCCGCGGCAAGCATTGTCGCAAAGGTGACAAGAGACCGGATGATGGTTGAGTATGACAGTGTATATCCCGGATATGGTTTTGCTTCGAATAAGGGTTACGGATCGGAAGAACACATGCAGGCGATAAAGCGGCTTTCGATCACACCGATCCACAGAAAGACCTTTATACCGGAGGATTGTTTAAGGCTGGAGGACTAAATGGGTTTTCTGGGAAACATCAGTGAAATAGGAAACTACATACATACAGGCTTTGGCAGGCATAATACGTCAGGTGTCGATCAGGGAGCCGAAAACGCACGGGTAAGTGACAACGGCTCTGGCTCTTCACCGCAGTATGCATTAAAAGGCGGGGATATAGTAAGCGGCGAAGTAGTCGAAGTGGACGGAAACAATGTAAAGCTCAAGCTCTCAAACGACATTCTGATCGATGCAAGACTTGACGGAAGCGTCGAGGTGAACAAGGGCCAGAGCATGTCCTTTGAGGTAAAATCCGAGGGAGGGCAGACCGCCTTAAGACCTCTCTATGCAAATCTGTTATCTGCGACTCCGCAGGCATATCAGGCGCTCAGTAACGCAGGACTGCAGGCGACAAATGCAAATATCGTGATGGTAAATTCGATGATGCAGGAGGGCATGAGCGTAAACAGAGAAGCTTTATATGCCATGTTTAAGGATGTATCGGCAAATCCTCTTGCCGATCCGCAGACGATAGTACAGCTTAACAAGCTTAATCTTCCCATTACGGATACCAATATCTCACAGCTTGAAAACTATAAAAACCTCGAATACCAGATAGTCGATGATGCAAAGACCCTTACTGACGGTCTTTCCGAGATGATACGTGATGGTGTTACGGACAAAATGACCGCCGATATCCTCTCACTCGTATCAAGTGATGAGAGTGAGTTTGCAGCTGCGCTTAAGTCAGAGCTTGAGGCTCTTACAGGGCTTCCTGCAGATCAGAGCGGACAGACGCAGGGAATTGCCGCAGGGGAAGATGGGCAGCCTGTAAACGTTTCTGTTTTGGGACAGGCGGAAAACGCGGAAAAAACCGAAAATGCCGGGGGAGACTTTCTTGCAGAGCTTAAGGGAATAATGAAGAATGCCGGAAACATAACGGCAATGGAGACGGAGGGAGAGCTCCTTTCAACAGGAAAGGACATTAAGGCGGCCGATCCGTCCGTACCCGCCGATCCGAATATGATCGCGGCTTCTGCAGAGGGCGCTAAGAAAAACGCCCCGATAAGTGAACCGTTTAATGGACAGATCGCATATCCCGACACCTATGAGGGAGCCTTAAAAGAGCTGTCTGACAAGCTTAGCTTAATGGGAATGGATGAGGATACCGCTTCAAAGATCGCAGGCGATAAACTTGCACCTTCGGAGATGATGCAGCTTGTAAATGAGCTTACTAAGGAAATTTCATCCGGAAACGAGAAGTTTTCACCTCTTTCGGGAGCCCTTGACAGACTGCTTAAGACGGATGGATTCAGGGATAAGTTTAAGGATGCCCTTATGGAAAAGTTTACGATAAGCCCCAAGGATGTATCCGGAGACGGTAATATCAATGAACTGTACAAGAGACTTTTAAACCAGTCCGAAAAGATCATTGATATCCTAAACAATGCCGGAAAGAATGAGAGCGCCATAATGAACAGTGCGCAGAATATCCGCGATAACGTAAGCTTCATGAACGATCTTAACCAGATGTTACAGTATGTACAGCTGCCGCTTAAGATGGCACAGGAAAACGCTCACGGCGATCTCTATGTATATACAAAAAAGAAGAACCTTATGAATAAGGACGGAAATGTGAGTGCGCTTCTGCATCTTGACATGGAAAACTTAGGCCCCATGGATGTCTATGTCGCGATGCAGAATAACAGGGTTAATACACACTTCTATATGCAGGATGATGATACCCTTGATTTTGTCATGCAGAATATCGACAGACTTGATGAACGCTTGAAAGCCAAGGGCTATGACATGCATACTACCGTTACGACCAAGGATATAAGAGAAGATAAGGGCATAGTCGACAAGTTTTTGGAGAATGCCTCGGAAGACGGTTCCGTAAGCCGTATTGTGTCGCAGTTTGCTTTTGACGTGAGGGCATGAGTAATGGCGGTAAACGATAAGGATAATGAAAAGAAAAAGATAAAGACCGCGGTCGCCCTTGAGTATGATCCCAATGATACTGCGCCCAAGATCGTAGCATCCGGCCGAGGGGCAATAGCCGAGAAGATCATAGAAAAGGCCAAGGAAGCGGATGTTCCCCTGCATGAGGACTCAAAGCTTGCAAATACCCTGTCAAAGCTTGAGATAGGAGATTATATCCCGCCGGAGCTCTATGAGGTCGTTGCCGAGATACTGGTATTTGTGGATGAGATGGAAAAGATAAGAGGCAAGCTTGACAGACACAAAAACTAACAAGAGAAGAACCGGAAGCAGATATGAGGATAAGGCCTGTGAATTCTTACAAAAACAGGGACTTAAGATCATAGAGCGAAACTTCAGATGTAAAAAAGGCGAGATCGATATCATCGCAAGAGACGAAAAGACCGTAGTCTTCTTGGAAGTAAAATACAGAAAGAATAAGAGCATGGGATTTCCATGTGAAGCAGTCGATCAAAAAAAACAGGCAACCATTTCAGCGGTTGCCGATTTCTACAGGATCAGATACAAACTGTCAGATGAGACAGCATATCGTTTCGATGTGATCTCCATAATGGGTGATGAGATTAAGTGGTACAAAAACGCCTTCGATTACTGCGGGTACTGTTAAGGCATCATTCGTCGTCGTCGACTCTCCGGTTGTAGCGGTCAAGGATGGAGCGGATCTTGTGTGTCGGCGTATGCACCTTGGAGAGAGCCATGTCATGGTTTGAAAAATCGATTATCGATGCAAGGAACTTGCTCATGTCCGCTTCGATGAAGTATGGCTTTCTCGAAAGCTCTATAGGATGATAATTGAGGTTTGTGGTTATTATCTTGTCAAAATAGCATTTCTCATAGGCACGGTCAAAGGCATCAAGTCCTTCGGTGAAGAGACCGAACGTACAGCATATGAACACTCTTTTTGCATTCATTTCCTTAAGCTGCTTGGCGGTATCTATCATGCTTCCGCCCGAGGATATCATGTCATCGATTATGATGATATCCTTGCCGTCTATGTCATCTCCGAGAAATTCGTGGGCAACTATGGGATTCTTTCCGTTTACTATCTTTGAGTAATCCCTTCTCTTATAGAACATACCCGTATTGACGCCAAGCACACCCGCAAAATAGACTGCTCTGTTGAGAGCTCCTTCGTCGGGTGAGATGACTATCAGGTGATCCTTGTCGATTATCAGATCCTTTTCATAATGTATCAGGGATTTGATAAACTGATAGGGCGGCATGAAATTGTCAAAACCATTTAATGGTGTGGAGTTTTGTACCTTGGGATCATGGGCATCAAAAGTGATCACGTTGCTGACACCCATGTTCATAAGCTCTTCAAGAGCCAGAGCACAGTCAAGAGACTCCCTGAAATGCCTTTTGTGCTGTCTGCTCTCATACAGGAAGGGCATTACAACGGTAACCCTGTGAGCCTTCCCTGCG
>JAILPG010000216.1 GCA_024699595.1 Lachnospiraceae bacterium | reverse complement strand
CCTTTTCCATAACGCAGCTTTTCATTGCCTCATCTGTGGCGATATATTCGCACAATCCCTTCATTGCACGGTTTATATCAGCCGTAACGTAACTGAGACCTTCGAGGATATCATATGCATTGAGCTCTTTGTCCACCTGTTTCAGAACCCTTGTAACTCTTTTACTCTCCACCGCATTTGGAAACAGGGCATATAAGAACCTGTCATAAGCAGTCTTTCCGATAAGGTCATGCATCCTCTCAAGGGCTTCTCCGAGCTCTTTTACCGTTTTCGGATCTGCATTCTTTTCATCGTCAAATTCCTGTCTGCATTTTTTCAGTGAATCGTCCGCACAGCTTATATTATTGTCAATGTCACCGATCAGCTTAAGATATTTCGGTATATCCCGAATGTTTCCGTTAAGCTTTATCCTGTTCGTGGACTGGTAGGATACACCGTCCTTATCTATCGGATACATTCCACCCTTAAAATCTATCCCTATCTGGGAAAACAGTATTCCCTTCTGTTCCCCGACATAGCCTCCGAAATCATGATCGAGGGGATAGTACGGAGTGGGCGTTTTTTCAAGATTAAACAGGACTCCCTCCCTCATGGTCCCTTTTACGGGCTTAACTTTTGGATATCCCTTAAAATCCTCTTCGGTAAATACTCTGATCTCCTCTTCCTTAAGAGTGGTTATGCTTCTTGCCTGTAAGATATATATCCTTCCGTCTTTTACGGCCCACTCGATATCCATCGGATGACCGTAATGCTCCTCTATCCTGATCCCTTCGGAGGCAAGAGCCGATATCTGATCACGCTTAAGTGCCTGTTGTTTTCTCCTGTATTCATCCACGGATACTCTCTTTGTACCGCCTTTTTCATGATCGTATATGATCTCCTCTTCCTTGGAGCCGGTAACTGCCTTTAATACCTCTCCCTGTCTGCTGCAGATATATTCATCGGGGCTGACCGTTCCGGAAACTACAGCCTCGCCAAGACCGTAGGATGCATTGATATGGATATTTTTCCTGTCGCCTGCAGGATCGGAGGTAAACATGACACCTGCGGCTTCGCTCTCGATCATCTGCTGTATGACAACTGCAAGAGATACCTTCATGCGGTCATAGCCTGAATTGCGTCTGTAACTTACAGCCCTGTCGGCCCAGAGAGATGCATAACACTCCTTCACCTTTTCAAGGAGCATATCAATACCCGTCACATTAAGATACGTTTCCTGCTGCCCCGCAAAGCTTGCATCCTCAAGATCCTCTGCCGTTGCGGATGATCTCACTGCTACTCTTGATCCTTTACCGCACAGCGCTTCATAGAATCCCCTTATCTCATCCTCTGCCTCTTTGGGGATAGTTCCCTGTATGATCGCATTTCTCAGATCAGCGGCTTTATCATACGTCAGGGGATCGATACCGTTTGATGACATGTACACGTCATAGGCCCCCGATAACAGCACACCGCCGGGCGGTACGGGAATGCCCGCTTTGGTCATCTCCCCGAGATTGGCGCCTTTTCCGCCCGCCTCATCTACATCCTCTTTTCCGATCTCCTCAAACAGCTTTATATACTTATACATGATCTCCTCCCGAAACGCTCAGATATTTTTTCCATGCCCGCAATCCCACCGAAAGCGACAGACAAAGGGCAGCAAGGCTTGCCGATGGCCGGCAGTACACAAGACCGTCAAGTCCGAAGATCCGTGTAAGGATCAGGACAGAAGGTATCAGAAACAGTCCGTTTTCAGATACCGTTACAAGTGTCGCCTCCTTAAAGCGCCCTATGTTCTGTAAAAACATACCGCATAAAACGTAATAACCCATAAAAGGAAGGATAATGCACTGGGCGCGGATAAGCCTTACCGACAGCTTTGTAACGTCAGCCTCCCCGGTAAATCCACCCACGAGCGGATATGTCTCCGCAGCAAGAAAAGCAACCGATATCACTAAGAACACGCTGACCGTGATCAGTGCAAGCTTAAAGGCTTTTTTAATACGGTCATATTTCCCCGCCCCGTAATTGATGGCACATATCGGCTGGAAGCCCTGTCCGAAACCTATGACAAGTGCATATGCGATATAGGATATCCGAAGGGCTATCGTAAGCGCTGCTATGGCATAGCTTCCGAATGCCGCGTCCGCATTGTTAAGGATAACCGACGATACGCTGCTTATGCCCTGCCTGCAGAAGTTCGGAGCTCCGCCGGTAAGTATCTCTTTTATGTTTTTCTTATTAAGTACAGCCTTCCTTAAATCTATCCTTATGTTTCCGTTTCTGCATGTGGCAGCATACAAAACGGCGGTCCCGCTTATCTGCCCTATCATACTTGCAACAGCAGCCCCCGCAACGTCCATCTTAAGTACCAGGATAAACACCGGATCGAGAAGCATGTTTAAAAGCATTCCCACAAGCAGTCCTATCATGCTGTCACTTCCAGAGCCTGCAAGACGGAGTTCATTATACAGAACGTTTGACACAATCACGAAGGGTACAGTCAGTATAGTGATCCTTAAATACCGTATTGTGGCAGCCCGGAGTTCACCGCCTGCTGCCCCGAGGAGCCCGGACAGTCCCTTTACAAGCGGAAGTCCCGTTATCAGAATAAAAAAACCGGTGATCACAGCCATGAGCACACCGGTCGCAGCCATTTCTTCAGCTGACTTTATATCTTTTTTCCCCAGGCATCTTGAGATATAGTTTCCGCTGCCGTATCCAAACCAGAATCCGATGGCCTGTATGACGGATATAAACGAGAACACGATCCCTACAGAAGCCGTAAGATCAACGTTATCAAGCTTTCCGACAAAATAGGTATCCGTCATCGAATAGACAGTGCTTACGATCATCCCAACCATTGACGGTACCGCCATCTTTACAAGCAGCGGGTATAACGGCTCACTTGTCAGCCTGCGTATCTTTTCTTCTCTTTTTTGTTCATCATCTGTTCTTGTCATATTATCCCTTTTGCCCTTGCGTGGCGGGGAAACCCGCCGCTAAGACGGGGTCATTCTGCGTATCAGCGTCCCGCACAGAATGTGAGGATCATCATCAGGCAGAAAAAGAATGCAAAAGATATGGTTCCCTTATCGGATTGTTTTCCCTCACATCTTGAAGGTATGTTTTCCTCAAGTACAAGAAAGGCGATCGCGCCTCCGGTAAGAGCCATGACAAATAAGAGTATCCCGGGAAATGCAGTCACAAGGATCATCATCGCTATACCAAGAAGCGGCTCTACAACACCTGAGATCACTCCCATAAGAAACGATTTGCCCTTTTCCTCTCCCCCGGCCCTTATCGGATTCGATACAAAAGCTGCTTCCGGAATGTTCTGTACGGCGATCCCTATGGTAAGTGCAAAAGCTGCAACTATCGATACTTCCTCTGCACCGTTTAATGCCCCGGCAAACACGATACCTATCGCCATTCCTTCGGGAACATGATGGATCACTTCCGACATCATTATCTTAAGCGGATATCTGAGACTGTTTGAAGGACCTTCCTCGGCCTGTGAGAGCACATGTGTATGCGGAACGGTCTTATCAAGCAGGTACTGAAATCCTATTCCGATCATAAATCCGGCTGCCGCCGTGATCACCTTTCCCTTTAAGATCGACGGATACAGCAGTGTCCACATAGAGCAGGCCATCATGATGCCTCCCGCCATTCCCGCCATTATGAGCCGGAAATCTTCCTTTATCTCACTGTCCGTGATGAACACAAACGCCGAGCCAAGGATGGTTCCGAGGAAAGGAATGAGCAGACCGAAGTAAACATCTCCGTTGCCCATGAACTGAAGTACACCCAGATGCTCAAGCAATATCTTAAGTCCGATAAAAGTAAGGACAAAGCCTCCGGCAGCTTCTGCCCCGGACCTGTATCTTGTTCCGAATATATTGCCTATACGGACTCCGAAAGAAGAAATGATAAATGTCGTTACAGATATGATAAGGCAGGCTATGACAGTATTTGTCAGGGCCTGCGCGTTAATGAGCTTCACGGGAACCGCCACAAAGGTGATCCCTACGGCAAGAGCATCGATAGAAGTTGCCACCGCCAACAGGAACATGGACTTAACATCAAATCCGGCCCGCGTATTCTCCTCCTCGGAAGAGAACGCTTCCCTGAGCATGTTTACTCCTATGATGGTAAGTAAAATAAATGCAAGCCAGGGGGCTACCCTGTTTATGATAAACTCAAGCCTTGTTCCAAGAAGATATCCAATGAACGGCATCAGTCCCTGGAAAGCCCCGAACCATATGCCGCACAGC
The DNA here is from genome assembly GCA_024699595.1 of Lachnospiraceae bacterium. The sequence continues at coordinate 1,205 of JAILPG010000216.1, read as the reverse complement.
ATGATCTGTTTAAAACCGGCTTTTTTTGTTTCTATTCCCTTACAGACCGATACGGCAAAGGCATCCATTGAAAGACCCGCGGCAAGAAGCAGTAACTCGATCAGTCCCATAAAAAAGATCTCCTAAAACTATTTCGTATACGATAGTTTACCACAAACTTTCCGTCATGATCACCCGTTATTCGTCTTTCGATGGTGCCGAAAAAGCCTTTCTTTAGTTCCCGTTTATTCCTGTAACTCTGTATCCCAGATCTTCCACAGTCTTCTTTATCATCTCTTCGTCGATCTCTCTGCCAAGCTTTATGACAGCACAGCTTTTAGATCTTTCGACTCTGGCATTGATCCCGTCGATCGAATTAAGGGCGTTATGCACCCTTGCTGCACAGTTGTCGCAGACCATTCCTTCTATACCGATCTTCTTTTGCGCGATCACCTTGTCAAGTTTCTGAGGTTTTTTGAGCTTTGCCCTGCCCCCGCCTCCACAGCACGACCCCTCACCTTTGAAATGAGAGACCGTGCCTTTTATGGAGAGCGAAACAAGAACTAGAACAACTGCGATTATTATCACATTTGAAAGCATTTTTAAGCGCATCCTTCCGTATTAATCTGCCGTGATCAGATGTGCCCTGAAAAAAGCATTGAGGCATTCATATGTATCGTCACTGATCACATGCCCGATACCGGATGCTTCTTCTGATGCCACTTCATCTTTCACGCCTATTTCCTTAAGGATCTTTGTGAGCAATGCGCGTTTTCTGTATACACTCTCGGCTACAGTCCGGCCTGTATCGGTAAGTATGATATGGCCTTTGTCGCCTATAGAGATCATTTCTTTATACCGGAGCCTCTTCATCGCATTACAGACGCTCGGCTTGGAAACCCCAAGCTCTTTGGCTATATCCACGGATCTTGCATATCCGTTCTTTTTATTCAGTGCAAGAATGCTCTCAAGATAATCTTCCGGTGAATTATTTCTCTCCATCATCATACCTTTTTCATTTACTGTCGCAGATATGTCCCGGTGAAACTATGTTTCTTTTTGGACAGGCGGCTGCATACGGACATCCGATGCAGTGCCTGCCTTTCTTTTTTTCCTTATGGATGTAGAGGCAGGCTCCCGTAAGTGCCGCAAGTAAGATCAGTATAATAACTGTGTTCGCTATCACAGAGCCCATATCAGTACCTCCTTGACCCATTTTTTATAGC
>JAILPG010000290.1 GCA_024699595.1 Lachnospiraceae bacterium | reverse complement strand
AAACTTTACATCGGCCTTGCCCTTTTCAAAAACTCCGATCATGGCGAAATTGCCGTGTATCCCGCCGACGGGTTCGGTTATGATACCCCCGCCTTCATCGCATACAAGATAGGGTTTAACTCCACGTTTTTTTAATTCATTAACCAGCTTGGGGCATCCGTCGCCCGCCCATTCTTCCGTGCACGAAGAAGACAGATATACATCCTGAGCAGGGGTGTATCCTGATTCAAGAAGTTCTTCAACCGCCTGGAAAAATCCCATAACAGAGCATTTGGTGTCGGAAGACCCTCTGCCCCAGACTTTGCCGTCCTCTATATCTCCGGAAAAAGGTTCATGATCCCACTTACCTTCTGCCGGGACCACATCCTGGTGACTCATAAGTACAAGCGGCTTATCCTGTGATCTTCCCTTCCAGTACAAAAGGAGATTTCCGTCGATCACATTTACTTCGAGAGTTGAAAACACTCTTGGAAACAATTCCTTAAGTACTTCATGAAACGCTTCAAACGGTGAAGTATCCGTCATCCCGTCATGGGAAGTAGTGTCACACTTAACCATCCGGGACAAAAGCTTTGCGTACCGCATCGCCCTTTCATCTTCTTTAGGTGCGGTATAATCCGAATGCCTGCTGCCCATAAGCAGCGCTCTTATCACACAGATAATAAGCATCAGGATCAAAAGTGCGACGACCGCACCCGTGCATATTAAAATGATCTTTACGATCATAACGATCCTTTCTTTTTATAGATCAGATAAGCCAGACCAATGGTTATGGCGCCGCTCGGTATTATCATGATGCTCGTCTGAGAGATGAGCGAAGGTACAAACACGAACAAAAGCGTCATGATCACAAGAGGAATCATGGCAAGTTTGATATTCTTACGGAAATACTGATATGCCATGGCACCGAACAGGGCAGGTACCACATTGGCAAAAGCCGGCTGTAAGGTCTCACTCTGAAGCACGGGCTGCAGGGGAACTAACATCAATACACCAAGCGCAAGTATCACGATGGTGGTAAGACTAGACGCAGCGATCGAAAGTGTTGAAATGATCTCGTTTTCCGTCGTTCCCGAATGGGTTCCTGCTATCTCTCTTGCATTCATCGCGCAGGGAATCTTCATATTGATGAGGTTTCCGGTGATAAAAGCCAGATATCCGCCGCCTGCACCGAGCATCGGTGTATATACGAGAAATTCCACAACGCTTGAAACTGTCCATATAAGTCCGACCGATATAAAACCCTTGGCTACCGCGCCCAAATTGGGCAGAGCGCCTAATATGCTTCCTATCAGAAACGGTGCGCCGACCAGCATGACAAGAGCCAGTGCACTGACGATACGGCCGATCAGATGTGTCTGTTTATTGTATTTTTCCAGATATTCTTTATTCTCCATCCGATCCTCCTACAGTATTATCGCTGCCATCATGCCTATCAGCATACTGACTGCGATAGAAAAGCTCTCAAGCCATACCATATGTTTCTTTTCGGACAGATAGATGAAACCTGCCATTACAAGCGCCGATATCGCAGATACGATTATGGGTGTAAGATCTCCTTTAAACGTAAACACCCCTTCACCGGATACGAATCCGCCTATATAACTCCCTATATACGCACTTACGAGCCCGATGAACATTGCCGCCATCGCGGTATCTCCGAACCCGCCCTTTTTGGTCTTTTCTTTTCCGGAAAGTTTGTTTAAGTAACCTTTGTTAAAGAAGAACGAAAGGATCATGCCCCACATAATACAGATGCTCATGAGAAGTGCAATGGTCGCAAAAGCCTCCGGTGTCATCTCAGAAGCACTGAGAGTCTTAAGCCCTACCTGCTCTGCAGCTGCCTGTGCCACCTGAGTCTCGTAATGAAGCGCACCGATGACAGACAGTCTGAGCCACGGCCACGGAGTGCCAAGACTTCCCGACAATGCGATCACACCCAAAAGTATCCCGACACTCGGAAGTATCGAAAAAGTCACGCTCGAAGTGATCGTGCGTTTAAGTACGGCCTTGTCCATGCCTGTTGCGACACCGGCTTTGTATGCTCTTACCAAAAAGATCACGCAGACCACCGCCACAAACAATATGATAATCCCGCATATGACATACAGCGGGATACTGTTTAACTGCGAAAGCATATAACTACCTCCGTCAGGATTCTTTCTTTCCGGTCATCATCATAACGATTGCATTGTAAGCCACGGAAAAATCCAAAAACTGTTCCATATATGAATTGTCCTTACTTGCCAGACTACGGTAATAATCCCTCTGTTTCTCAAAAAAGGCCAGAGCACTCTCAATGCTGGATTTGGACACCGCCATGCCGTCGCAGTATAAAGTCCCGGTTGCGACATCATATTTGGAACCTTCTATTCTTGTATTGTATGAATCAGCCATTCCGAATGATGATGCAAGCTGCCTGATCAGATCTCCGCTGTCTCTTTCCTTTGCCATATCTAACCTCCTGATACCAGATCAATGTAATCCTAATCCGTATGCGGTTCGCGTACCCGCATACACCCCCTGTTTTAAGGCACTTTCCAAACTGCCGTGAGCAAAAAAGTACTCTGCAACAAATGCTGCGAGCATTGAATCTCCCGCACCTATCGTACTTACGATCCCTTTATGACCGCCGTTTGACGCACCGAATTCTTCAACAGACGGGATCGCCTGTTTAAAGGTTCGCTTATCGTCCGTTATAAGCATCGCTCCGTCTTCGCCCATTGAGACCAGCACATTTGATGCGCCTTCATAAATAAGCTTGAGCGCGGCTTCTTTGGGAGTTTTTACATCTTCATTATACAATCCCAAGAGCTCATTAACATTGGGTTTGACCAAAAAAGGATGTTTTTTTACCGCAAGAGAAAGTGCCCTGCCCGATGTATCCACGATAAAGACTATTCCCCTGCCCGAAAGACGGTCCATGATATCCGCATATGCACCATCATTAAGTCCGGGGCATACGGAGCCTGACATTATCAGGATATCCCCGTTTCCAAGCATGTCGAGTTTATCATACAGATCCCTTATATCATCTTCGGATATGCGGATCCCGTTTCCGTTTATCTCTGTCTCCTGACAGACACCGGCTAAAGATGATACGGCTTTATGCGTAAGCTTAACATTGATCCGCGAACACTGGCCGTTCACCTGTGTAAACTGCGCATTTATGCCTGCTGCCTCTACGTCCGCTCTGATCTTGTCTCCGGTAAACCCTCCGATAAAACCGAGTGCGGTCGAATCAACGCCGAGGTTTTTTAAGGTAAGCGAGACATTAATCCCTTTACCGCCGTTACGAATCCCTTCCGCTTCACAGCGGTTAAGCCCTCCGGCAATGAATTCGTCCGTTCTTACATAATAGTCTATGGATGGGTTAAGCGTAAGTGTATATATCATCTTAGTT
>JAILPG010000276.1 GCA_024699595.1 Lachnospiraceae bacterium | reverse complement strand
AGACTTACAGCCACATACACAGACCCTAATGACAGTACAAATGTACTCTCCGGATATACAGATATTACGGTAACTGCAGTTCCTGTAACAGGTATCACCATCAAAAACGTACTTGGAACAGAGGCACCGTCATCCATAGATATTACGGCGGGATACACATTTGACTTAACACCTACCATCGCACCCAACAATGCAAGCTTTGGGGTAAATGATATTACCTGGGTTTCATCCAATACCTCCACAGCAACTGTAAACAGCTCGGGAAGAGTGACCGCTGTTGCTCCGGGAACCGCAAGGATCAAGGCAAAGATTGCCGGAGGCGGAGCCGGTGGAGCAGATGTGGAATCTGCTGAGTTTACGGTTTCGGTATATAAGAAGCCTACCCTTACCTTTAATGCAACGGGCGGAACACTTGCAGCATCTCTTCCGGATAAGGTTTATCTTGATCTGACAAGTGACAGCACTAACCTTAAATCAGTATCGGGCGGAAGTATCGTATTAAAGCGCGGAAGCACTACAGCCGAGCTCTCTTCTGGATACCAGACGCAGGGCAAGTCCTTTACGGTTGCCAAGGATGTCATCGACAAAGCTGTTAATGATTACCTTAAGGGAAGCTTTACCGAGGATACCGAGACGGTTACCGCTTATCTGTATCCTTACGGAACCAGTGTAAGCAACGACTCCACCAGAAATGAAGCTTTATATGCAACGGCGGAGATAAAATATTACAAGACCAAATTTGAGGGTGAAAATGCAACGATAACATATTCAAGCAATGATGTTACGGGTACCACGAAGTATCTGATGCAGGGCACGACCCTAAAGATGACTGCAAAGGCCGCTTCGGGATACAACTCGATCAAGTGGGACGACAACAGCTCCACTAATACCTCAAGAGAGGAGACTGTTTCAGGAGCAAAGACCTATAAGGTGCTCGGTGTAAGATCATCCTCTTCATCATCGTCATCAGGCAGCAGTTCCGGTGCCGGAACAGGCGGCACGGGTGGTACCGGCGGATCGGGCTATGACAGAGTACCGAAGACAGGTGAGAGCAATGCGATCTTCGGGATCATCATGCTGATGGTAGCCTGTGCGATAGGAGCGGTATGGTACTCCTACAGGATCTACACTCCGAAGGCTGAGACGGCTGGAGCATTATCATCCGAACAGACAAGCGGAGATTCAGAGGCTGACAAAAAGATGACAGCTGATGCGGATACTTCCAAAAAAGAATCCGATGATGATTACGACTACAAGTAAGACAAGGATTAAAAATATATAATCCGTCAAGCATGAGGGGTGAGACGGGATATATAAGATAAAGAAAACACACCTGTGCGGTTGGATTGCCTCTGCAGTCCAACCCACCATAGATATCGATAGTACAGGTGAAAAAACTATGGTCATGGAAAAGAGTACGATAAGGGGGACATTAAGACTAAACGACAATTACAGGCAAGTGGAGCGAACAGAATTTGCTCCACTTGTTTTTGCGAGTTTATATATCGTATTTGTACTCTGTGCGGCGATAGTAGGATATGACTTTTACTACGAGGGCTATGCTGAGAGAAACACCGAAACCTCGTTAAGATCCAGAAGAGAAGCTTCAGATGGCGATGAAAATCATCCTGCGAGGATGTTCATAAAAAAACTGTTTAACAAGAATAACGATGATGAGTTTATAATAGAGATCAATGACGGCATAGAACAGCCCGAGTACGATCCTATAGAATTCGTGGTTGCAGAGGACGGGTCAGGCAGTGTCAGTGCGATCCCCGTTCCTGCATCGGAAATAACAGAAGAAGAGGAGACCGAGGAGGCTGAGGAAGAGGTTTATTCACCTCCGGTTATCTTTTCCGGAGATCTAAGGGAGCTCTATGAGGAGAATCAGGATATCGTAGGGTGGTTATCTATCGACGGCACCGTCATAGATTATCCGGTAATGCAGACTCCGGGCAACGAAGAGTATTACCTCGACAGGGATTTTTACAAAAGATACAGCTCTGCAGGCTGTCTGATAATGGATACCGATGCTACCGTGGGTGACGGAACAAAAGCCAATTCGTACATGGACGGGTCGGCGCCCTCCACCAACATGATCGTCCACGGTCACAACATGAGAAACGGATCGATGTTCGGAAGCCTTGATAAATGGCGCTCACAGGATTACGAGAGAAACCATAACATCATCAAGTTTTCTTCACTCTATGAGGAGAGAGAGTACGAGATCGTCTCGGTATTTCTCTCACAGGTATATCTCAAGAACCAGACGAACGTATTTAAATACTATAATTTCTTCAACGCAACCAACGAACAGGAATTCAACAATTTTTACTCAAACATCAAGAAGGCCGCACTGTATGATACGGGCGTGACGGCTGAATGGGGCGATGAATTCATCACGCTCTCTGTATGTACCTACCATGTTGCAAACGGAAGACTGGTAGTAGTTGGAAAGAGGATCAAATGATCTACAGAAACAACAACGGGAAGAATGATCTGTCGGCGCTGGGCTTTGGCTGCATGAGATTTCCAAAGCGCGGCAACGGCTTTGACATGGAAGAAGTCGAAAAAGAGGTAATGCATGCCATAGAGATGGGCGTGAATTATTTTGACACCGCATACATCTATCCCGGCTCGGAACAGGCCCTCGGGCAGGTGCTTGCAAAAAACAATGCAAGGGAAAAAATAAACATCGCCACCAAGCTTCCTCATTACATGATGAGGAACAGGCAGGAGATGGACAAAAACTTTAATGAGCAGCTTGAGAGACTTAAGACTGATTATATCGACTATTACCTGATGCACATGCTGCCGGATAAGACTACCTGGGATGCTCTCGTAGAAAGAGGCGGTCTCGACTGGCTCCTTTCCTTAAAGAGTGAGGGGAAGATAAGAAACATCGGTTTTTCCTATCACGGAAGCAGCGATGGTTTCATCGAGATCCTTGATTCCTATGACTGGGATTTCTGCCAGATCCAGTACAACTATATGGATGAGAACTCTCAGGCGGGAAAAAGAGGTCTCCTTGCCGCAGCTAAAAAGGGGATGCCCGTGATCATCATGGAGCCCTTAAGAGGCGGCAGGCTTGCAAACGATCTTCCCAAGGAAGCATTAAAGGTGATCGATGCATCAGAGAGAGGCTATTCGCCTGCGGAGTGGTCCTTAAGATGGCTGTGGGATCAGAAGGAAGTATCCGTGGTGCTCTCGGGAATGAACTCGATGGAGATGCTTGATGAGAACATAAGGATAGCATCGGAGACTGAGCCCGGATCCTTAACCGATTCCGATCGTGAGGTCATAGAAAAGATAAAGACCGCCTTTGCCGGAAAGATCAAAGTGCCCTGCACGGGATGCGCATACTGCATGCCCTGTCCCAGAGGAGTTAACATACCGGGGTGCTTCAGATGCTATAATGTATCTTATACGGACGGATATTTTAACGGCTTCAGGGAATACTACATGAACATGGGTATAAAGCAGGAGCCCACAAACGCCTCAAAATGCGTGGAGTGCGGCAAATGCGAGAAGCACTGTCCGCAGAAGATAGAGATAAGGAAAGAGCTTAAGAAGGTGAAGCGGCGTTTCGATAATCCGGTATTTAAGATCGCTGTGAAACTTTCGTCCAGGAGATTTAAATAGAATATATTATAGATATAAATGCAGGAGAGTATAAAGACTTGATCAGTTATTTTTACAGGAAAAAGAGAATACTTTGCATACTTATGGCAGCTCTTGTGTTTTCCGCCCTGCTTGCAGGCTGTGATGACAAGGGTAAGGGGGCCGAGGATGCGGAGGTCACTGAAGAGGTTCCTACAGGAACAGGTTTTGACTTTGAGAGTGAGCAAAGTAATGCAAGCCCTCAGAATACAGCAGCAAATCCTTCAGGCGGAATGACCTCGGAGGAGCTTCTTAACTCGACTCCGACGGCGATCCCTGCAAATAACGGGCTTGCTAATATCCCTTCCAATATCGAGGTGGAGAACACAGGCTCTACTCCTGCGACGGTGCCTGCTTTTGACAGCTCTTCGGTGGATGACATACCTGATGCGACACCGACTGTTAAGCCTACGGCTTCCGGTATCACCTTAAGTCCCACGGAGATAACGATATATAAGAACAGCTCACAGGTAGTGAGTGCGGACGGGACGAATACCCTGACAGCAACGATGATCGGCGGTACGGGTACGGTCCTTTGGTCATCTACGGATACTTTTGTTGCATCGGTTGCCGGAAACGGGGCTACTGCAACAGTGACGGGCATTAATCCCGGTACCTGTCTTATCAAGGCTGAGATAGGCGGAACAGATTATTTTGCAACTGCTGTTATCAAGGTGGTTGAGAAGACACCGGATTTCTTTGATGTGGGACCCTGTATGATAAATGTTGCGGGTGAGTATTCGGCCAAAGCCTGTGATGAGCTGATAGCAAAGGTTAACGGCGTAAGAGCCGACTACGGCATTCCTGCCTGCACGAAGAATGCTTCACTTTGCAAGGTTGCAGATGTGCGCGCCAAGGAGATCGCATTTTTCTTTGCAAACGTAAGACCAAACGGTGCAGCCTTTAATTCCGTGGCGCCTCTTTACTACAAGGCGGAGTGCATTGCCTGCATACTGCAGTCTGCGGGTGTCAATGAGGCCATGGCGGGACTGCAGAACTACACCACCACCAGGGTGGATATCATGAATGAAAAATACGGAAGCATCGGAGCTTCGTATTTTATGATAAACGGACTTACATTTATTGTGCTTGCGTTCGGAAATTAATAGAAGCGCTGGCCGGCTACCAGCTTTGCAAAGAACCCGTCTTTTTCGATCAGTTCTTCATAGGTGCCGTCCTCTATGATCTTTCCCGAATCTAACACGATGATCCTGTCACAGAAACGTATCGTAGAGAGTCTGTGTGCGATGACAATACGCGTGCAATTCATACTGTCGAGGGTCTCGGACACTTTTTTCTGTGTGATATTGTCAAGTGCAGAGGTAGCCTCATCAAACATTAGTATCTTAGGCTTACCGACAATGGCTCTTGCGATCATGAGGCGCTGCCTCTGCCCGCCGGAAATGCCTCCCTGCCCCTCTGACAGCATCGTATTCATTCCC
>JAILPG010000260.1 GCA_024699595.1 Lachnospiraceae bacterium | reverse complement strand
GCGTTCCTGCACAGCTTGTTCTTAATACGGCGCATCGCCTCGATATGCATGATCCAGTGGCGTGAAAACGGCATCTGTATAAGGCCTTTTATATCCTTCCTGCACCAGAAATCGATCAGCCAGTAAGCATCTTCATCCGTACTGACGCAATGACTGTCTGCTACTCTTGCCTTATCGGCTTCAGTGAATTTACGCTTCAAATCCTTATATTCCAAGCTTCGCAGCAATTCATCCGTTGAATCCATTACGGCTTGGCAGTAACAATACAACGCCTTTATATCCAGTTTTCTCGAGAATTCCGCAATCTTATCACCTTTCAGTTCATTGCCTGTAGTAATGATCGTGCTGCCGGTCTTTTTTAACCAGTCACCGGTAAAAAGAATCTGCTCGTCTCCTGCAATGATCGTATGCGCCACGATATCCTCGATCCTGAAAATGTGCCAGAGAGAATAAGCAAGTGTCTTGCTGTGATATCCGTCAGCTCCCGCAAACGGCATCTGATAGAATGCCTCCTTGGGGTATGTATTTACTATAGAGGTTACCTGCCCGAAAAGATCGCTTCTAAGCGCAAAAAGCTCTTCGAGTCCCTCCCGGAAAGTCGCTTCCTTTCCGATCAGAGTCTGCATCTTTTTATTTTTATCAGACCAGTCTTTATTCATTCTGCCTCCTACAATGTTGTCTAAGGAAACTCAGAATAAATCATGGTTTCCTTAAAACACTCCGCTTTAGATACACGGAAAATCGCATAGGATTTGTCAACCGGATGTGACAAAAAGAACCGTCCCCTTTGTCACACACCTTTTGTCACATTGCCTCAAACATCCCATACTCCTTGGGTACGTGGAGTACGCCGTCAACGGTGTTTTCTTCCAATACTTTAAGCAAGGTCTCCCTCGGAACCTCCCGCAGGCCGGACATTCCCGTCAGGGAATACACGTAGTCAGCCATATCGTCGAGTTTCGTTACTTCCAAAGCATCTTTATAGTCATAGCGCTTCACTTCATCAAACACCTGCGACAGTATTTCCGATCCGTTTTGCAGAGTGAACGCATGATTCGGAGATGCCTCTACCCCATGATCCTCAAACAGGCCGTAAATATACTCCATGATCCCATTCTCGCCAAACGTTGCGCAGTAAAACCTCCCGCCCGGCTTCAGCACCCTGCGTACCTCTCTGAGACCTTTCTGAAGGTCGGGAACGTGATAAAGCATCATATTTGCGATCACGACATCAAAAGAGCCATCGGCATAAGGTATATCCTGTATGTCGATCACCCGGTATTCGATACCCTCATATCCGCGGAGCGTTTCCCGGGTCTGTTCGAGCATTCCTTCAGAAAAGTCGGAGAGGATAAGCTGTCCGCACTTTTTGATAAGTCCCTCTTTTCCGGCCCACATACTTCCTGTTCCGCAGCCGAGCTCCAGCACCTTCATCCCTTCTCCGATCGCATACAGTGAAGTGATCCAGTTGCCGAATCCCTGTTTATTTACCGAGTATTTATCGTGGATGGAAATCCGCGCATTAAGATTATTTGAGGTCTGATACTGTTTTTCTACCGATTTTTTGTCATTTAATCCCATATCTGTTTTCTATATTCCTCCGGTTTATATTTTTTGGACCAATGACCCCGTCCCCCCGGTCCACTAAAACAAACTCAGCTGTGGGTATTTCTCCGGCAGCTCGTTCAAAAACGCAAAGCATTCTTCAGGAGTAGAAAGGATATTGTTTTCCTTACATATCTTCTTAAATACCCCTGTCAGCTCCTTCGCATTGGGGCTCGGCAGCTCATATGCATTTCCGTATTGTCTGATATATCGTTCCTTCATCCCCGGAAAATGCTTATCCAGCGCAGCGTAGTAGTATTCCCTGTCGCCTTCGCGGAGCGTCAGTCCCATTCCGAAATCTATGATCCCTTTTACGCCGACACGGGCACATTCATTGAGTATCGACGTGATATTGTCCTCTGTATCGTTGATAAACGGCAGGATCGGAGTGATCCACACAACAGTCGGGATGCCCCTTTCCCGCATATTTTCCAGTATTTCGATACGGCGTTTTGTGTTGCAGACATTCGGCTCAAGGATCCCGCACATATCATCGTCATACGTCGTAAGCGTCATCTGTACAACGCACTTTGCCGACCTGTTTATCTCATCAAGCAGATCGATATCCTGCAGGATCCTGTCGGATTTTGTAAGTATCGTTGCGCCAAAACCGTATTTTAAGATGATCTCAAGGCATTTCCTTGTAAGTCTTAAGTTTTCTTCACAATGCATATACGGATCCGACATCGAGCCTGTTCCGATCATCGCTTTTTTTCGTTTGGATCTTAAAGCCCTCTCTAAAAGTTCCGGCGCATTCCGCTTAACCTCTATATCCTCAAACGGATGTGTAAACTGATAGCAAATGCTCCTGCTGTCACAATATATGCAGCCGTGGCTGCACCCGCGGTATATGTTCATCCCGTAATGCCCGCCGCTGCCGGTCAATATTCCTTTTGCGTCCACAAAATGCATCTTGTCTCTTTTTTACCTCTTAATAAGCCAGAAATGGTTTTTGCCGTCTTTGCTTTGGTTGCGGATGCAGCTGATCTTATAAGTGTTATCCTTATTTCTGTTCTGAACGATCTTTAATACAACATAGCAAAAGTCATTATACGACCACTTTTCCCCGTCCAATTCGAAATAAAGGATATGCTCTCCTTCCAAAGCCGGCATTTTTGCCAGTATTTCAGAAGTATGTTTCCATCCGTTCTCTTCGATCACAACAGTATTGTTCGCATCATTCAGAGGATTGTCAATCCCTGTGTTTGTGACCTCGATCACACTCTTGTTAATAGCTTCCTCATCCAAGTCTGTACAATCCATGTCTTTCATTTTTACCAGGGCCTGATCATAGTGGTCATTCACTTCCTCAATGATCGCTCTGTAATACTCT
>JAILPG010000230.1 GCA_024699595.1 Lachnospiraceae bacterium | reverse complement strand
TAAGCTTTCTGATCCAAAAGTCCGGCTGATGATCCTATGCAATCCTCAGAATCCTTCCGGCATGCTGTGGGATGCTGCCGTGCTCGCAAGGGTAGGAGAGCTGTGTGAAAAACACGGTGTAACGGTGATCTCGGATGAGATACACTGTGACCTGACCGCACCCGGTTATGAATATACTCCGTTTGCTTCGGTATCGGATGTATGCCTTAATAACAGCATTACCTGTATTGCACCGACCAAGGCATTCAATATAGCGGGGGTCCATTCTTCGGCCGTGATGATATCGGATACGAAGCTTAAAAACAGAATACGCAAAGGCCTTCGCAGGGATCAGCTTGCAGAGCCCGGATCACTTTCTGTTGATGCAGCGATCGCCGCATTTAATGAGGGCGAAGAATGGCTGGATGCCTTAAGGGAGTATATTGAGGAAAACAAAAGGATCTTCAGGGAATTCGTATTAAAGGAGCTTCCGGAAATATCCGTTGTGAAGGGCAATGCGACATATCTTTTGTGGCTTGACTTCAGTAACATAGTAAGGGGCAACGAAGACATCGCAGAAGAGATACGTAAGACAACTGGATTGTTCATGAGCACGGGCAGCATCTACGGAAATGCAGGAAAGAAGTTTGCAAGGATCAATCTTGCCTGCCCGCGATCGACACTTCATCAGGGTATGCAAAGGCTGAAAGAAGGGGTTCGCAACTACTGGAATGGACCCTGACGCGGCCGCAACAAAGACGGGGGCAGTGGTCAATTTTGTTGAGATAATCTCAGAAAGGAGAGAGATAATGCCGGTACTTAATGAATATTACACGCTTAGTGATGGGTCGAAGCTTCCAAAGATTGGCTTTGGGACATACAATGAGGAATTCATGGATAATAAGGATGTGATCCTAAAGGCTATAGACTGCGGATACCGTTTTTTTGACACCGCATCCTTATATGAGACAGAGAGATCACTGGGAAATGCACTTTCCGAGAGTGGTATCGACAGATCTGAGGTCATTATCGAGACCAAGCTGTGGATAGATGAAATGGGCGCGGACAACGTCGGAAAGGCATTTGAACGTTCCTTAAACCGTCTGCAGACTGACTATGTGGATATCTATATGATCCACTGGCCCAGACGGACGGGTGATGAAAATGAGGATTGGAAAGCGCTTGACCTCGAGACCTGGCAGGCTATGGAAAAGCTTGTGGAGCAGGGAAAGGTAAAGAGACTCGGGCTCAGCAACTTTTTACCGCATCATCTTAAGAATATCCTTGAAGGCTGCAGGATACGTCCTGTCGTTGATCAGCTCGAGCTCCACCCCGGATATTCGCAGGAGAAGGCAGTAGCGTATTGTAAGGAAAACGGCCTGATCCCTATGGCATGGTCACCGCTTGGAAGAGGCAGGGAAAATGCTACGATCGGAAATGCCATCCTTGTGCGGCTGTCTGAAAGATACAAAAAGAGTATACAGCAGATCAATCTCAGATTCCTGCTGCAGAAGGGGATACTTCCGATCCCGAAGGCTTCCACACCGGAGCATATGAGATCAAATATGGATGTGTTTGATTTCGAGCTTTCAGAGGATGATGTTTCAATGCTTTCATGCATGCCGCAGACGGCATGGCTTTCAGAACATCCTGATTTTGCCATTCCCGACAGGAAGAGCAATCCGGATAACATATAAAACAGGGTCACCACGCCTGCATCTGATGAAACAGCAGAGGGGGGAAGGGACTTGTTTTTTATTGATAAGCGGTGATATACTTTTCGGCGTAGGTAAAAATAAGCTGAAAGAACAGAAGAGAGAAGACCCATGATCGATCATGATAAGATAAAGAAATCAGTAAAGATGTTTTTGGAGGCAATAGGCGAAGATCCGAAAAGAAACGGGATAAAGGAAACCCCGGACAGGATCGCGAGGATGTGTGACGAGCTGTTTGCCGGATACATGACTGATACGGAAACGATATTACAGAAGACTTTTGAATCGGATTATTCCGATATGATCATCGAAAAGGACATAGATTTTTATTCACTGTGCGAGCACCATCTGCTTCCTTTTTACGGACAGGTGCATATAGGTTATGTACCGGACGGAAAGGTACTTGGGATAAGCAAGCTTGTCCGAATCGTAAACGTATTTGCCAGAAGACTGCAGATCCAGGAAAACATGACCTGTCAGATAGCAGATGAGATCATGAAGATCTTAAAGCCTAAGGGTGTTATAGTTGTGGCAGGCGGTGAGCATATGTGCATGTCAATGAGAGGAGTCAACCGTCCCGGTGCAAAGACCGTAACGATCGCAAAGCGCGGATGCTTTGAGGATAGTAAAGAGCTCTGCGACAGCTTTTTTGAACAGATAAACAGGCCTGAGATGTTTTGATCATCTCAGGCCTGTTTAGTTTATTATAGTATATTAGGAACCGGCTTTCTTACAGCTCTATCCCGTTAAGCTTGCAGAGCGCCTTTGCGGATTCTACCGAATCCACTCCCGTAGGATTCTTGATAGGAGCGAATTCTTTTTCCCTGACAACCTCATAGGGAAGGCAGGTGCTAAGCTCATGGATCATGTCAAGCACGAGCTGTTCGAACTTGTATCCGTTGGGCTTCTCGGGCTTTACATGATTTCCTGCCTCGTCCATATAGGGGATCTTTTTTTCTACCACATGCAGCGGGAGAGTGCCTTTAACGACCTCGTCAAGCTCGGGTACGTGGAACAGATAATTTAAGATAACGCCGAAGTTGTAAGCGGGATCGCCCTTAGCATCCTTTGCTTCCTTCATCTCATCCGAAAGATCATAATACTCAACGATGGAGGGTCTTCCGTCCTCAAGGCAGATAACGCCGACCTTTTCATCAGGATCAGCCTTTCTTACGACCTTGGCACCGACTGATACGTTTGCCAAAACGGTAGCGCCCACAAAGCAGGGATCGCAGATACGCTGCAGTACGTTGTCAACAGCGAAGATATCTATCCATTCGATCCCCTCGTCCTTAAGTATCTTATCAAGCCCTGCACGTATCATTGAAGAATACCAGCCTGCATTCCCGTTAGGGGAGGTGGATATCCTGTAGCGCTCCTCCATGTACAGCTTACCGGAGTAGTCGCAGGCGGGAGCCATATCCTGTTTGAAGAACACTACACGATCCTCTTTGTAACCGAAGAAGTTTTTCTCTTTAAAGAAAGCAACGGTAGCATCATTGTTCTTTTCGCTTGTCATTACAAAAAGCCTGATCCAGGTGCCTGTCTCATTTACAACGTCAAGCAGATTTTCGATTATGCGCTGGAAGATGAATACATCCCTGGTCTCGCCTATGTTGAACATTCCCTTGGGATTGTCGGATCCGAGACGTGTGCCCATACCGCCTGCAAGTAAAACAGCAGCTGTTTTTCCTTCCTTTATCGCCTTTACGCCCGCATCATGGAATTCTTCTCTGCGGCTTTCTATTTCTGAAAGCTCCATTGCAGCAAGCGGCTCAAATACTCCGCGGCCATTGTTGTTTTCTCCATCCTTTGCATACTTTAGGACCGAAAGATCGGTTTCTTCTATCTGGGAAAGAAGCATTGCTTTTTCATCATCAGTAAGCTCCTCATAGTGATCCAGTACATGTTCCTGTCCTTCTGCCGATAGTTTTTTTCTTGCTTCTTCTAATGTCATATCTGGTCTCCTTTGTTTTCGGGTGCCTGTTTAACAGACAGATTGCCGTTTACGTTTTCAATAATATCACTCGTGCACCCCACTTGCAATCCGGAATGGACCACTGACCCCGTCCCGGGGGTCCATTGTTTTTTCATACAAGATATGGTATTGTAGATGTGATCGGCGTATGGATATTGAGATTTGCCGGTAAGCCTGAAAATGCCTGAATTCATCAGACAAAAGATAGGTTTGGAGCAAAGAAGGTACAGTGATGGGAGGATTATTCGGCAATTTTAAGGGGTTTTTGTTTAAGCGTGTGGACGAGTCGGAAGAGTCGGATACGCTTGCACTGCTTCTTAGAGGATCATCTCTGCTCATGATGGTATATACGGCCATCATGTTCATCTGGTGTCGTGTAACAGATCATGACAACATCACTACAGCTATATCGGTGGCTGCATTTCTTGTCTTTGGCTTCATATTCTATCAGACCTATAGCGGCGGAGTACACAGGGCACTGTTCATTTATCATTATTCGCTGCTTTTTTTAGCCATTGCAGGAACCGCTTCCTTTACCTGGAGATCCTGTTATTTCTTTCTTGCCTTCATAGGAATGCTTTCCATGTATTTTGATTTAAGAAATGCGGGCTTCAGAAAGAGGATGATCACGATCACGGACCTGATCGTCATGCTGCTTGTGATCCAGTTTACCTATCAGAATGATGATCCTGCCCACCTGAAGGGCTTTATGATAACCATGAATACTCTGGCTGAGATCGGCCTCATGATCATCTTAGGGCATTCGTTTTCCTATAAGTTTGCCAAGGCAGAGAGCCAGCTGTTTGCCCTGAACAGAGAGCTTAAGAAGATGGCCAATTCCGACCCGCTTACGGGCCTTATGAACAGACGCTGCATGCTTGATATCCTTGAGGAGATCGTAGCAGAATACAAAACTAAGGGAAATCTCGTATCGGTAGCCATTGGTGACATTGATTTCTTCAAGAAGGTAAATGATACTTACGGACACGAATGTGGTGACTATGTGCTTAAGGAGCTGGCTGTACTGTTTGAGCATTTCATGATAGACAAAGGCTACATCTCAAGGTGGGGAGGCGAGGAATTCCTGTTCGTCTTTAAGGATAAGAACGCGGATGATGCGTATATATGTCTGCAGGATCTGCGGGATCAGATAGAGAATAAAGTATTTAAATATGAGGATAAGGAGTTCAGTCTTACGATGACCTTCGGTCTCGAGGAGCTGTCAGCGGCATCGGGTGTGGACAACACGATAGACAATGCCGACAAGAAGCTTTATATGGGCAAGGAATCGGGAAGGAACCAGGTAGTGTATTAGGAAGCATATGAGTTACAGAGACAATACAAGAGTCATAAAGATCGGAGACAGGGTGATAG
>JAILPG010000229.1 GCA_024699595.1 Lachnospiraceae bacterium | reverse complement strand
AGGAATTCCGATATGGCTTGATGTATCCATGAAAAGGTTTGAATATGTCTATCCTGCCGGGGGAGATATATACACATCCGTAAAAATGACCCCTGAGGAACTTGAGCAGGTAACAGAAGCTGCAGGCTGGTGTGATGTCTGCAAGGGATGGGAGGAAGCATGAAGACGAGACAGGAAGCAATAGATGAGCTGACACTTGCCCTTTTATATCTTACGAGGTTTCCGGATGGAGAAGGGAATAGATATGATGAGATATCCTGGAAGAACTATGATTTTGATGCAATAGACAGGCTGGATGAAGCAGAACTTATTATAAACCCGAAGAGTAAAAGAGGCAGATCAGATAAGTATGCGTATATGACTGAATCCGGAAGGAATAAAGCCCGGGATATCCTGGCATCGCTTGATGTCTCCACAGGTGAGTTGTATGAGAAATATGAATTCAGGGATATCAGGGAAGCTGAAGCAGAGATTGCAGCAGATATAGAGGAAATCTGCTTTCCCCCAAATGAAGCATGTTCCAGGGATCATATGAAAGAACAAATAAAAGCTGCTCCGGATCTTTTTTTGGTCGCTGTTGAGAAAGATACGGGTAAGATCGCCGGATTCATAAACGGTATAGCCACAAACGAGATGTCATTTAAGGATGAGTTTTTTACTGATGCATCAACTCATGATCCGGAAGGCAATAATGTCATGATATGCGGGCTTGACGTACTTCCGGAATATAGGAAACAGGGCCTTGCGAGAGAACTGGTCTTTAATTACTGCCGGAGAGAGGAAGAAAAAGGGCGGAGGAGGCTGGTTCTCACATGTCATGACAATAAAGTAAAGATGTATAAAAAACTTGGCTTCAGGGATCTCGGTGAGTCAGCTTCCGAATGGGGCGGAGTCAGGTGGCATGAAATGGACATTTTTCTGAATTTTTGAGCAAGGATGAGCAGACATGAGTAAATATGAACCGCTTTGGAAATGGATAAGGTAAAGGAATACATAACTAATCAATCACACGAAAGGAGCGAAACAGATGGAATTTAAGGAAGTAGTAAAAAACAGGTATTCATGTAAGAAGTACGATGGAAGAAAGGTGGATAAGGCACAGCTTGATGCCATTCTGGAAGCGGGGCGTCTTGCTCCTACAGCAAAGAATCTGCAGGAACAGAGGATATATGTGCTTGAATCAGAAGAAAGTCTTGCCAAGGTTGATAAGGTAACACCCTGTCGTTATGGTGCGGCTACCGTCCTTGCAGTTGCCTTCGATAAGAACAATGTCTTCGTCTATCCCGGAGAAAAGAGGGATTCAGGTGTGGAAGATGCGACTATCGTTGCAACACATATGATCCTTGCTGCGGAGGATGCAGGAGTTGACAGCTGCTGGATCAATTACTTTGACCCAGATATACTGGCGAAAGAACTTGGACTTCCTGAGAATGAAGAAATCCTTATGCTTATGGATCTCGGATATGCCGCAGAGGGAGCAGGTCCTCTTGAAAACCATAGCAGCCGTAAAGATCTGTCAGAGACAGTAAAATATATGTAATCATTGAAAGGAAAAAAAATGGGAAAAACATTAGTAGCATATTTCAGTGCAAGCGGGGTGACCGCAGGTCTGTCAAAGAGACTGGCAGATGCGATAGGAGCGGATCTTTTCGAGATCAAGCCGGAAAAACCATATACTAAAGCAGACCTTAACTGGCAGGACAAACAGAGCAGGAGTTCCATTGAAATGGATGACAGAAGCTCAAGGCCTGCCATAGCAGAAAAAATAGAGAACATGGCACAGTACAGCACTGTGTTTGTGGGCTTCCCAATATGGTGGTACAGGGAGCCGTCAATTATCGATACCTTTATGGAGGCATACAACTTTGACGGAATAACTGTTGTACCTTTCGCTACTTCAGGAAGCAGCGGAATGGGTGATTCATCAAAAAACCTGCAGGAACTGGCAAAGGGAGCGAAGGTTGCAGAGGGGAAGAGATTTGGAAGCAGCGCATCAGCTGATGAATTGAAGACCTGGGCACAGGAGTGGATTTAATAAAAAACAGGGAACCCCGTCGAGAGTGCGGGAGTTCCCTG
>JAILPG010000219.1 GCA_024699595.1 Lachnospiraceae bacterium | reverse complement strand
TTCGGTGTGTTAAGCTTCGGAGTGCAGAAGGGTCTTGAAAGAGTAAATAAGATCATGATGATAGGCCTTTTAGTGCTGATCGTTGTCCTCGCGGTCAATTCGCTGACTCTTCCCGGCGCGGGAGAAGGGCTTAAGTTCTATCTGTATCCCGACTGGAAAGGAGCCATGGAAACGGGTCTTTTCAAGGTCATCATGGCCGCGATGAACCAGGCTTTCTTTACACTGAGCCTCGGTATCGGGTCATTGCTCATATTCGGAAGCTATATGTCGGAAGATGAAGGAATAGCAGGTGAAGCGATCAGGATATGCGCACTTGATACCTTCGTTGCAATACTCTCGGGACTCATTATCTTCCCGGCCTGTTTTTCCTTTGGTATAAAGCCCGATCAGGGGCCCTCGCTTCTGTTCGTAACGCTGCCTCAGGTATTCATGAGCATGCCGCTTGGCAGGCTTTGGGGAGCCCTGTTCTTTCTGTTTATGACCTTTGCAAGCTTCTCTACGGTCACTGCCGTATTTGAGAATCTTGTAGCATTCTTTATAGATAATCTCGGATGGAGCAGGAAAAAATCCGTGCTCGTAAACATGATCGCAATGCTTATCTTAAGCGTCCCCTGTGTCCTCGGATACAATGTCTTAAGCGGTGTTCACATAATCGGCGGCAGGGATATCCTGGATTCGGAAGACTTCGTGGTGAGCAACCTCCTGCTCCCGCTCGGTTCGATCATATTCGTCCTCTTCTGTACGCTTAAGTCAGGCTGGGGCTTTGACAACTTCTTAAAAGAAACAAACACGGGAAAGGGTATCAACCTAAGCCCACGTCTGAAGGGATATTTTAAGTTCGTGCTACCCGTGATCGTGCTTATACTGCTCATTCTTGGGCTTATCTGAGGAAACCGCTTCCGGGAATACGGTAAAAAGCATGAACTGCTTATATTCTCATTCCGTTTTTTCTGCAAGTGACATGGCTCTGAGGTAGCTTAAAAAAGCAAGCACTGAGATTACAAGGATCATGATGAGCGTTAGTATCACATGATCCTTTTTTGTGCCAAGATACACCACGAGCACTACCAGCGCCATGTTTGCAAACATATTCGGCAGCATGTAGATAACGACCGCAGAGCTCTGCTTGATCACTTCTATCTCATTTTCCCAGTCAAGCCGCATATGCTTAAGACCGCACACCAGGCCCCAGGCCGTCGAGAATGCGCAGAGTACCATGCCGAGAATGATATAGAGTATCGTGTTAAAAAACGGCGTACGTGCCGAAATGCACAGGCAGATCACGGAAAAGACCATAAACGGCACCATAAAGCACATGTTAAACAGCATCTTTCCGTGATATAGCGTCTTTTTATCTATGGGAAGGCTCTGTACTATCCAGTAATTCTTACCCTCAAGCGAAGGCGAGCAGGCCGTTGTGGATATCATTCCGATGAAAAAATAGGCAAGAAACGGTATCGCAGGCTGCAGCATTTTCGCATCAAGCGGTGCATTCTGAGTAACGACCGCGATTATCTTATCAAATCCTATGATCAGCGTGACAATGGCAAACAATGCGGCAAGTATCACACCTATGCCCGCATTTGTCATATATGTGGTCGACCCGGTCATTCTCTTAAATTCCTTGTAGGCTATCGCAGCTGTAACGCTTCTTTTTTTCTGGGCCGTCATCCTGTATTTTTTACCGGCCGCATGCGACTTAAGAGCAGAGTTGATGTTTCTGTAGGATCTTCCCACAAAATAAAACAGGAGTGCAAACAGCAGGATGCTGACTCCGACAAGCAGCAGAAACGATGAGATACTGTGCTTTGTTATCGCATCGGTAAACCATCCTGCGGGCAGATATATCCTTGCGGCACTGTCCGTTTTTTGGGACACCATCTCGAGAGTGGCCTCCACTTTATTGTTTCGTAACATATCCTCGATGATGAACCTGCTCGAAAAACAGAGTATCACAAAGATCATGGACAGGACTGTCTGTACCACGTTGGTCTTTTTAAATCCCGCGCTGATCCTGGCTATCAGAAACCCTAAAAAGGACGAGATGAGCATCGGTATGACGGGCAGGAAAAATGACAGGATGATCCATACCGGATACACGATGATATGGGGACGTGCGAAAAAACCGTAGCCTGCAAGCATTGCAAGTGATATGCACAGATACCACGGAAGTGTCTTTACATACATATACAGAAACTTGCAGCCGGCGATCGCGCTCTCCTCAAAGGGAAGCGACATCAACATATCGTATTCCTTGAAATTGAACAGATAGCCGTTAGTCCTGAAAAAGGTAAATACAAGAGATAAGATGCTGATCGAGAGGGCACAGATCACGGGAGTGGAGTCATTAAGCCCGCTTAATCCGTATCCGATGACCATGGCAAGACTGTAGCAGGCCAAAATCGCATAGAGAAAGAACATTCCGATGAAGCCAGCGATTATCTTCTTCTTTTTCTTTTTATCCTTCGTATGTCTTAATATGTTTACCGAGCTGGTGGATAAGAGCAGGGTTTTAAAGAGGATCATGTTACTGTTCATTGTCCGCCTCCATAAAAGCTTCCTCAAGGGAATGCCCTTCGGTCAGCTCCTCCATTGTCCCCGATGCGATGATCTTTCCGTGCTTGATGATGGCAACCTTGTTACAGAGCTTTTCCGCAACATCCAACACATGGGTGGAAAAAAAGATCGCTGTACCCTTTGCACACATCTCATGCATGATCTCTTTAAGAGTAAATGTGGCCTTGGGATCAAGTCCGACGAAAGGCTCATCGAGCACTAAGAGCTTTGGCTCATGGATAAGGGCGGAGATTATGGCTGCCTTTTGTTTCATACCGTGTGAATAGGAGCTTATCATATCTCCGAGGGAATCGGTTATCTCAAACAGATCCGCGTATTTTTTTATCCTTAACTGTCTTTCCTCTGCCCCGATCGCAAAAACATCGGCGATGAAATTAAGGTACTGTATTCCCGTAAGGTTCTCGTAAAGGTCCGGATTGTCGGGGATATATGCGGTGATCTTTTTGCACTCCATCGGCTCGTTTTTTACCGAATGACCGTCTATGAATATCTCACCTTCGGTAAAATCAAGGACGCCTACGACCGCACGGATCGTGGTTGACTTGCCCGCACCGTTATGTCCGATAAATCCGTAGATATCACCGCTCTCAACGTTTAGCGAGACGTTGTCGCAGGCTTTTTTTCCTTCACCGTATGATTTGGTGTAATTTTTGATCTCAAGCATTGGTCTGTCACTCATTGTATCGTACTCTCCATAGAATCTTATGCTGATGCGGGAGACAAAAAAACCGGGCGGTCCTGAGCTGTCATAATAGAAAAGACCGTATGACCCCGGGCTCTGCATCATACATATATTTATACCCGCAAAAAAAGGGGATGGCAAGTATGAAGCATCTATGTGGTATAATCATACAGGAAGCAGTCTTTTCGCTTTCGTAAGATAACGGGCAAATTGTGAAGCAATTCGCGAGTCTGTAAAAGCTCATCATATTTTTTTTCATGGAGAATCATATTTATGAAATTCAGAACATCGATCATTCTTATAGGATTACTGGAAGGACTGCTGCTTGCAGGATGCAGCGGAGGTAAAGAACCGGTCCCCGACAATACAGCCGGACTTTACCAGATCGAATACCGTCCCGGCTACGGTGACATGGCAGGTGCCTACCATTATGAGCGTCTGAGTAAAGACGATAAGGGTGAATGGATCATTGAAAGCTATGACCGTGATATCTTCAGTGACCCCATAGAGATCACGACCTACGCAGTATCACAGGAGGCCGTGAATGAATTTGCCGCTTTTCTTTCGGAAAAAGATGTGATCTCCCTTTCGACACGCAAGGAGAGCAAGGATTTTGTGACCGATTATACACCTTTTTCCATCAGTATATGGTATGAAAAAAAGCCCGGCGAAAAGAACTGGGACTCCTATCAGATCGAGGAGTACAGGGTATATTCAGATGACGACTATGCTCTGCTAAAAGAGTTTACCGAGAAGTTCCACAGCCTTCGCGGCAGGAAACTCTCGGTAAGACAACAGGAAAACTAAGCTGCTGCTTTGCTTTCGTAAAGCTCTTTCATCACATCGGAGAGGACATCGAGATCATACAGATCCGAATAGTCCTTCTCGCCCTCTTCGGAGTAATATACGAGATCCGCATCCAC
>JAILPG010000202.1 GCA_024699595.1 Lachnospiraceae bacterium | reverse complement strand
TGTGTCTTCCAGTATGCACAGACCATTTTTGAAGGCCTGAAGGCCTATACTACAGAGGACGGAAGGATCGTCGTGTTCAGGCCTGACTTAAACGGCGAGAGGATGGAAAACTCTGCAGCCCGTCTTAAGATGCCGGTATATCCCAAAGATAAGTTCGTTGAAGCGGTAAAGAAGGTCGTAAAAGCCAATGAAGGCTATGTTCCGCCCTTTGGAAGCGGTGCGACTCTTTATATAAGACCCTATATGTTCGGCTCGGATCCGATCATAGGCGTTAAGCCTGCAAACGAGTATCAGTTCAGAGTGTTTACGACTCCTGTAGGACCGTACTTTAAGGGCGGCGCAAAGCCCATAACCGTAAGGATCAGTGATTTTGACCGTGCGGCTCCTCACGGGACCGGACACATTAAGGCCGGACTGAATTATGCGATGAGCCTGTATGCTATAGTTGATGCGCATGAAAAAGGCTTTGACGAGAATATGTATCTTGATCCGGGTACCAGGACCAAGCTTGAGGAAACAGGCGGAGCAAACATCATCTTCATCACGAAGGACAACAAGCTTGTAACACCCAAGTCAGACAGCATACTTCCTTCGATCACGAGAAGATCTCTTGTACAGGTTGCAAAGGATTATCTCGGCATGGAGGTTGAGGAGAGAGAAGTATTTCTTTCTGAGCTTTCAGACTTTGCGGAATGCGGTCTCTGCGGTACAGCAGCAGTTATATCACCGGTAGGAAAGATCGTGGATCACGGAAAAGAGATCTGCCTTCCTGCAGGAATGAACGATATGGGACCTGTTACGAAGAAGCTTTACGATACGCTTACCGGCATACAGATGGGCAGGCTGGAAGCCCCCGAAGGCTGGGTTGTCGAAATATGAAAAACATAAATACGTTATTTTTGAGGGGGGCCTTTGGGTCTCCCTTTTTTACATCCCGTTTGCCCAATTTGGTGTTTTTAAAACCTGCCGCTTGTGTTAGAATATCATTATGTACAGACGTAGGTCAGGTCTTCAGAATTTACTGATATTGGGCTGCGATATAATAGCCATTATGATAAGCCTTGGTATTGCAATGTATATCCGCGACGGGGCTTTTTTGGCGTCCTACAGCGGCAGAACGAGGTATGCCATAAACCTTGCTCCGATGCTTGTTTTTTTTGTGTGCTCAAACCTTATACTTAACACCAATCAGAGCTTCTACATAAGGGGCCTTCTGGTCGAAATGATAAGCGTTCTGCGCAATAACGTCATAATTGTCATAGGCACGGCGCTCATGTCATTTTTCCTGAGAAACTATGACCTGTTTTCAAGACTTTCGATAATTTATTTTGTGATAATAGACTGCATCCTCATGTGGAGCATTCACATGGTCCTTAAGAAGGTGATCCCGAAAGTATACTTAAGGCTCTTACAGGAAAAAAACCTGATCGTTGCCGGAAACATGGATTTTATAAAGATATACATAAAGGATCATGACAGCGAGAGGAATTTTCAGGATGTTATAGCGGGCATCATTCCCTACGACATGGACGGACACCATGTCGGCGATGAACTTGTGATAGACGGCAAGACCTATATGATCCCTGCCGATATAGACGGACTAGCGGATTACTGTCGTAATGCTTCTCTTGATGAGATAGTGATAGGAGCAGAGGGCAGGGATGAACGGGTGATAGCACAGGTCGACGAGATATCAAAGACCGGGATAACCATACATTACGAAGTGCAGGTTCCGGGATTCAAAGGGAGC
Source organism: Lachnospiraceae bacterium (assembly GCA_024699595.1). Next base: position 4,283 of record JAILPG010000202.1, on the reverse strand, counting down.
AAGCACGTGATGTTAAGAAGCACCGAGAATCTGTATATGGTAACCTATGCCAATCAGATCACCTCTGTCGGGCTGCTCATAATAAAGCGGTTCATGGATATAGCCGGAGCACTTATAGGCTGCGCGTTGCTTGTCATCATTACAGTGATCTTTGCACCGCTCATAAAGCTTGATTCAAAAGGCCCCGTCTTTTTTACGCAGGAAAGAGTGGGCAGAAACGGCAGGATCTTTAAGATAATCAAATTCAGGTCTATGTATCAGGATGCGGAAAGACGAAAAGAAGAGCTTGAGAACAAAAACGAGTTGAGCGGTCCCGTATTCAAGCTTGACAATGATCCGAGGATCACGAAGGTCGGCGCATTCATGAGGAAGACCTCGATAGATGAGTTCCCGCAGTTCTTAAATGTATTAAAGGGTGATATGTCACTTGTGGGAACCAGACCCCCGACACTTGATGAATTCAGAAAGTACAGCTTAAATCACAAAAAGAGACTGAGCTTCAGACCGGGCATAACGGGACTCTGGCAGGTGTCCGGCAGAAACGAGATAAAGGATTTCGAGGACATCGTGGCACTTGATATAGAATACATTGACACCTGGTCGATCGCACTTGATATCAAGATACTGTTAAAAACCATACCCGCAATGTTAACGGGGAGATAGGAGCAAATCATGGAAAAGAAACGTAAGATAGCTATAGCCGGAACGGGATACGTCGGAATGTCGATCGCCACTCTTTTATCCCAGAAGAATGAGGTCGTGGCTGTTGATATAATCCCGGAGAAGGTAGAGCTCATAAACAGCAGAAGATCTCCGATAGCCGATCCTGAAATAGAAGATTACCTTGCCAATAAAGATCTTGACTTAAGAGCCACGCTTGATGCAAAGGAAGCATACACGGGAGCAGAGTATGTTGTTATAGCCACTCCCACCAATTACGATCCGAATTTAAACTTCTTTGACACAAAAGCGGTTGAGGCCGTTATAAAGCTTGTAATGGAATATGCTCCGGAAGCGATCATGGTGATAAAATCAACGATCCCCGTCGGATTTACCGAGAGTGTCAGGGAAAAATACAGCTGTGACAACATCCTCTTCAGTCCCGAATTCCTAAGGGAGAGCAGGGCGTTATATGATAATCTCTATCCCTCGAGGATAATCGTGGGAACCGTTATGGATGATGAGAGGCTTAAAAAGGCGGCGGAAGATTTTGCCGGGCTTCTTAAGGAAGGAGCCAAAAAGGAAGACGTTGACGTTCTGATAATGGGGCTTACGGAGGCCGAGGCGGTCAAGCTTTTTGCCAATACCTATCTTGCCCTCAGGGTGTCGTATTTCAATGAGCTTGATACCTATGCGGAAATGAAGGGACTTGATACAAAGAAGATCATCGAGGGAGTCTGTCTGGATCCGAGGATAGGCAAACAGTATAACAATCCGTCCTTTGGTTACGGCGGATACTGCCTGCCGAAGGATACCAAGCAGCTGCTTGCCAATTACGATACCGTTCCGCAGAACCTGATACAGGCGATAGTCGATTCAAACAGGACCAGGAAGGACTTTATCGCAGACAGGGTCCTTCGTGCGGCCGGATATTATGATTATTACAACAAGGGAAGCTATGAAAAGAATTCGGAGATGAGCTGTACCATAGGCGTTTACAGGCTCACGATGAAGACGAATTCGGACAATTTCAGACAGAGTTCAATTCAGGGCGTAATGAAGCGGATCAAAGCCAAGGGGGCTTCTGTTGTGGTATATGAGCCTACGCTTGAGGACGGCTCTACGTTTTTCGGAAGCCAGATAGTAAACGATCTGGATGAGTTTAAGAGGATCAGCGATGCGATCATAGCAAACAGGTATGACAGTGTGCTTGATGACGTTGCTGATAAGGTATATACAAGGGATCTGTTCGGAAGGGATTGAGTGTTTTGAGGAACTTGTATGAGGTTGTTGACAGGCTTAAAGAAGGGCTTTTCGAGTATGAAAGCGAAAAGCTCCTGTTTTCGGTTCAAAAGATCGAAGCAGAAGTCGGTGTTAACGATGTATATGACGGTTCCTTCGAGATAGAGAGCAAAGGGAAAAGAATAGTTCACGGATGCGTGTTTACTTCATGCATGCGTCTGGTATGCATGACCGGCGAATTCGAGGCAGACCGTTTTACGGTAAAGTACGGCTTTGATTCCACGGGTCTTGAGCCCGGCGCAGTCATAAAGGGAGACATTCAGATCGTCTCGGATGCCGGAGAGTACTATATCCCATTTGTGTTCAACATAGTAAGGAGCATTTCAAAGACCAGCTACGGCAAGGTCAAGAATCTGTTTCATTTCTCCAATGCCGCCCAGATGGAGTGGAACGAGGCGGTCAGTCTTTTTTATTCTCCTGACTTCAAATACATATTTGAGGGAAATGACAGGATCCATTTTGACAAATACAGGGGATATCAGAACAGGCCCGGAAATGAATTCGATGTCGAGTTGTTCCTCAGATCCATTAAGAAAAAACAGAAGGTTGAATTTAAGAGCGAAAGAACTGAGTATGAGTTCTTAAATGTCTCTTCCGACTTAAAATGCGAGATATCGGTCAAAAAGACCACCTGGGGATACATAGATCTAAAGCTTTCTGCAGATGCGGACTTTTTGGAGCTTGAAAAGGAAAGAGTCACGATAGATGATTTTCTCGGAAACCTATTCAGTCTCACTTTCTATATCCGCGAGGAAAAGCTGCATGCAGGCAGGAACTACGGAAATATAGTCCTGTCGGGAAAAGAGGGGACGGAGCTTGAGTTTCTGATCACCGCATCCTACAGGGAAGGCGAAGCAGCCGGCAAGGTCAAAAGACGCGAGATGGAGAACCTTACACTGCGCCTTATGAAGCATTACCTTATGTTCCGCACAAGGCAGATCACCTCGAACGTATGGGTAAAGGATTCAATGCGGATAGTGGAGAGAATGAACACACTTGACGTAAAGAATCCTCTTTCAAGGCTTTATCAGGCTCAGCTTCTGCTTGTTGAGGGAAGGGCTACCGAAGCAAAATGGATACTCGATCATGTCGCTTCCGAAATGAACATAAACGACAGAGGCGACGAGATCTACTGCTATTACAGGTATCTGTGTACCCTTTACAGCAGGGAGGAGAATTTCGTCAACGAGGTCTGTGCGGAGATAGAAAAGATATACAACTACAGGTGCAAAAGCCCGTTTATCCTGTGGATACTGATATATCTTGACGAAGAGCTTCACAGCAACTCTTCAAGAAAGATCGCACTTATCGAGGAACAGTTTAACAGATCGGGAAGGAGCCCCATCCTGTATGTGGAGGCATATAATTATTACACGGCCAATCCTTCCGCACTAAACAGGCTGTCGGATTTTGAGCTTCAGGTGATAGGTTTTGCACTTAAGCATTTCAATCTGGACAGGGAGCTTTTAAACCAGCTCCTCTATCTTGCGGGAAGAGTAAAGAATGCGTCAAAGCTTCTTATAGAGACCCTTGAGAAGGCCTATGATCTTACCGGAAATGAAAAGATCGTGGAGACGCTGTGCTCCTTACTCATCAAGAATAACGAAACCGCTAAAAGGTACTTTAAATGGTACAGCCTCGGAGTGGAAAAGGATGTGAACATCACAAGGCTGTACGAGTATTATATGTATTCGATCCCGTATGATCATGATGGACTGATACTCAAGCCGGTTATCCTGTATTTCGGGTTCAGAAACGACCTCGGATATGAGAAGATGGCTCTTCTGTACGCTAACCTGATCGAGCATAAATCCCAGAATCCGGCCCTCTATGAGAGCAACAGGGAAAAGATGATCGCCTTTGCAATGAGCCAGATAGAAGAGGAGCGCATGAACAGGGAGCTTGCGGTGATCTATGAGGATGCACTGTTTGTCCAGCTGATAAAGCCCGATGTGGCAAGACATTTTGTGAGGATATTACTTTCCTATGAGGTGCATACGGAGAATGAGGATATTGCAAATGTCGTGATAATAGAGGATGCTTTAGAGGGGGAGAGAGTATATCCCGTTGTAAGGGGATATGCATATCCGGTGATCTATTCAAGTGATTTTACGGCCTTTTTTGAGGATAAGAAGGGAAACAGATATCCGGCTGAAAACAGGGATTTCCACAGGGTGATGGAGGATGCTCTCTTCTTAAGGGCAGTACAGGATTATATCACGAACGATCCGGGCTTTGCTCTTTATGTGTGTAATTTAAGACACAGATATGTTGTCATAGACCATGAAAACGTCGATTATTTCAGGGAACTTGTGGATTCC
>JAILPG010000076.1 GCA_024699595.1 Lachnospiraceae bacterium | reverse complement strand
GGGAATTTTAGGATTGCGGTGAGATAAGAGCTTTGCTCTTAGGAGGAATGTGTTATGAGTACAACAGAGGAAAGGATCGCAAGGATCCATGATCGTGCAAAGGAAATAAAGAACGAGAAGGATCTGCGTCTTATGCGGATCGGAACAGCCGTTACGACGGTGCTCGGGGTGTTTCTGATCGCCTTGATAGGTTTTGCGAGCAGGGGAGACGGTACATCGCCGGGTGTTGTATCCGATGCAGGGTATGCCGGGGCTTCGATGTTTAGTTCCCAGACCGGAGGATACATCCTGGTCGCACTGGTAGCTTTCATGTTTGGGGCGGTGCTGACAGCCCTGATCCGGGCATATCAGCAGAAGAACAAAGGACAGGACAACAAAACATCCGATTAGCTCAGCTCTTTGCCCCCGTAGGATTCAGTAATTCACGGGAGTAGAAAAAAAACAAAAAATCGCGTATAATATAGGGCGGGGAAGGAGGAGGCAGGATGTATCAGGAAAAAGATATGGTTGTTTATGGCAGTCAGAGTGTATGCGAAGTGGTATCCGTAGGTCCTCTTCCGATGAAAATGGCTGTCGGTGACAGAAAGCAGAAGTATTACACGTTAAGGCCTATTTATCAGAGGGATTCCCTGGTCTATGTACCTGTGGATAATGAGAGAGCGGTCATGAGACCCGTGATCTCCAAGACCGAAGCGGAAAAGCTTGTGAAAAAGATACCTGATATCAAGGCTGCCTGGATAGAGAAGGATTCCGAGAGAGAGCAGGAATACAAGAAGGCTTTATCCTCCTGCGACCCCGAAAAGCTCATAATGATCATCAAGGCTCTGTACAAGCGCAGGCAGGCAAGGATCGATGACGGCAAGAAGGTTACCGTTATCGATGAGCGTTATTTCAAGATGGCCGAAAAGCAGCTCTACGAGGAGCTTGCATATGCGATGAGCATGCCTAAGGAGGACGTGGGTCCGTTCATCGCGGATTATATGAAGAAGTCAAGAAAGAAGAGCTAAGATTACAGATACTGATCGATCATCCTGCGGATCTCATTTTTCACCTGATTGTCAGCCTGGAAGGCCTGGGCGTGCTTTGCATGCGGAATCGTAATGAGCTTCTTTACCGGGCTCGGGCAGGCGTCATAATTGGCATATACCATGTCAAAGGGAACAAATTCATCCTCTTCGCCGTGAGCAAACAGGATGGGGATATTGCTCTGTTCCACGCCCTCGATGGGTCTGCAGTCCTCGGGATCGAAGTGCGCATGTAACTTTGCCGACAGTCTGTAGAGCTGATAGGAGATCTCTGCGGGAGTATGATTCTGGGTAAAATTATGTATAAGCTGCCCCTTAAGGGTTGAATATCCGCAGTCCTCTATGGCAAATACAACGTTGTTCGGGAGCATTTTTCCTGTCATGATCATTACGGTGGCGGCCCCCATGGATACGCCGTGCAGAATGATCTCGATGTTTTCACCGAATTCTTTTCTTAAGAACTTAAGCCAGTCCATGCAGTCTTCGGCTTCCTTGACGCCGTAGGTTATGTATTCGCCTTCCGATTCGCCGTGGGCGCGGTGGTCTATCATGAATACATTGATCCCCAGATCGTGATAGAATCTGCTGATCGAGTCGAATTCCTTGTTGCCGCTGCATCTGTAGCCGTGTATGCAGAAGGCAAAGCAGTCAGACTCCTCTTCTGCGGGCAGGTAGGATGCGTGAAGCTTCAGGCCGTCGCGGCTCGTTATATAGTAATGGGCCAGATCCTGGCTTAGGAGCCATTCATAATCCTCACCCCTGACTCTGTCGATAGCCTTGTCAAGATCGTCTTTGCGTGCTTCTTCGTCCTTAAAGAGAAAATCAACGTTTCCTTTTCTGTTTGACAGAATGTATAAAAATGCTTCGGATGCGGCAGCTGATACCGCTGTTAATGCTGTAACCGATGAAGCAAGAAATTTCAGTTTTTTTCCCATATCATTCCCTTTCGTGTTTGCATTTTTTTAAGGTGATCATTTTTAACCGGACCGGCCTTCGGGGTATATGTGTCCGGCAATTCATTTTTCACATTATTCTGTATCCCTGGGCAGACCGTTCAGAGTCGTATTATTCCATATAAGATCCCTCCATTGAATTAACTGGTCGACAGTCATGAACCCGTTGGAGGTTCCCATGTAGCCTATCTTGTAGGATGCAAAGAGCATCGCATTTTTAATGGAAAGGACCGAATCGCCGGTCTCCTGATAGAAGTGAAGGAAGCAGGCAAAGAGTGCGTTTCCTGCACCTGCAGTATTTACCACCTCGTTGGTTGTGACCGTATCATAATGGACGTTTATGTTCTTGTTCTTGTCATACAGGATCAGACCTTTTGAGCCCTGTCCGAGGATGATTATCTCGGGATCGTATTTTTCCGCTATCGTTTTTACAAAATCAAAGGGATCCCCGTTTATCGTATCATCGCTGAAATACAGGATCGATGCATACTCCATGTAATCGGCGTTGTATTTTTCCTTATCATAGTCATAGCTGTGGATGTTGACAGCGACCTTTTTGCCATAATGCTTTGCGCAGTTTAAAAAGCTCCGGCAGTAATTGGCATTTGAGAGGATCACCATGTCCGAAGAGGCTATCATCGGAGGTACCATGGCCATGTCGTATTCGACGTTTCGAAGATCCTTGAAATCCTCAAAGATCTGCTCCTTTCTTGCCTTATCGTAGAGGAGCACCTGGGTCGGGGTGGCTTCCATTATCGGAAGTATGTTTTCGGTATTTATCGTGACAGCCCTGTCATGAGGATTCAGCAGGTTCATGTCCATATTCCGGCCGACCACGGAGAGAAGCCTGACATTGTCACCAAGCCAGCACAGAGCCAGCGCTTCGTTGTAGGAATCGCCGCCTGCGGAGGTAAAAATGCTGTTGGTCATGGTGGTGACGGGAGAGTACTCAATGGGGATCTTATCCACCTTGACGATAGTTTCTATCTGGATAACACCGGCTACAACAAAATTACTCATGGGCTGCTCCTTTCATTTTTCTGTCGTGTTGGGGTAAATGCATGCATAAAGCCGCTTTACCTTGGTCCCTATGGCATAATTATATCGGTTTTGGGTGGGTTAGGCAATCGGGAGATAGCAAAAGGAACTGACCGTTTATTGGTCAGTCCCTTTCCGGATCAGAAACATTTGGAAAAACCAATATGAGGGTTAGGTCAGTCTTTCCTTAAAAGGTATTCATATTGACATAAACAGCCGCTGGCCGCTTGCGACTTCATTATCCATCTGTTTCTTCTGCATCATCAGCTTGTAGGTATCAAGAGTGTTCTGCTTCTGAAGGTTTGAAACATACTCTTCGTATTCGGTATCCTTCGTCCTTGAGTTAGCTGCCGAAAGATTCAGTGAAGCGGAAGAATTATAATACAGCGAGTAGTCGATCCCGTTTGTCGATGCGCCGACTCCGGAACGCTGTGAATTGACGGAATCGATAGCCTTATCGATATCCTTTATGTCAAACTTTTTCGTAACATCAAAATCTGCGATCCCGAGAGCATCAAGTGTAGCGTTTACGCCTGATACGGACTGCTCGGTGCCGTTTCCGTCGGTAACGAGCTTTAAGTCCTTAGCACTTCCGTCAAGAAGCTTGATCCCGTTGTAGTTGGCAGAGGAAGTAACATCGCTTATTCCCTGCTTTAGCTGGTTGATCTCGCTCTGTATCGCCTTTTTGTCATCGCCTGAGAGAAGGCCGTTTGAAGCCTTTACCGCAAGCTCCCTCATCCTCTGAAGATAATCATTCACGCTGCCTAAAGCACCGTCAGAAATGTTGGCAAGACTCTTTCCTGCACTCAGATTGTCGGAGCCTGCATTATAGCCGTTTACCTGCTGGTTCTGTTTCTCGGCTATTGCAAGTTCGCTGGCGCCATCCTTGGCAGAATTGATCTTACTGCCGCTTGATAAAGCCTGATAATAGCCGGATGCCTGTGAGTATCCGCCTACTGCACTTATTGAGCTCATAAGATCCCTCCTTTAATAATGAAAAATAACCAAAATCCGTTTTGATATGGTTTATCAATCTTTTTATACATATCTATATTACACCTGTTTGATTGCAAATACAAGAGAAAAATTACAAAACGCCCTAAATGTGACAAAACGAAAGGGGCCATAATTGAAAATACACCCGATTAGTGGTACTATTATTGATAGATTTTTAAAGGAGGTATTTCTTTATGAAAAAGAAGCTATTATCACTGTTACTGGCTTCTGCCATGGTAAGCGCACTGCTTGTTGGCTGCGGCGGAAAAGCTCCTGCCGAGGACAAAGCAGACGATACCAAGGAAGAAGTTGTTACTGAGGACACAACTGCCACGGAGACAACTGAGGAAGAGGATAAGCCCAGCGCAACCGTAGGCGACGGCTCCGCAGGCGAGATCAAAGTATGGGTTGCCGATGCAGTTGTTGATTTCACGGCAAAAGAGATCGAGAAGTTCCTTGCCGCAAATCCTGATTATGCGGGATATAAGTTCAACGTTGAGGCAGTCGGCGAAGGCGATGCTGCAGGAAACATGATCACTGACGTTGAGGCTGGTGCCGATATCTTTGCTTTTGCACAGGATCAGATCGCACGTCTCGTTGCAGCAGGTGCTCTTGAGACGGTTAATCCCGATGTTTTAGATGCCGTTAAGAGCGAGAACGACGAGGGTTCCATCAAGGCTGCTACCGTAGGAAGCGAGCTCTATGCATATCCTCTCACATCCGATAACGGATATTTCCTGTATTATGACAAGAGCGTCATTTCAGATCCTTCTACTCTTGAAGGTATCATTGCTGACTGCGAAGCTGCAGGAAAGAACTTCTACATGGAGATCAACTCCGGCTGGTATCAGACTGCATTCTTCTTCGGCGCAGGCTGCGAGCTTACCTATGATACAGACGATAGCGGAAACTTCACCAAGGCTAACGTAACCTATGCATCAGATGAGGGTGTTGCTGCTCTTAAGGCTATAATCGCATTAAAAGAATCCAAGGCTTTCCAGAACGGCTCGGCTATCGGCGAGGCAACAAACGTTGCAGCTATAGTTGACGGTACCTGGGACAGCTCAGGAGCACAGGAAGTATTCGGCGACAATTATGCATGCGCTAAGCTGCCCACATTTAAGGACGGCAACGGACATGAGCATCAGATGAGCGGCTTCGGCGGATTCAAACTTCTTGGCGTAAAGCCTCAGACTGATGAAGACAAGCTTGCTGCTTGCGACGCTTTAGCATATTATCTTGCAGGCGGAGAGGTACAGCTTGACAGATACAAAGAGGTTGGCTGGGGTCCTTCAAATCTTGAGGCACAGGCTTCTTCGGATGTTAAGTCTGACGTTGCTCTTTCAGCACTGGCTGAGCAGCTTAAGTATTCGATCCCTCAGGGACAGTATCCCGGAGATTACTGGTCACTTGCAACTTCACTCGGTGACAGCGTACGTAACGGAGAGTTATCATCAAGCTCAAGCGATGATGACCTGATGGCTGCACTTGAGACATTCCAGAAGACTTGTGAATCATACGTTCAGTAAATAAGACTACGGGCCCGGCAGGATATTGCTTCTTGCCGGGCTTTTTTTGGAGAGGTTACATGAATTATGAAGGGTGATGCTAAAACAAAGATCTCATTTCTGATCATGGGATTTGGTCAGATACTCAGAGGACAATGGGTCAAGGGCATTGCATTTTTATTATCCGAGATCATGTTCATCGTATATATGGCATGCTTCGGCGTTTCATATATTTCGAAGTTTACAACCCTCGGAACCGTTGAGACCCACAAGGAAGGCAGAAAGACGATATACGGGGACAACTCCTTCCTTATCCTGCTGTTCGGTATCCTGACGCTTATCGTGATCGCGGTATTTTTACTGTTATGGTACTTAAACATAAAGGACAATCTCAAACAGGAGGAGCTCATAAAGGCAGGAAAGCCGCTTCCGACAAACAGGATGGTATTAAGATCTCTGCTTGATGAGAATTTTGACAAGACCCTGCTCGCGTTGCCGGTAACAGGTATATTTGTGTTTACGGTCTTACCGATCATTTTTATGATCTGCGTCGCTTTTACCAACTACGACGCCAAGCACCAGGCGCCTACAAACCTCTTTACCTGGGTAGGATTTGATAACTTCAAAAACCTGCTGTCGTTTGGTTCGCAGGGAATGGCTCCGACCTTTTTCAAGGTTCTCGGGTGGACGCTTGTCTGGGCCTTTTTTGCAACCTTCATAGATTATTTCCTGGGACTTGCTGTTGCAATGCTCATCAACAAAAGAGAAGTCCGTTTTAAAAAGCTGTGGAGGACGATCCTTGTGCTTACGATCGCCGTTCCCCAGTTCGTATCGCTCCTATATGTCATGAAGATGTTTGCAAACGACGGCCTCATTAACGGTTATCTGATGAAATGGGGATGGATAAATGCTCCGATCCCGTTCTGGGTAGATCCGATGCTTGCCCGCATCACGATCATCGTCGTTAATATCTGGATAGGTATCCCCTACATGATGCTGATCGCAACGGGACTTTTAATGAACATCCCCATGGATCTTTATGAAAGCGCAAGAGTTGACGGTGCAACATCTGCGCAGGCATTTTTCCACATAACCCTTCCGTACATGCTGTTTGTAACGGGACCGTTTTTGTTAACACAGTTTATAAACAACTTAAACAACTTCAATGTGATCTTCCTTCTCACCCAGGGAAAACCGCAGTCCATAAACCTGTCAAACAATGCAGGCTCCACGGATCTGCTCGTTACCTGGCTGTATAAGATGACGGTAAATGATACCAACTACAAGATGGCTGCCGTGATCGGCATCATGGTATTCATAGTGACGGCGGTTGTTACGATGATCGCATACAACAGGCTGCCTTCAGTAAGAGATGAGGAGGGATTCCAATGATGAAAAACAGTACGCAGAGCACTTCCAGCATGAAAAGGAAAAAACTTACAGGTACGATAGGAGCCTATATCACCCTCATCATAATAAGTATCATCTGGCTCTTCCCCTTCATAGGTCTGGCACTTCAGAGCTTCAGATCCTACGATCCCAAGGTAGAGTACGGCGGAATGGTCGATTATCTGGTACCCAAGCATTTTTCGCTTGATAATTACAGATTCCTGTTCTCGGGTCAGACCAACTTTTTGAGGTGGTACGGCAATACCCTTGTGATCGCCTTCTTTATATCACTGTTCCAGACGATAGTGGTTCTTTGCGTAAGCTATGCGCTCTCAAGGATGAGATTCAAGGGAAGGACGCTTCTCATGAGATTCTGGCTGGTACTAGGTATGTTCCCGGGGTTCCTTACCATGATCTGTCTGTACTTCCTGCTAAAACAGTTCGGCCTCACACAGGCAGGTGCGGTACCCGGACTTATCCTTGTGGGCGTTGCCAGCTCAGGCATGGGCTACTATGTCGTAAAGGGATATTTTGACACGATCCCCAAGGCTCTTGACGAGGCCGCAAGAATAGACGGCGCTTCGCGCTCGAGGGTCTTCCTTACGATGATACTCCCGATGAGCAAACCGATCATAATCTATTCCGCACTCGTTGCCTTCATGGGCCCATGGTGCGATTACATCTTTGCATCCTACATCGCATTCGGACATGACACGAGCTATAATGTTGCTGTCGCGATGACAAGATGGGTATGGACCAACGATTATCAGGGATATTTCACAAGATTCTGCGCAGGCGGGATACTGATCGCGATCCCTGTAACCGTGCTGTTCATGGCACTGCAGAATTACTACGTGGAAGGTGTGACCGGAGGCGCGGTCAAAGGATAAAACAGGAGGATCTGTAAATGTTAGTAGATACTAAGGCAAGGGTCGGAGTCTTCTCGATCGCACTGGGTGCATATCTGCCGCAGTTTCCAACGCTTCTTCCGGAATTTAAGGCACAGTATGAGGACTTTAAAAAGAGGATCCCGGATACGGTGGATATCGTGGACGGGGGACTTGTGACCACCAAGGAGCTTGCGATGGCAGCAGGCGATGATTTTCGCGCCCATGACGTGGACCTGGTGATCATGCAGTTATTGACTTATGCGACCTCATACAACATGCTGCCTGCGGTAAGGGATCTGGATGTTCCCGTGATACTTGTGAACCTGCAGAAAAAGAAGGCGCCGGATTACGAGAATACGGACACCGCCACATGGCTCGGAGAGCTGTATGCCTGCGGAGCTGTCGGTGAGATGGTTGCAGATCTTGAGCGCGCAGGAAAAAGACATGCCGTCATCACGGGAGTCGTAGAGGGCGGCGATCCCGATGTTGATAAAGAAATAGCCGACTGGTGCAGGGCAGCTCAGGTCAGAAGGCGGTTCCGCGATACGAACCTTGCACAGATCGGACGTCCGTACCCCGGCATGATGGATCTGTATATAGATGAAACAAATCTCTACCATCGCATGTGGCTCTACACCAAGCAGTTTGACTGGGAAAAAATGTGGGCGATCGCCGATGATGTAACGGATGAAGAAGCGATACGGAAAAAGGCGGAGGATATCCTTGATACCTTTGATATAGAGGGCGGCGGCACCATAGAAAAGGTATGGGACATGGCAAGATATGTGACCGCCTTTGAAAAATGGGTAAAAGATGAAAAGCTCGGCTTTGTGGCCTCCCACTATGACGGATTTGCACAGGGTGTTGCGGGAAAGCTCGACTCCATGCTGATACCGGCCTTCTCCATGCTGATAAAGCAGGGGACAGCCTGTGCGGTCGAGGGCGATATCAAGGTAGCCATGGCGATGGGGATCCTTAAGGTGATATCGGGAATGGGACAGCTCTCCGAGATGTACTCGATCGATTTTAACGAGGATATCTGTATAATAGGTCATTCCGGCAGCGGAGACTATGATTTTTCCGGGGCGAAAAAGCCGACCATGAAGATCGTCTCAGTATTCCACGGAAAGACCGGCGGAGGGTATTTAACGCAGTTCTATCCGGAGCCCGGGCCGGTGACTTATCTTGCGATAACACAGGATAAGGACGGACATTTCAGGTTCGTGACGGCAGAGGGTGTTAATGAGCCCGGCCCCATCTTTACCTTTGGCGATACAAATATGAGGACCCGCTTTAGCTGCGGTGCAAGAGAGTTCTGCAACAGATGGAGTGAGGCGGGACCCACCCATCATATGGCGGCCGCGACCGGAAGACACACCGATACGATATTAAAGGTTGCAAAAATTTTTAATGTGCCGGTAGATGTCGTTGTACGATAGGGTTAAGATACCCCCGGGAGCGGAATCAGTGCCAAGCTTTCGTTTCATAAACTGCCCCCCGGGAGCGGAATCAGTGCCAAGCTTTCGTTTCAGAAAGCGGGCACTAACTTCCGTCCCGGGGGTCCATTAGTATCATTGCCAGAAGCGTATCTGCTCGCGTATCTTATCCGGCATCTTCTTGCCGGCCTTATCGATCTTTATCGTCAGGTTATTAAGCATCTTCTGTTTCTGCTTCAGCTCATTTTCGAATTTGTTGATGAGATCCTTGTATTGCGGCTTCTCAGTCATATCGGCAAGAAGTGTCCTGTTAAACGGACAGAACGAGAACAGGATGCCTCTTGCGACTTTATTGAGCCTCAAAGCTCCGTTTGCTTCATATTTAATATAGGAATAATAATCCGCAAGAAAGACCTTCTTGAAATTATTCGCATTGTTCTTAAGCATTGTGGAGATCTTGTCCCTGATCTCGGGAGTGAGTGCGGAGTTCTTTCTGTAGAACTGCAGATAATCATAATACAGCGAGGTAAGCGACGGATCCGTTACATCGTTCCAGTGAACGCCCTGCTCGGTCTTGCACATTTCCCAGCGGAATTCTCCGACAAGCCTTATCATCGTATCTTCTATGGTCTCGGTGTGGAAGATGGATATTATCATCCTCGCCGGTGTGTTTCGTTTCTTGGAATCGATCTCCTGCCACAGCTGCGCACGTGAACCGACATTTGGCATCAGTATCACATAAGGAAGCACCTCATCGGTCGTATAGAAGGCATTGATCCCGGCCTCAGGCATAGAGAACACGCCCTGTCTGCAAAAAGCGGTAAAGTCGATCTTTCTGATCTTTTCTATATATTCGTTTACGGTCCCCACGTTCAGATAGCACTGCTCAAGCTTTCTTATAACATTATCCTTGTCAAATACCGGTACAAAGGTGGTTATTCTGCCATAGGTGATCCTGTTTCCGAGGGTGAACAGATTCTTTATCTCAAAGCTGACACGGTCCATCATGCTGTTTACGCGCTGTTTTTCCTCGGATTCCGAGATCCGTCCCTCTCTCTTAAGCTCCCTCAGATACTCGAAGTAGTCGAGGTTAAACTCATTCTTGGAAGGAACGACTTTGCCCTCATATACGAGACATAGCCATTCATACATGGTATATACGCGGCCGTTTGAGAAAAGAGTTAAGGACTCTGCGATCGCTGCAAGCTTTGCGGTGTTTTCGACGCCCGCAAGATCCTCATCCACATATCCGAACAGTAAAAACATGCGGATCCCGAGAGGCAGCTTTTTCCAGTCCATGGTAAGAGTCCTTAAGAAGACCGCAAGATATATTTTATAAAAATCGTTTGCGATATCACGCCGTAATTTCCTCGCCGCATCGGAGTTGCCGTATTTGTCCGTGCTCCTCATAAACTCTGACAGAAGCGATGAAAAATGATCGATGGTCGTCTTATCGACCGTTATGAACTCACGCAGGGCATCAATGCAGTTGCTGACGGAGCTGTCGGTACTGCGCACGGTACCCTCGGTCTTTGATTCCTCGATGCTCTGGTTTTTGTTTTTTACGGAAAAATATTCATTTTTGAAATCTTTCGTGATCCGATGGAACACGGAAATATAATCCATGATCAGCCCCATGAAAGCATGGGATTCATGGGAGTACATATTTACGGTCAGACCTATTCCGAGACCGATACTGGGGATGGAGTAGAATTCGTTCTTAAACTTTGATTCATACGCCTGCATATCCTCAACAAAATCCCTGTGCCAGCCCTTGGCGTTATCGGTCATGTCGGGAGGGTTCAGATTTCTGACATCATCAAAATCCCTTGGGGTGACACCGCAGAAGGTCGCAAGTGACGGGTAATCCTCAAGTTCATGCTGCAGCGTTGTATATTCGGTGCGGGCATATTCGAGGGTCTCAAGGACTGCATCCTGAAGGTTTTTGGCAAAGCGGACACATCCTGCCACAAGCATTGAGAGGATCTTCGGGTTTGCCTTAAACAGAGCGACAATGGATGCTTCGGATTCGTATGGATAGGAAAAAACAGTGACCTCGTCATTTGCCTCGTAGGTGAAGAGGTATCTGGTATCGGGTATCTCGCCTATGCCTATGATGCTTCCCGCGGGAAGATATATCGTGGAATAATCGTTGCCTGCCCGCACTACGCCCTTGGTGATAATATCAAGGGTCTCAACCCGGTCCTCCATTCCTTCATATATTATAGTTCCTGCGGAAAATGTTCTGGTCGACATTCTTATGGCTCCTGAGGTGAGTGGATACAGGCTTTCCTGAAGAAATACCATTCACTGCATCTGTACAATATTATACTCCCCATTCATGTTTCGGACAATTATCAGTTTTTTCGGGTTTACCCAACATTTTTATTTTTGCTGTAATGTTTTTCCTCCGATGGTCGATATATATTACGAGAATGTATGCCTGTGTTTTTTGCATGAAATTTATATGAGATTTGATGAACCTTTTTGCATATGACAGGTAGTCTTCTTAATCAAGAAACAGTAGATTATGAGTTTTCCGCGTGATCTTTCAGATGTTAAGGATAACAGGAAAACCGTTTCAACAAATACAATTTATTGAAAGGGACAGAGCATATGGAAAACAAGAAAGTGAGAAAAGTCTTAAAAGGAGTTGCTTCGGTAGGAGTAGCAGTCGGCGTGTCAAATGTCATATCCGATGACATGGTGGTATACGCTGAAGAACTTGAGAATCAGGACGTTACTGAAGAGGTAGTCGAGCAGATACAGGTTGAAGAGGAAAGACATGAGGAGTATGTCGAGACCCCTGCACCTGCAGAAGTGACACCTTCAGAGGAAGTATATACACCTGCACCGGAGATGCCCGCGGCAGAGGTGTTTGCACCGGTGGCTGACGCGGTGGTACCCGGGGCTGATATGACAGCACCCACTGTTGATATGGCTGCTCTGGCTGCTCTGCTTTCACAGGCACCTGTAGTTGAGGCAGCAGCACCGGCAGCAGCACCCGCACCTGTACAGGCCGCAGCACCTGCAGCTCAGGCGGCACCTGCAGCGGAGGAGAGTGCAGCACCTGCAGCGGAGGAGAGTGCAGCACCTGCAGCAGAATCGCAGGAAGAAGAGAAAGCAGAGGCACCTGCAGAAGAAACAACTGCATCACAGGAAAAAGAAGAAGAGACAGCCGGAGAAGAAAAGGCAGAGGCTGAAGAAGAGACAGCCGGAGAAGAAAAGGCTGAGGCTGAAGAGGAAGAGGCGGCCGGAGAAGAAAAGGCAGAGGCTGATGAAGAAGAGGCAGCCGGAGAAGAAAAGGCTGAAGCTCAAGAAGAGGAAGAGGCGGCAGCACCTTCACGCTCAGCCTTTGCGCAGGAAGAAGAGTTAACAGCACCTGCAGCAGAGGAAAGTGCAGCACCTGCGGCAGAGACCAATGCATTATCGGAAGAAGAAGAGCTAAATGCTGAGCTTTCCGGACTTGATACCACACAAGAGGAACTCGAAGTATCGAAGCAGAGCAGTTATACGGCAGATTATGACAGCAATTTTACCAAGATAGACAGAATCAACTTTAAGGTAACAAAATGGACGGATATCGAGAAGATCGCAAACGTTCTGATTTCCAACCAGCTCATTTTGGAAGGATGTACAGACATAAGATATGAAACGGACTCGAAAGGAAATATTGTTTCCAGGAAATTTGGCAACTATGGCGGAGATTTTAAAGATCATTACTTCACTGTAACCTACAAGGACGCTAATGGTGTTGAGCATGTCGATTATTATGATACCTCCCAACTGGATGGCGACACCTTCTATAATTCCAACCAGCCGAGTAAGAATACAATGGTTGTTCTTAAAAAGACACCGATGTATGATGCTGACGGAAATCTTGTATACAAAAACGGGAGGCAGGGATTTATCCAGTTCGTAGCTGAGAATCCCGGAGCAAGCGATGCTGAAGGCGGAAACTTTAAGGGAACTCCTGTGCTGTTTGTGGACAGGACCAACTATACAAAGGAAGATTTTGAGGAGCTGCTTGGATCGATGAGTACCTCCGCAAGTGAGTCGGAGAGCCTGGCCATCAAAAACAGCATCACAGAAGAGAAGCGCGAGAGCTTAAGCCAGAGTCTCAGCGAGTCCAGATCTGAAGCAAAGAGCCTTTCGGAGAGCACGAGCACAAGCGAGAGTGAAAGAATAGCATCCGAGAGCACAAGCACAAGTGAGAGTGAAAGAATAGCATCCGAGAGCACGAGCACAAGCGAAAGCGAGAGGATAGCATCGGAAAGCACCAGCACAGGTCTTTCAGAGAGCGCAAGCACAAGCGAGAGCGAGAGGATAGCATCTGAGAGCACAAGCACAAGTGAGAGTGAAAGAATAGCATCCGAGAGCACGAGCACAAGCGAGAGCGAGAGGATAGCATCCGAGAGCACGAGCACAAGCGAAAGCGAGAGGATAGCATCTGAGAGCACAAGCACAAGCGAGAGCGAGAGAATAGCATCCGAGAGCACGAGCACAAGCGAAAGCGAGAGGATAGCATCTGAGAGCACGAGCACAAGCGAGAGCGAGAGAATAGCCTCCGAGAGCGCAAGCACAAGCGAGAGCGAGAGAATAGCATCTGAGAGCGCAAGCACAAGCGAGAGCGAGAGAATAGCCTCCGAGAGCGCAAGCACAAGTGAGAGTGAGAGAATAGCATCTGAGAGCACAAGCACAAGCGAGAGCGAGAGGATCGCATCTGAGAGCACCAGCACAAGTGAGAGCGAGAGGATCGCATCCGAGAGTTCAAGCACAAGTGAGAGCGAGAGACTTGTATCGGAAAGCACCAGCACAAGCACAAGCGAGAGCGAGAGAATAGCATCCGAGAGCACGAGCACAAGCGAAAGCGAGAGGATAGCATCCGAGAGCGCAAGCACCAGCCTCAGCACCAGCACCAGCCTTTCAGAGAGCACAAGTGCAAGCACCAGCACCAGCCTTTCAGAGAGCACAAGCACCTCAGAAAGCACAAGCGCCAGCGAGAGCGCAAGACTTGCATCCGAAGCGGCAGCTGCTGAAGCTGCAAGGGCAGCAGCGGTATTATCCGCATCGGCAGCAGAGACTGCAGGAACAGCTGCAGGATCAGTTTCATCGGGTACTGTTACAGCAGAGGAAGGCGGAACCGGAACAGGCGTAGCAGGAGCGTATACAGAAGCTGGATCAGTATCTGCGGATATGACCGCAGGAGCCGGAATGGCAGAGGAAAGTATTGCTTCAGCAGGCTACGAGATGAGAGGCAGAGCTTCAGCCGGCGCAGGAGATGTCTTCGGAGTAGAAGTACGTGAAGTCGATGTTCTGAACAATAATGTAGCAAATACTCTGGGCGAGGAGATCCCTCTTGCGGTGATCCATGAAGATCTTGACGACGGGCTTGTAACCATCGAAGATGAAGAGGTGGCCAAGGCTGCAACCTTTGCAAAGGGCAAGGACAAGATCAACTGGCAGATCCCGGTACTCGGATCCATCGTCGGAACACTTGCTGTAGGTAAGAGAAACAAGGAAAAGAAAGAGCAGGGTACCGAAAAGAATTAAGCAGGACCTGTCCGAGAAATCGACAGACGATACTGAGCAGTACAGATAAATCTATATAGTATTAATAAAAGTGGTATAATGGTAGAGGCATAGTTGCAGAACGCAGCTATGCCTCTATCCTTGTAAGATACAGCATAGTAAAAAAGAATCATGGATAATAAGCAGGAAACACCCAAAAAGCCTGAAAAAATAAATACACAGGAAGATCATCAGAAGCCTGATCTGTTATGGCAGAAGCTTCTGTTTACGTTAATTATAATAATCGTATACATCCTTGGGCGTAAGATACCGATGTACGGACTTAAGCCCTTAAGAGACGGCGCAGATTACGTGGATATGAACCACTTTATGATGAGCACGATAGGCGGCGATATCTACGGACGTTCCATTTTTGCACTCGGACTGTCTCCCTATATGATATCAACGATCCTGGTGCAGGCTGTTTCAGCAATAAGACATTCGGGCTCCGGCTCCTCTGCATCCCCCGCAAAAAAGAACAGGTTTACCGCACTGATGGTGCTCGTTATCGCTGTCATACAGGCGATCCTCAGGATCAAAAAGCTTTCCTTTGTTGACGATGGATATACTGATCTGTATATGATAACGGCTATCATCGAGATGGTGACCGGTGCCGTGGTGATCGTGTGGCTTGCCTCCAGGAACAAGACCTACGGGGTGGGAGGACAGACGATCCTTATCTTTGTAAATATCCTTGATACATTTCTTACGGCCGTAAAGGATCATACTGTCCAGAGTCTTGCTCCGTCGCTTGTGATGTGCTTACTGCTGATAATCCTCACTGTCTTTATGGAGCATTCGGAGTTCCGTATCCCGGTACAGAGAATATCCATTCATAATATTTATGCCGATAAGAACTATATGGCCTTCAAGCTCAACATAGTGGGCGTGATGCCGATCATGTTTTCCTCGGCGGTCTTTATGATACCCCAGATGGCTGTTAACTCGATGCTTATGTTTAAGCCTTATGACCCGACGCTTAAGTGGCTGTCTGACAATCTTACGCTTTTAAAGCCGCTTGGCAGCGTCGTATATATAGCGATAATATATCTGATCACACATTTCCTTGCCTTTGTCATGGTCAATCCGGCCGATCTTTCGGAACAGTATCTTAAGAGCGGAGACAGCCTCGTGGATATCAGGGCAGGCAGGGATACCAGATATTATCTGTACGGCGTGGTGCTCATAATGTGTACCATAAGTGGTACAATTATGAGTCTGTGCTTTGCTCTTCCGATATATCTGTCCACATATTTTCCGATGGACAGTTCCCTCTTTTCGCTTCCGTCCACGGCGATCATCCTTGCAAGCCTGTGGTGCAATATCAGGGAAGAGATACTGTCAATAATGAAATTTGACGCCTACGAATCATTTATCTGAGGATAAGGATTATGATCTATTTTATTCCCGCATGGTACAAAGCGGATACTTATCATGAAAATGAACAGAAATGGTATGCAAGACGTCTGAGGACGGAGTTTGACGATACCGTAAAGCAGATACAGCTTTTTAACAGAAAAGCTGCCTATCCCTACAGCATCCTCCTGCCCGGATATGCCCCCAATTTCAGGCATTTCCTGCACAGACAGGGAGTGTATCACGCACCCTACATCTCGATCTTTGACTCCATCCAGCATGTAAGGACCAAACAGATGTATGTCCTTTCTTTTCACGACCTCAACTGGCCCGAGAACATAGAATTCGTCTATACCAATTTCGTGATCATGGGATATGTGAATAAAAAGAAATACGCCCAGATCGAGTTTGGCGAGGACGGAAATCCGATCCAGGTGGACATTTTTGTCGATGAGAAGCTCAGACGGTCCAACTTTTACGATGACAGGGGCTTTTTGTCATCCACGATGTTATTTGAGAACGGAAAACCTGTTACGCTTGATTATCTGACGCCTGACGGAGTATGGAAGCTCCGTATGTTTTATTCCGATTCCCATGTCGAGGTGAATCCCGAAGCCGCTACCTATATCATCCCGTTTGAGGGGGAGGAGACGGAGCATGAGTTTAAGGAGCAAAGCTACGAAAACATACAGTCCGTTATCGAGGAAGTGCTTAAGGCCTATGTTAAAATGACCGATTATGAGGACATTTTCTGTATCGCAATGCACGAACAGAACATGGAATTTCTGAAAAATATTTTCAGGAGAAAAAAGACCGTGCTGTCCTTTTTTGAGGACAGGATCAACATAAACGATACGATAAAACTGGCTCCCATAGTTGACAGGGCAGGCTTTGTGATCGCAGACTCAAAGACATCGACCGCAAGGCTCAGAGTCC
This sequence comes from Lachnospiraceae bacterium, assembly GCA_024699595.1. The sequence continues at coordinate 8,382 of JAILPG010000076.1, read as the reverse complement.
TTTATAAGAGCATCAGAAACAGGATCACGGACATAACCCCTTATGATTCGAGAGTGGATTTTGGTATCAGTGCACAGTTAAATGTACAGAAGATACTGTTTCCGATAGACGGGCTTGAGGACCGTGTCTTTGATGACGCCGTAAGATACCTTGCAGAATACATGGAAAAAAATGTGAGTGCGCAGGTTCATATTCTCACAAGGCTCTCCGACTATGATCTTGAAGACAAGGTCATGAAAAAAGTAAAGACCATACTTAACAGGGATGATGACGAGGAGCTTTTTTTTCAGGAAGAGGAGACCGGCACAGAAGCTGAGAATGAGATCATCGATGAGGATGAAGAGGCTTCGGAAAAAAATGTCAGATTCTTTTTCGAGCAGTGTGTCGATGAGCTTTCCGTGAGCAGATGCATGAGGACGCAGAGAGTAATGGTGGATCTTAGAAAGATCCCGGATCTGTATCTGCAGATATCCTGCATAAGCATGGGCATTCCACAGATTGTAAGGAGCCAGACCGAATACGTGGAACATATGAAAAACGGCCAGGTGATAAATCATACAAGCGATCTTTCGAAGGCGCTCGATCATTACCTTGACGGGCTTTCCAACTGGAACGAGGCACTGATCCATTCCTACGAGATCGGAAAGCAGTATACCACGGAGATCATCCTTGAGAGATGGAGAAAGGTGATAGAGACATTTGAGTGAGATAAGCGTTCTTTATTACGGAAATACAGATGCGTCTTTTGAATCCGGAGCCGATGTGCGTATTGACGTGATGGCAGCAGGGGATGCCGGAGCCGCCGGGACGGATGCAGAGGCTGCGGAGGCGGCTGCCGTTGTGATCCTTGATGAAGTCTATGATGTCGTGATCCTTGATAAGACTCCGACGGATGAGGATGTAAGGATACTTTGGAAGCATACGGCTACGGGTACTCTTTTTGTCACCGAAAACGTGTATGTACAGGGTGAGATACTTAAATATTTTACCTCAAAAAAAGGAAGGATCCTGCACAGGGAGGAGATCCCGGGGTTTCTTAAAAATGATCTGAAGCTTTTCTATAAAAAAGGCTATGGGGAAAAATATGCGCTTTCGAGCATCACGGTCTCGCCGAGGTACAAGGGAAACGTGCGCTTTTCGGGCAACTGCAGCGTGGAGCTTGACGGTGACTACGGTGAATCGTTGAGCCAGATAATCTGTTTCAGAAACAACATTCCGATCAATATGGGACAGTGCTCGGACATACTGCTTGAATACCGGAAAGACGATTCGGTGGAGATCTCGATGGAGATAATGCTCTTTAAGGAAGGGAGCATTTCGAAAGTACTGCATGAATGGGTCTGTAACGAAACAGAGCTTGACGACATTGTCTTAATTGAAAACAACTATGGCAAGGGAACCCTCTTTTTTTCACTGCTTGCAAAGGGAAGCGGGAGGCTTGAGATAATCGCCTTAAACAACAGATATTCGAGGAAGGAATACGGATTTTTCCTGCCCGGAGGTGACAGATTTGAGACCTCAAACAGAGAGGAGCTCTTCTGCTATTTCGATCCGGGAGATCTGAAGCCGCCGCTTAACGTGTATTTTGCAGGCTATAAAAAGATGCAGAGCTTCGAAGGCTATTCCTTTATCAGAAAACTTGGGTGCCCGTTCCTTCTGATAAGCGAGCCCCGTATCGAGGGCGGATGCTTTTACATGGGTGATGATGAATACGAGCAGATGGTGCTTTCGGCTATAAGAGAGTATATTGACAGGCTCTGTTTTTCGCCTGATGATGTTATTTTTTCCGGACTGTCCATGGGAACCTGCGGAGCCATGTATTATGCGGCGGATATATTGCCCCATGCGGTGATAATAGGAAAGCCGCTTGCAAGCATAGGAAACGTTGCACAAAACGAAAGACTCCTTCGTCCGGGAGGATTTCCCACGTCGCTCGATGTCCTGTTAAAGCTTGAGGGAAGCTGCGATAAAGAGGCTGTGGAGAAGCTTAACAGGAAGTTCTGGGACAAGTTTGAAAAGACCGACTGGGGAAATACGAAGTTTATAGTGGCCTATATGATCGAGGATGATTATGACCGCAGTGCCTACGAGGATATCCTTTCGCACCTTGACGGCGAGAACGTGAAGGTATACGGAAAAGGCCTGCACGGAAGGCATAACGACAACACAAGGGGTATAGTCTCCTGGTTTTCTGCGCAGTATAAAAAGATCATTAACGAAGATTTTGGCAGAGGGAATTAGCGGATGGTTATCGGCAAATGGAATATATACTGGAATGAATATGCTTCGGATACCTATCTCTACGGAGCAAGGCTTACAGTGCATAAAAAGAATGATGTGGAATACGAGAACCTCTTAATGCCTCCCGGCACTGTGATCAAGCAGTGGTATTCCTCGGTCAATTATCAGAAAATGAAGATCGAGCCGGCGCTTCCGATCATAGACGGAGAGAGCAGATACCACATAAGCATCAACATAGAGGGTCTTGAAGGGATGATAGTGAGGCTTTCCTTCCTCGACCGTTACGGGCAGGAGTTCGACGGACTGATGATAAGAGAGCCGGAGATGAATTTCCGATGCCCCTTAAAGACCTACAGCTACAACATGCAGCTTATAAGCGGCGGCGGGCATTATTTCAGGTTCCACAACATTACCATCAGAGAGATACAATGACGGAGACGTTTCTGAATACAACAGGCTTATACCTGAGCAGAGCCTTAAAAGGGCACAGATAATAATATGGCAGAAAAACTGAGCAGTCTTAGACAACTGAATAAGCTTACGCAGAAGGTCAAGAAAAAACGTGAAGAGTACGAGCCTCTTTCGGATCCCGAGATATCGGGGATGACGGAGACCTTTAAGAAACGGCTTGAGGCCGGAGAGAGCCTTGATGATATCATGATAGAGGCCTTTGCGGCAATGTGCGAAGCCGACAGAAGGGTCCTCGGAAAGATCCCTTATGATGTGCAGATCACAGGCGGGATCGCGGTCCATCAGGGTTACCTGATCGAGATGAACACCGGAGAGGGAAAGACCCTTATGGCGACTCTGCCCCTGTATCTTAACGCTCTTACGGGAAAAAGCTCTATCCTTGTTACCGCAAACGATCATCTTGCCTTCAGGGATGCCACCGAGATGGGGCCTGCCTATGAGTTCATGGGACTTACCGTAAAGGCCGGAGTAAGGGAGAGATCGAGCGAGCGTTTCAGCGATGAGGAAAAAAAGGAGATCTACGCAGCGGATATCGTATATACGACGCACGGGATATTAGGCTTTGATTACCTGTTTAACAACCTTGTAAAAACCGCGGATGACAGGTTTATGAGGGAGTTTTATTTCTGCATGATAGATGAGGCGGATTCCGTACTTCTTGATGCGGCGCAGATGCCTCTTGTCATATCCGGCTCTCCGAGAGTACAGTCAAACCTCTACGGACTTGCGGACTTTTTCGTAAGAACTCTTGTGGAGGATGAGGATTACATCAAGGAGGAAAAACTCGTCTATCTGACGGAAAAAGGTATCGAGAGGGCGGAGCGATTTTTCGGAATAGACAATTTTTATGCTAAAGAGCATTTTGAGATAAACAGGCATGTGATACTTGCACTGCGTGCAAGACACCTGTTTTTGGTCGAGAGGGATTATGTGGTATCCGATGCGGGAGAGATCGTTCTCCTTGATAACGGATCGGGCAGGATGGTACACGGAGTAAAGTTAAGAGGCGGACTCCATCAGGCGCTTGAGACCAAGGAGGGAATAGAAATAAGCCAGGAGAACAGATCCATGGCATCCATTACCTACCAGAACCTGTTTTTACTGTTCCCCAAGATGTCGGGCATGAGCGGGACCATATCCGACGCAAGAAAGGAACTTTTGGATGTGTACCATAAACGGGTCATGGTGATCCCGCCGAACAGACCACTTGCAAGAGTGGATCATAAGGACAGATTCTTTAAAAACTCTTCCGAACAGTTTGAAGCGGCGATAGATGAGGTGCTCACCCGTCACGAGACCGGCCAGCCGGTGCTGGTCGTTGCCTCCACGATAGCTGAGACCGAGTATATCTCGTCGGCACTGATAGATCGTCATATCCCTCACAATGTGTTAAATGCAAACAACGCTTACTGGGAAGCTGAGATGATCAAGGAAGCCGGGCATCTTAACGCCGTGACCGTTGCAACATCAATGGCCGGCCGCGGTACCGACATAAAGCTCAAGGATGATACCGACAAGCTCGGAGGACTTGCAGTCATCGGTATCGGCAGGATGACGAATATAAGGATAGAGAGGCAGGCCAGGGGACGTGCAGGCAGGCAGGGAGATCCCGGCAGCAGCAGATTTTACATATCCCTTGAAGATGAGGTATTTCTCGGTTCACTTGATGAAAAGGCAAAAGAGAAGATAGAAAAGAAGAAACATGTCTCAAAGCACAGGATAAAGAAACTTGTCAACAACGCCCAGAAAACAGGCGAAGAACAGGCTGTGATGTCAAGGCTCAAGGCAACCCAGTACGATGAGGTGCTGCAGAAGCAGAGGCAGATCATGTACGAGATCAGAAACAGGCTGATGGACGGGGACGCCGTGCTTGACAGGGAGAGGATACTTGCGATCGCTTCCGGAAACATCGACCGTTTCTTAAGGAGAAATAAGGACCTGACGCTTCCCGAGGTCAGAAGATATCTGTTAGATAATGTAAGCTTCACGCTGCATGATGACATAAACAGACTGGACCTTAACGACCGCAAGGCTGTCAGGGAATATCTGCTTGAAAAGGTAGGAGAGAGCCTGTCAGAGAGGGAAAAGCTCATAAAGGGATCCGCTGAGGATTATTACAGGAAGGCCGCACTTTCTGCCATAGATGATGCCTGGGTAGAGCAGGTGGACTATCTGCAGCAGCTGCAGTCCGCCGTGACCGGCAGGAGCACCGCACAGAGAAATGCGGTATATGAGTATCACAAGGAAGCCTACGAGTCTTATAAGGATATGCGAAGACAGATCCTTGAGGGGATCATAAAGAATATCCTAATGGATTACTGATGAGCAATCTGGTGGATTAATAATATCAGGATGTAACAGTATGGTATACAATTTCAATCTCGGGATCGGCTATGCAAGCAGCGGAGTCGAATATGCGCAGAGCTACCGGGCGAAAATATTCAGAAATAACCATATAGACGCAAAGTTCATCTTTACCGATATGTTCCCGAGGGAAAATATCGAGCATATGACTGCAAATCTTGGCTTTCCTGATGAGGAGGTCATCTGGCTCTATACCTTTTTTACCGATATAAAGACATCTCCCGTGACCTATACAAGAAGAAATCTTGAAAGGACCTTTGACAGGAGTGCGTATACCTATGACAGAACAGGAAAAAGAGGCAGGTACACCTTTGAAGGATTGGGGAATTTTTATACCGTGTACTTTGCGGATGCTGATTCCGAGCGGGTGCACAGGGTAGAGTATGTGTCGGCAAACTGTCTTGTCAGGAAGGATTACTTTACCTATACAAAGATCTATTCAGAGTACTATGCGCCATATGACAACTCAGCTCATCTGTATCTTCGAAGATTTTTCAATGAGGATGGAAGTACTGCCTATGATGAGGTGATAGACGATAAAAATGTAATGTACCGTTTAAAGGACACAATCCTTTATTCAAAGGAGGAACTCGTCGCCCATATGGTGAAGTGTCTCCATCTGACAAAGGATGATGTGGTGCTGCTTGACAGGACCTCGGAGATCGGTCAGGCAGTCATTATGAATGCATATCCCGCAAGGACAGGTATCGTCATACACGCCGATCATTTCAATGAGGATGCGACCGATGATGACAATATCCTGTGGAACAATTATTACGAATATCCTTTCTCACAGCATAAAAACGTGAGCTTCTATATATGCGCAACAGATGCGCAGAAGGAGCTTTTGCAGGCTCAGTTTAAAAAATATATGAATGCAGAGCCTCAGATATATACGATACCGGTAGGGAGCATTGACTCTCTGAAGACGGCGAGACGTTCAAAGCGTTTCTATTCGCTTATCACTGCATCGAGGCTTGCTTCGGAAAAACATATCGACTGGATCATCGAGGCAGTTGTCGCTGCCAGGAAAGAGATACCGGGTATAGTTCTTGATATCTACGGAGAAGGAGGAGAAGCCGACAGGCTGCGTGGAAAGATCGCTTCACTCGGGGTCAGCGGATGTATCCGGTTAATGGGACATAAGGACCTTGACGAAGTGTATGCGGGTTATATGGCATATGTCTCCGCATCCACCAGTGAGGGCTTCGGGCTGTCTGTCCTTGAAGCGATGGCCTCAGGACTTCCGGTCATAGGTTTTGACGTAAGATACGGCAATCAGACCTTTATACGGGACGGTGAAAACGGATATCTGATCCCGTATGAAAAGGGAAGAGATGAAAGAGAGTACATAGATGCCCTGTCAAAGGCGATCGTAAGGATGTTTAGGGAAGCACCGGCAGGAAAGTTTCAGGAGAATGCTTTTAAGACAGCGGCATGTTATCTGACAGAAGAAGTCAGTAAGAGATGGATTGAGCTGCTTGGAACGGATGCGGAGAGGAAAGAGGATCCCGGGACAGACGGAAATGGCCCGGATGCAGCAACATCATGTGCCGGTGACCTTACAAATCCCATTATAGACAGGGAACCACCGGCTGCAGATTTTGTGCTGCTTCTTGACAATACAGGCAGGGAATCTGTTGATCTTCATGCTTCATTTAAGAGCATCGGAGCATCCTTTTTTTCCTGTGTGATAAATGATGACGGCTTTGCTCCCGACGGGATCGAGTCCGTATACGGCTATTTCCTGGGCTACCCTGAAGGTAAGGAGCATCCCGGAAAACCCAGATACTTTAACAGGATAGAGGTGCCGGGATACTGGGAGATAAGCGGAACCGGCCGCGGCGGCAGGATAACGGACATGTCGCATGAGAGGGCGAGGATATTTTACGCCGAGCCTGCACATAAAAGATATGTGAAGATAGTCGACTGGATAGATGGATCCGGCATCGTAAGATCGAGCGATCATTACAATAAAAACGGGTGTTTATTTGCAAGGACAGCCTTTAACAGTAAGGGCGAGAGGGTAAACAGGAGCTATTTTTCAAAAGACGGAAACGAGATCATAGTCGAAAACTTTGTTACAAAGGACATCATCTTAAACTTTGACAGACAGGTGCGGATGTTTAAGAATAAGACGGAGCTTGTCATCTTTTACCTTGAGAAAAGAAAGCTTGATGATAAGAGGATCTTCTATAATTCGCTGTCATATCCGTTCTTCGTATCAGAGGACCTTAAAGGGCGAGGCAGAGGAGATATCCTCTTCTGGCAGGAGGAGATAAAGGACGATATTCCCGGAAACATGCAGATAATCCTTGGCGGCAGATCGGCCTGTACAGAAAGCATAGCGGTGCAGAAAAGAAGAGCTTATGATAAAATGGCAGCGCTTAAGGCGGACATGGGCATGGTAAGGCTTCTTGGCTTTGTCTATCCTTTTGCAAGGCCAAACAGATATACAAGGGAGATCCTTATCTGCACCAACTCCGATAACATCGCCTGTCTTTCGGAGATAACAGAGCGTCTTAGCAGCTTCAGATTCCACATAGCGGCCCTTACGGAGATGTCATCAAAGCTTATGGCCTACGGGGACAGGAAAAATGTGATACTCTATCCGGGAGTCAGCATGGGTAAGCTTGACGAGCTTTTTGACAGATGTGATCTGTATCTTGATATCAATCATGAAAACGAGATCGTATCAGCCGTAAGAAGGGCATTCCTAAACAACATGCTCATACTTGCCTTCAGGGAAACCCTGCATGACGGAGTGTATGTGGAAGACAGTCATATTTTTTCCGAAGCAGAGCCGGAAGGTCTGATCGCATTTGCAGGCGCGCTTGCAGGGAATGGTAGAGCCGGTGGAGAGTACATGGAAACGGGGCTTATGGATAAAGAACTTGTGGACAGGGAGCTTGCAAGACAGAGAGAGCATGCGCTGTGCGCAGAGGAAGACATGTACAGACAGATCATTTAACATGCCGTCTTGCCCAAGGGTATGGCTGATCAAAGCTTTTCCTTAGAGGCTCAAACAGGCACGGACAGCAGATCGCAGATATGCGGAGGTTTTGAACGCCGCGGACATTATGGAAGCAGGAGACAACATGGAAAAGAATGAAAAAAACGGTATCGAGAGAAGACATATAGGAAGAGTGGATTTCCCGAGACACAGCGTGATGGTCGACTGTGCTACCGGTGAAAAGTATATTGTTGAGACTGAAAATGTGAGTCCGCTCGGGATGGGGATAGTGGCTGAAAAGGATATCCCGATGTTAGTCGGAAGAGATGTGATCGTGGTCGCAGACACAATGA
>JAILPG010000048.1 GCA_024699595.1 Lachnospiraceae bacterium | reverse complement strand
ATTCACCGAGACTGTCATAGCCTGTGACGGCCTCTTTATCAGAATAATAAAACTTCATGTTTTTTGCGATGTTGTTCGATCTGCTCATATCATAAGAAAGTGCCAGGCGCTTTCCTTCCTTAAGATCGGATTCCATTAGATCATCGTTACCCATGAGCGCATGAATATAGGCCTTTATGACCATAAAGAGGGCCTCGAATTTTGAAAGATATCCGGATTCTTTTGTTTTGAACATCCTTATGAGCTCGAGTGAGTTCTGGCACAGTTGAAGTGCCGAATCGATGCTTTTTTTGTTTCCCTTGGCCGTCAGAGCGATTATCATATAGGTCGAACAGTTTAAGAGACCGAACAGATTTCTGATGATCCCGTTTGTACTGCATTTTAAAGACTCGTCTGTCTCACCCATCTTAAGATAGGTGAAAGACATTATCGCATCGCTTATCCCCGCAAAATTGTTTTCCTTAAATATCTCAATAGCTTTATTTTCGTCAAAGAATGAATAGCTTGAGGCAATACTTAAGTTTATGGTAAATTCATTGATCTCAGGATTATCATTCTGAGACAGATGATCCCTGGCATTTTCAAACAGTTCTATTGATCTTTTGGCTGCCTTTATATCTTCTTTTTCCAAAGCCTTTAACTGATACATGCAGGCAGATGTATAGATGAGCGGGAAATCATGCGGATATCTTGAAAGTGCATCCCTGCTTGCTGCCTCAGCCTCATCAAACATGTGCTGACCTACCTTTGAGTTTATATCCTCAATGATATCCTTTATTTTTTTTGATGACAGATCATATCCGAGCAGTGCATCGATCGATATATCAAAAAAATCCGCAAGTATGGCAAGCGTCTCAATATCAGGGGTATTGTTCCCGTTTTCCCACTTGGAGACAGCCCCCACGCTGACAGCGAGTATCTCGGCAAGCTTCTCCTGAGTCAGTCCCTTTTCCTTTCTCAGTTTCCTTATATTCTCACACAGTTTCAGCTTCATATATGTTTCCTTTCTTCATATCCAGAGTCGGATTCAGTATAGATAACAGAAGTACAAAAGCTATCATGAGCACACCGCACATCCCTATGATCAAAGATGTTTCAAAATATGTCTTTAAGATCCCGACTATCATGGATGTAACCGGAATAGCCGCAGTAGACATTGCCACAAATACAGCCGAGGTCCTTGCTATATATCTCTTGTCCACGTTTGATATAAACTCGATATTCGCTACTCCCGTTATAAGAGCGGCACATAGTGTCATTAATGCAAAACATACACCGGCTGACAGATATTTGGCTGCTAAAGATTCAAGAAGCCTTCCCGCATATGACAGCGCGATGATACCGCTTCCGAGGATCAGGCAAAAGTATGTGACGATCTTTTTTACACTGAGCTTTCGCATGATAACGGGTATGAGCGCCGAACCTAAGATAGCACCAATGGAACCTGCTGTTCCTATCACGCTTAAAAGACTGCTGTCCATGTGAAAGCACTCGCTTACTATCGGAGCCTGAAGTGCATTAATGGGCACAAGGATGATATTTAGGATAACAGCCACGCAAATGTAATTGATCATTACAGGTTCGGATCTTAAATATCTAAACCCTTCCTTTAATGTCACAAGATATGATTCTGCCCGGATCTGTACATTATTTTCTTTGCTTTCGTTATGTCTGATCGACAGTACTATGAAAGCTGCAATAAAGAATGTGACTATATCTATCATCATCACGCAATACATACCGGCCTTTGCTATCAGAACGCCTGCAAGGCCTGTTCCCAGCATGGTCACCGCACCGGAGATCATCGAATTTAAGCTCATTGCCTCTGTCAGGTTCTCATTTTTCACCACCATGGGAATAAATGAAGTGCTCGCAGGCATGTTAAAGGATTCTATCGTTGATACCGCCAGTGTGAAAGCCGCCATTATAAAGCCGTTTATCTGACCCGAAATAAACATCATTAAAAATACGGTGAGCAGCATTGCTCTGAGTATATGTGTATATACAATGACGTGTTTCTTGTTCAGTCTTTCAACCACTGCCCCTGCAAAAGGCTGGACGATGACATTGGGGAGGATATTGAGTCCGAATATCACTGCCGACCAGGCACCGTTTTTTGTGATCTCGTAGACCAGCCACGCAAATGCGACAGCATCAAGCGAATCGCCGAATCTGTTGATTGATGTGGAGATCAAAAGCTTTCTGTATCCGTCCTGTTTCAGTATTGTCCTGTAATCTGTTTTTGTTTTAGCCATAAACTGTTCCCTCTTTTCTTTAAGATCTGTCTATGGCTTA
>JAILPG010000309.1 GCA_024699595.1 Lachnospiraceae bacterium | reverse complement strand
GACAGTGAATTCGCCCACATGATCTCTGCCATGGCATCATAATCATCGGGCTTCTGCATAAGTATCCGTGCATTCTTAATGACAGTTCTTATAAGGCCCTCGGCTATCTCATCGGTCAGATCGCACTTTATATCCTTGATGAAATATCTTTCCATCGTGTGCATCATAATGTCCGTAACGCCTGCAAACAATTGGTATTTGGGAAGCGTCATGCAGAGTGCGGGATTCATGACCGCAAACCTGCATCTGTTGAATTCCGTGTTGATACCGGCTTTTTTTCCTATTGTTTCGTTTGTAAGGACCGCCGAATCACTCATCTCACTGCCTGCTGCGGGGATAGTGAGCACAGCCCCGACAGGAAGGGATCTTTCAAGCGGAACCTTTTTCGTCCAGATATCCCATAGTGCATTGTCGGGATTCGCGGATCCGTGAGCTATTGCCTTTGCGGTGTCTATCGAGGAGCCTCCTCCTACAGCAAGTATAAGATCCGCCTGCATAGAGACAGCCTTTTTTACACCTTCTTCTGCATGTGCAAGGGTAGGATTGGGCTTTGCGCCGCCAAACTCCTCATAGCTTAAGCCTGCTTTTTCAAGGGAATCCTCTACCCTTTTAAGCAGGCCGCTCTTTACAACGCTGCCTCCTCCGTAGACTATCAGGACCTTTTTTGCCCCAAGGGATGAAGCGATCTCTCCGGTTTTGTTTTCCTCATCTTTTCCGAAATAAACCTTAGTCGGCAAGTACAGATAAAAATTGTTCATACATCTTCTCCTCTTCTTTATTGTGGGTTATTTAAACTTATACTCCCGGCTCATCATATCTTGCCGGTTCATACTGGATATATACCGTACATGAGTCGTAATCGCCGTCAAATTTAAGAGTTAAATCATCCTCCTGCCGGTAACAAAGCATTTCATCAGAAAAAACGGCCCGCTCAGCACTTACCATATTCTCACCTTTGTAGTACACAACCGTGGCACTGACAGCAACAATGTTTTCGTATTCAGCCGTCATACTCTCCACAGAATCATGAATATCGGCGGTCAGTATCCTCTCAGAGCCCGTATCCTCAAATTTTACCTCCGGCGGCAATGTGGTATCTTCCTCAGCCCTGTAAGCCACAGGATCCATGAGCCAGAACTCCGTTCCTGCTTCAAAGCCTGCATCCCAGAGGATATCTTCACCGGGCTCAAGGATAAGCTTAGAGGTCACTGAATCTCTGCTGCCGCTGTATATAACAGTATTGTTCACATACCAGTCTACTCTGCTGTCCGATTTATTGACCGCATGAAGCAGTATGGTCCCGTCCTCCGCCGTAACAAAATCATAATCAACAAATCCGTCGGGTGATGTATATACCGTGCCAGGCTCGCTCAGGTATCCTGCCGCCTTATATTCCTCATATATACTGTCCGGAAGCGCCGGTACATCATCTATAAGCTTGGGTACCAGTATCTCACAATGGTCAAACGGTTCGCTGCAGTATGCATTAAACTTCTTGTCGCGTCCCGTCCACACGGAACCGTTAGAGATCAGATATCCGTCCGCATCATAAAACATTGTCAGAGCATCGCCTATGATCCCGCCGGGGTCAGTAACCTTTACCTCCACCTTGTGCCATCCGTCATACATGCCGCCTTTCTCGGTCTCCCCCGTGGAAAGCTTGATCTTGGAGGGTTTGTAATTGTCGATCATTCGAACCGTATTAGGCTGCCCACCTTTGACATAGGCTGTTATCTCGACTGTATCGAAATCCTCCACATCTTCACCACATGAAAAACTGATCAGATCCTCAGCCTTTGACGCTAACACTCCGGTATAATCTGAAACCGCATACAATACATTTCCGTCAGCATCCTTGTACAGACATTCAATAAAAGCCGATGCCGGGAATGAGTTGATATTCTTGATCCTTAAGAGAAAATCACCGATGCCGCTCCTCTGCTTCATGGGAGTAAGCTCAAAATCTCCAATGGTCTTGTTGATCTTAACCTTGGATGCAAATTCGTCAGCCGCTTTCCTGTCCTCTTCGGAAAGCTTAACACCCGCACCGTCTTTGGATGCTTTGCCGATCGCGCCTCCACCGGTAGTTCCGGTCTCAGAGCTTTCGTTTGTTTCGTTCTGCCAGCTTTTGGCACCACCATTATCCATACCGGGAATATCGGTGCATCCCGCGAGCATGGCTGCCGTAATACACAGGCAAATTATCTTTGTTAATGTTACGGTTGTTTTTTTCCTCATATCAATCCTTTCCTTCTCCCTTTTGCACCCTGCACGTTCACTTTTACTTCCCGGGGTGCATTTCTGAATATTTTCCTGCACCCTGCAGCCTCACAGTTGGTCAAGATATCTCATCTTCTCGTCTCTTTCGAGGTTTCCTACATAAACACCCTTTCTCTTAAGGACGGCCGTTTCCTTGGCAAATCCGTCCTTTAGCTTCTTCACGCAGTCATTGCAGAATCTTCCTGATTTGATATTGCTGCCGCATCTCATGCAGGTGAGCTTTATGCCGGATTCCGGAGTGACCTCGAGTCTTCCTTCCCTTAACCACCTGGTCACCTGTTTTCTGGTAACGTCGAAGAGTTCCTCAAGCTTGGCCTCGGTGGTACCGGGATTTTCCCACAGGTAATCCTTTACCTTTCGCAGAAGCTCCTCTTCTATCGTTCTGCATTCCTTGCATATTTTATAGCTGCCGATTGGATCATCAAAGAGACTGTTGCATCTTAAACATGATTTAAGCATAGACGTCACCTCACTTGAAACCGGAACCCCCTCAGGGTAAGCAGGAAGAACCGCTTCCTGCTTCTTAGACTCGCGAATTGCTGCGCAATTTGCCCGTTATAATACGGACGATTGCATCGTCCTTTTATCGAAAGTTGCTTATGCAACTTCCGATAAGATACATTATACCATCTTTATATGGAATTGGCTTTACATATCAGTTTTTACGGCTTAACGCAAAAGATGTGCCGTCCGTTAACCGTACGGACAGGCACATCTTAAAGATCATTTTATGACACGCCATAAATGGCTTCGCTATTTTAAACTTTATGGTTGACACTCGAACATTTGTTTGCTATAATCATTTATATCGAACATTGACAAAAAGATATCGGGTTGCTATCTGAAATATCCTTGAATAGCGTAAAATCTTGAAGGTATATAGGCTGAAAC
>JAILPG010000291.1 GCA_024699595.1 Lachnospiraceae bacterium | reverse complement strand
ATCAGAGAATAATCCTTTCACCCCGCTCTTTGACGGACTTGATTCGGACTATCTGATCGCACTTAACATCGGTGCCGTCTGGAATGTCATCTCGCTGTGGGTGCACCGCGGTATGAAGGACAAGCCGGAGTATGTAAAAGAGACGGTGAGGCAGTATTTGGGAAGGATAAGCAGGATGTAGCTTTCGGGATAATGGAGGACAGCTTTTACGGTGTTCTTTATGGGAAAGATGTGAAGGAAGATCTCAGGCAACATCTTACGATTTTTGGAAAATATAAGCTGGAAAGCTATGACGATCTTGATAATGTTTGCGAACTGGCGAATGAACTGAATGATTTCGGGTGCAATAACAGGATAAGCGCTGACGGACGAGATATCGGTGAGGGATCCACGGGTATCGGTGGTATGACTTCAGATGAGATCAGAGAGTTTTTTGAATAACGCAAAAAGACATTCCGGTGCATGGATTATTAAAAAAATGAAAAGAACGAGGGATATCATGTACACAGCAAAAGAAAACAGATATGAAACAATGAAATACAATCGATGCGGAAAGTCGGGTTTATTGTTGCCTGCCGTATCTCTGGGACTGTGGCATAATTTTGGCGATACAGGTGATTACGACAATATGGTTGATCTCTGTATCACCGCTTTTGACAATGGTATCACTCACTTTGATCTTGCAAATAATTACGGACCAAAGGATGGTGCAGCAGAAGAAAACTTCGGCAGGATTGTAGGTGAATACCTCAGGCCATACAGGGATGAGATGATCATTTCTACAAAAGCAGGATATTATATGTGGGCGGGACCCTACGGCGATCACGGAAGCCGAAAATACCTGATTGCAAGTCTCGATCAGTCATTAAAGAGGATGGGACTTGATTATGTTGATATTTTCTACCATCATCGTCCGGATCCCGATACACCTCTGGAAGAGACCATGCTTGCTCTTGCGGATATCGTAAGGTCCGGAAAGGCTCTTTATGTGGGGCTTTCAAACTACGACGGAAGCCGCCTTGAACAGGCAACCGAAATACTTGATGATCTTCACGTTCCTTTCATCATCAATCAGAATCGCTACAATATTCTGGACCGCACCATTGAGAAAAATGGACTGAAAGAAACATCCAGGCGACTGGGTAAGGGTATCATCTGTTTTTCGCCTCTTGAACAGGGGATGCTCACCGACAGATATTTTAATGGGATACCTGAGGACAGCCGGGTAAAAACAGATGGAAGATTTTTAAAAGAGGATCAGATTTCGAAGGAAAAAATCGATAAGATCAGGAAAATGAATGACATCGCTGCAAAACGAGGTCAGACACTTGCCGAAATGGCTCTTGCCTGGTGCCTGAGAGATGAAGCTGTTACTTCTGTGATCATAGGTGCTTCCAAGTCATCCCAGATACTTGATAATATCAAAGCAATCGAGAAAACGGTATTTACTGATGAAGAGCTTAGGGCTATTGATGAACTGTCCTTTTAGCGTTTAGGATGGCTGTTTAGGAGGAAAGATAATGCTTAAGAATGGAGCTGTTACGGCAGGGAAAACGGATATGTATTATGCAGCCTTCGGCCGGGGTTCAAATAAGCTTGTCGTATTGCCGGGGCTTTCCGACGGGTTGGCGACTGTGAAAGGAAAGGCGTGGATCCTGTCTTCGCCCTATAAAAAGTTCTTTCAGGATTATACGGTCTATATATTCAGCAGAAAGAACGATATGCCGGAAGGATACAGCATTGCTGACATGGCAGATGATCAGGTTCTGGCAATGAAGGATCTTGGGATCGATAAGGCATGTATACTGGGAGTATCTCAGGGCGGTATGGTCGCGCAGTATGTAGCGATCCGGCATCCTGAGGTTGTAAAACGTCTGATACTTGCCGTTACGTCTCCATATGCAAATGATGTTGCGAAAGATGCGGTTTCCGGCTGGATAGACATGGCAGATCGTGGAGATCACCGGGCGCTGATGGTCGATACCGCTGAAAAGATGTATTCTGATGAATACCTGCAAAAGAACAGAAAGTATTTTCCATTGATTGCAAAATTCACAAAACCTTCGAGCTATGATCGCTTTTTGAAAAATGCAAATGCGATCCTTGGGTTTGATGCACGCAGCGAACTTTCAAAGATAAGCTGCCCGACACTTATTATCGCGGGAAGTGATGATAAAACTGTCGGAAATGATGCTCCGGACGAATTGAAGAACGGGATTACAAACAGTGAACTGTATGTGTATGAAGGTCTTGGTCATGGAGTTTTTGAAGAAGCAAAGGATTTCTATGACAGAGTATTTGCTTTCTGCGGGCAGTAAATTTTACTCCGGGTTTGGGAGAGATCCTGAACCTGTTTTTTGTATGAAGAAGGAGAGGGACTATTATGAATTTATCGGAAAGAGCTGACAAAGCAGTAGAACTGAAATTGTCGGGAGTTTATAACTGCTCGCAGGCAGTTACAGCTGTTTTAGCCGATCAGACAAGCCTGACAGATG
>JAILPG010000177.1 GCA_024699595.1 Lachnospiraceae bacterium | reverse complement strand
TGTAAGCGTGAAACTTAAGAAGATCAAAGAGCATAAGATCATCTTTGACAGCCGGGATATGGATGTTCACGGTGAATTTACCGATATCGCCGATCTTCAGAAGGTTGGCGATCCCTTTGATCCTTTCGTTCTCCAAAAGGCCGCTTTACTGTCATGCGGTGTCATTCCGTCTGTGGGCGGAGAACTGTCTGCCATTCTTGATCGTCTCGGCGGCGGATTTATCATGAATACAGAAGTCACAGGTGTACCGAAAGGAAGCGGTCTGGGAACCAGCAGTATACTTGCTGCGGCATGTGTAAAAGCACTGTTTGAATTCCTGGGGATAGATCATACCGAAGATGACCTTTACAGCCATGTTCTCTGCATGGAACAGATCATGTCCACCGGCGGAGGCTGGCAGGATCAGGTTGGAGGAGTAACAGACGGAATCAAATATATCACCTCACTTCCGGGACTCCGACAAAATGTTAAGGTTCAGCATCTTTCACTATCCGGGCAGGTGATGAATGAATTAAATGACAGATTCTGTCTGATCTACACAGGACAGCGGAGACTTGCGAGAAACCTGCTCCGTGATGTTGTGGGAAGATATATCGGAAACGAAGAAGATACAGTGTTTGCCCTTAACGAGATACAAAGATACGCAGCCCTTATGCGCTTTGAACTTGAGCGGGGCAATATAGACGCTTTTGCCGAACTGCTTACAGAGCACTGGAAACTGAGCCGGATGATCGACAAGGGTTCAACGAATACTCTTATAGACCAGATATTTGACAGCATAGACGATCTTATATGCGGAAAGATGATATGCGGTGCCGGCGGCGGCGGTTTCTTACAGATAGTCATGAATAAAGGTGTAACGAAAAATGATCTGCAAGAGCGATTAATGAGCGTATTTCAGGATACAGATATCGGTGTATGGGAATGCACTGTCATATAAAGGAGACATGATATGCTTAAAGGGATAGACAAGATCCTTACCGGAGACATATTAAAGATATTATGTGACATGGGACACGGAGATGAGATAGTAATTGCCGATGCAAATTATCCCGGGGATACATATGCAAAACGTCTTGTGAGACTTCCGGGCATTGACGCAGTGACTGTTGCAAAAGCAGTGCTTAGCGTTATACCCCTTGATACATATACCGAGCCTGCACTCATTATGGATCTTACGGATTCGGATAAAGCTAAGAATGATCCGGAGCCTACGATATGGAATGAATTCGAAGGAGTATGCGGAACATTAAAAAAGCTTGAAAGATATGAATTCTACGAGCGTAGTAAGAATGCATATGCAGTTATCCAGACAGGCGAAGAACGTACTTACGGCAATCTCATTCTTGTAAAGGGAGTTATTGTCTGATATTATTTTTTAAAATCGTTTAGAAAGGTACAAAAAATGAAAAAAGCACTTATCACAGGTATCACCGGACAGGACGGATCGTATCTTGCTGAATTCCTTCTTGAAAAAGAATATGAAGTTCACGGCATTCATCGCCGTTCCTCCATTTCAAACATGGGACGTATCGAGCATATTCTCGATAAGATCACCCTTCATGACGGTGACCTTACCGACAGCTCATCCCTTGTACGAATAATAAATATCGTTAAACCCGATGAAATATACAATCTGGCGGCTCAGAGCCATGTTCAGGTGTCGTTTGACGTTCCGGAATACTCCGGTGATGTAGATGCCATCGGAATCCTTCGCGTGCTTGAAGCGGTAAGGATACTCGGACTTGAAAAGACTACCAAGGTATATCAGGCATCCACATCCGAGCTTTACGGAAAAGTCGAAGAGATCCCCCAGAAGGAGACCACACCGTTCCATCCCTATTCCCCCTATGCGGTGGCAAAGCAGTATGCTTTCTGGATCACAAAGGAGTACCGCGAAGCTTACGGAATGTTTGCCGTTAACGGAATTCTCTTTAATCATGAGTCGGAACGCCGCGGAGAGAACTTTGTAACACGTAAGATCACACTTGCCGCAGGACGCATCGCAGAAGGACTTCAGGACCATCTTGAACTGGGAAACATGGACAGCCTTCGCGACTGGGGCTATGCAAAGGATTATGTTGAGTGCATGTGGCTCATAATGCAGCAGGATAAACCCGATGATTTCGTTATCGCAACAGGGGTCCAGCATACAGTAAGGGATTTCACCGAAAGAGCGTTTAAAGCAAACGGCATCACATTACGCTGGGAAGGAAAAGGCATAGATGAAAAGGGCTATGACGCAGCTACCGG
>JAILPG010000190.1 GCA_024699595.1 Lachnospiraceae bacterium | reverse complement strand
CTTGGCCTGCTTGCGATACCGCTGCTGCTTCAGCAGCTTGTGAGCATGGGCGTGATAGAAGGATTTCGCTTTATGTTTACGGATTTTCTGCCGCTTCCCGCATACCGAGCGGGAGAAATATCCCTAAAGAATATCCCTCATAATCTGCTGAATATTTTTAAACTGTTACTTGGCGGCGATCCTCTAAGCTTCAACTGCTTTAAGGAATTCGGGCCGGTGTATCGGTGCATGGTCCCGCTTATCATTACGGGTATCATATCAGTCATCGTGCAGGCAAAAAACAAAACAGAAAGATCCCTTCAGCTATGCATAGTAAGCCTTTACGGCCTTTCGGTTTACATAATATCACTTCTGCTTGCCGGCTATAACACCTATAACAGCAACAGCATCTACATAGTGTTTGCGGTGCTTGCGATCGAGGGGATCGTTTTTCTCGCGGGCTCTTTGTGTTCATCGGCAACAGATACGGTGACAGACAGAAACCCGGCAGAAGATACTAATATCGGAAAAATGCACAGATTCCCTGTACGACAAGCAACACCCGCGATAGTACTCGGCATACTTTTCATCTCTTTCCTCCTCTATTCCGAGTTTTATTTCAGGAGACAGGGAAACGTATACGGGATGCATCCCGTATTTATGTCAACCGAACCCGGCGACATAGTAAAATACGCAATGAACACGTATAACAAAGAGAATGATAAGGACATCTATATAGAAGTGAATTACAGCGAGCGTGATTATGCGGATCTGTGCATCGCCCTGTTTACGGAGACAGATCCTGCGCTGTGGCGCAGATATGAAGATGAAAAGCAGTCAGGAAACGCTGACCCCGTGCTTGATCGAATCCACATGAAGTTCCCCGAGGAATACGATGAAAATGAAGATGCCGTCTACATACTCGGCGCTGACTGGGGACATATTGCAGCCTATCTTATCGATACCGGATGGAGCAGTGACACAAGCTTTCCGGGCTATACGATCCTCTACCGCCCATGAAATATGTGTGCGGTAAGATGAGTTTACCATCACACAGTCAATAAAAAATCCGTTCTGAAAACCCTTAATCTTTCCAAGAATGATCCTATTATGCATAAATCCTATATGGAGAAAATCAGCATCGGAAAATCTTCTGAATTTGGAACTTGTAAGTTCCAAATTGCAATAGCCTCTTCTTTATCCCCGTCAAAGAAAAGCATAGTTTTTTAACCGCGTTACAGATCATGATGCCTTATCAAGCATGTCACGGATATATGACCGCAGACCGTCCTCCGTGTCTATGCCGTATCTCTGATTTATCAGAATATAATACTTCATGATCCTCTTTTTCGACAGGAGCTCACTGGAAGGGATGCTGTCTCCGTATCCTTTCCTCGCTTCCATCCAAGGATCCTCATTGTGCGTGATCTTCTCCAATACCTTTCCGCCATACATCCCGAACGTGTTCACTACAAGGTCGATCACACGCTTCTCGTCATTCGTCAGAGCATCCTTTGTCCCTTTCAGAAGTGCAAACCGCGCGTCATCAATCGGATTATATTTGAAATCCCTGAACAGGTCATAAACTTCCGGATAGACCGGACCGTGCATCCATGCCCTGCAGTCCTCTTCAAAGATCGGTCTTCCGTACAATGCGGAATACACGCCCTGGATAAAGTAAAGCAACTTCTGGAGCATGAGAGGCGTCACCTCTTCCAGCTTTTCAAATATATAAGCGATCACCCGGAGCATCTTATCTGATACGGAAAAAAGGCTTTCTGTGCTTTCTGCCGCGGCAAACGCTTTCCTGTATGCCGCATCCGTCAGCTTCTCCCTGTTCTCCATGAGCTTCTGTTTCATATATGCCGGGGATGAAAGCGCTGCCTTAATGATATCCGAATACTCTTTGGAAGGTATCTGTCCTTCCAGATATCTCGATATCGTCACCTCTCCGAAACCAAGTGCAAGGGACAACGGAGCCTTTCCGATCTTATAGATCTTCATCAACCTTTCGATATCGTCAATCGATACGAGCCCTTCCGCCGCCCTGTACTGTTCGTCGATTTCCTGAACATTCTTATCAATAAGACCAGGAATGCTCATTTCCTCACCACACTCTGCGCAGACAGCAACGGTGATTGCAAAGGTATATTCCTTATCCCTTATATTCTTTACGATGTCCTTCTTCTGCAAAAGGTACTCGGTCTCTTTCCTGCACTCTATGCAGAAATCTCTTCTTCCCTTCTCTGTCATAATGGTCACCTCCGATTTGCCTCCTGATTATCTGAAA
>JAILPG010000170.1 GCA_024699595.1 Lachnospiraceae bacterium | reverse complement strand
CTTTTTGCACTGTCAAAAAAAGCCTGCGGATTAGGGTAGTGATGAAAACTGTTACTGCAGATGATCGCATCAAAAGAATTTTCATCAAAAGGAAGATTCTCGCAGTCTCCTATCACCCAGTTCACGCCCTCAAGATTCTTTGATCTGGCCACCTCAATCATCTTTGGTGTGATATCAAGTCCGGTATAATGCTTTGCCCTATCTTTCTCATACAAAAGTGAGATCATAGGTCCGCTTCCACAGCCGCAATCCAAAAGGTCGGTAAAATCCTCTTTACTTAGTTCTGAAGATATATACGGATAATCCTCCTTGCATATCTCATAGATGCCGGCTTGATCAGTCTCGTATATATCCGCTGCTTTTGTAAATTCCTTAATAGTTAGCTCTTTATATTCCCTGTCCGATCTCATATTGATCACCTTCTCTAATATTCTTCTTTTGTCTGCAAAAGATCGGTCATGCTCTTTAATCCGAGTACGACAGTAGATCCGTTATGAAGCATCGCACTTGCTGACGGAGGAAGGATTCCCGCTATTCCCAGTCCTATAAGCGCAGTATTAAAGCCTACTATAGTCCTGTAATTAAAGCGTATACGATCCATTAAAAGTGTACTTATCATTCTTAGTGTCACGATAGCTTCAAGATCCGACGAACTGATCGTTATATCTGCTATCTGTCGTGCTATCTCAGCTCCTTCGCTTATGGCTATCCCCGCATCAGATGCAGAAAGTGCAGGTGAATCATTGATACCATCTCCCACCATGATCACTTTTCTTCCTTCAGATTTCGCTTTGTCTATGTAGCCTGACTTGTCCTCCGGCAGAACCTCCGCATAGTATTCTGATATCCCGGCCTGTGAAGCGATCTTTGATGCTGTTCTCTCACTGTCTCCGGTCATCATGACTATATGCTTAAAGCCCAGCTTCTTAAGTTTTTCAACGACCATTTTCGCTTCTTTTCTCATCGGATCCTCTATCAGGATACATGCCGAAAGTTTTCCGTTCTTTGCGAAATACAGATGCGAGTATTCATCAGGAAGCGAGTCAAACAAGTCTTTCTTATCCTCAGGGATGATTGCATTTTCATCATCAAAAACAAAATGATAGCTTCCTATCACTGCTCTTTCATTCTCGATTTCTGAAGCAATCCCGTGAGCAACTATATATTCAACATGTGTATGCAGCTCATCATGCAAGAGTCCTTTATTAGATGCCGCATCCACAACCGCTCTCGCAACCGAATGAGGAAAATGTTCTTCAAGGCAGGCTGCCTGACGCAAAAGCTCGTCTTCGGACTCCTCACAGAAGGAAACAACCTTTACGACAGTAGGCTGAGCCTTTGTAAGTGTTCCTGTCTTGTCAAATACTATGGTATCCGCATCAGCTACTGCTTCCAGGAACTTTCCCCCTTTAACCGTTATGCCGTATTGAGAAGCTTCCTTTATTGCCGAAAGAACCGATAGCGGCATAGCCATTTTAAGTGCGCAGGAATAATCCACCATAAGTACCGATACGGCTTTTATTACGTTGCGACTAAAAAGCCATGTCAACGCAGACGCCAATAGTGTATACGGTACAAGTCTGTCAGCAAGCCTTTCTGCCTTACTCTCAAGCGAGGATTTGAGTTTCTCGGATTCCTCGATCATCTTCACGATCTTGTCAAAGCGTCCGCAGCCCTCTGTCTGAGTAACCTTTATGATCAGTTCTCCATCCTCTATTACGGTACCGGCAAATACACTCATTCCTTCGCCTTTGCGGACTGCTACAGATTCTCCCGTCATTGATGCCTGGTTCACCATGGCTTCGCCTGAAACCACTTCTCCGTCAAAAGGTATCATGTTGCCCATGCGCACAACCACCTTGTCTCCACATACGATCTCGGAGGAATCGATAAGGATCTCGCCATCTTCAGACAGCAACCATACTGTATCAATATTGAGCGACATACGTCTTGCAAGATCATCTACCGAGCGTTTATGAGTCCACTCCTCGAGCGTATCTCCTATCTTTAAAAGAAACATGACATTTGAGGCAGTATTATAATCTTTAGTGAGCATCGCAGCCGTTATCGCCATGGCATCCAGAAGTTCAACCTGAAGATGTCTGTTCTTCAGCGTTTTAAGTCCGCGCCAGATATATCCTATGGTTTTGACAATATCCCATATCCTTCGAATATATAAAGGCAAGAGTAAGCGTTTCCCATAGTGAAGTATGATAGTTGTTGCGAGTTTGTCGTGATATTTTGCAGCCAACTCTCTTCCCGAACTTTCAAATACTCTTTCGGGCACCTGAACATCTTCAAAAGAAAAATCATTTATGATCTGCAGGATTCGT
>JAILPG010000125.1 GCA_024699595.1 Lachnospiraceae bacterium | reverse complement strand
GCTGTTTATAAAGGGATATATCGTATAGGAATATGGCTTTAACGTATAACATGGCCATGCTTGATCAAAGGAAGGAGAAGTGTATGAGCTGGACACAAAAGGAACTTGAGGAACTGTTTCAAAAAGCAAATGAAAAGGCGGTGCGGGATCCGGACTTCAGAAAACAAGTTTTGGAGGATCCAAACAAAGCCTTAAGTGAACTTGCCGGTAAGGATCTGCCTGAGGGTCTGAAACTTACATTTGTGGAGGGCGACTCCAGATATACCGCAGCATATCTGACGCCAGATTTTGCGGGAGGAGAGCTGGATCTTACAGATCTTAAAAGTGTTGCCGGAGGTGAAGGGGAGCAGGGACGTAAGCCTGAGGATGTCCAGGCATGGTCTGTTGTCCTGATCGTGACCGTTTGTGCGGCAGCAGTCAGTACAAGTGATTGCAGCGGCGATGTCTGCGGTGCAGCATTATGCGAGGGTGATCTCTGCGCTGCAAATATCTGCGGTGCAGCATTATGTGATAACGATGTGTTCTGCTTCTTGGATGGTTGCCTCACCGCTGCATGCCCATCCTTTATGCTTTGCACGGGAGAGGTATGCGGTGCGGCTTATTGTAACCCCGCAATCGTGTGCGCGGCAGATTATTGTAGTAAAGCAATATGCGGGAGGGAGCTTATCTGTGCAGTGGAGAATTGCAATACAGCTCAATGTCCGCAGGCTATGCTCTGTCAATGGGATATGTCCCCTTCCGAACAGAATCAGGATGATGGATCGGGTCATACTATTCCCATTCGTCCCTGTGATGCACAGATCGCTATATGTGCAAAAGACGGTCTGGTTGAAGATAACAATAACTACAACTACAATATTTTCCCGGATGTTACGAACGGACCGGGGACGGCTCCGGTTCCATGTATGATGGAAAGTCCGCTTATTGATCATCCTGTAAACGACAACCATGTAGGAAATATTGATGTGTCCGGAGCTGTCGGCGGCATGCCTGATATGGGAACACCTGATCTTGGAAGTCCTGATCCGGGAGTGGGCGGTGGAATGCCTGATCCGGGGATACCTGATGCCGGAGGTTTTGACCCGGGAACGACGGATACCGGAGGTTTTGATCCGGGAGTGTCTGATGCAGGTGGTTCTGATGCCGGAACGCCCGATGTCGGAGGTTCTGATGCCGGAGCGGCTGATGCAGGAGCGGATGTACCTGTTGAATAACAGATACGGATCACGAATCTTTTGACCCTCATACAGGATTATTGTATTATGATTACAGTGCTCTGACATTGTTGCTTAAGATCATAAAGATCTGCTTCGGGTAATGATGCTTACAGCACTGTAATATTTTGTTTAGAAGATGGGAACCCTATGAGATTAAATGACCTTCTTTCATATGATAAGATCACTCTTCAGTGTCATGACAATCCGGATGCGGACGCGATCGGTGCCGCATACGGACTGTACCTGTATTTTAAGAGCAAAAACGTGGATGTTACGATAATCTACGGCGGCAGAAATGAGATACAGAAATCCAACCTGAAACTGCTTGTGGAGAAGTTCAGGATACCGATGATGTTCTGCGCTGAGAGGGATCTGCATTTCAAGGGACTTCTGATAACCGTGGACTGTCAGGACGGAGAGGGAAATGTCACGCATTTTGACTCGGATGTCCGTGGTATCATCGATCATCACCAGTCGGATTTTATCCACAGCAAAGATAAGGATCTGATGGATATACGCCCCGAGCTTGGCAGCTGTTCCACCCTTGTATGGGATCTTTTGAATCAGGAAGGCTTTGATGCCAACGAAAACATCAAGCTCTCCACCTGTCTCTACTACGGGCTCATGACCGATACCGGCAACTTCGTCGAGGCAAGGCACCCGCTTGACCGGGATATGATGGAGACCCTTAAATATGACAAAGCTTTTGTCAATCAGCTCATTAATTCAAATATATCCTTAAAGGAGCTTGAGGTAGCAGGGATAGCTCTTATCAGGCATGTCTATAACAGAGACAACAGATTTGCGATGATCCATGCCAAGCCCTGCGACCCCAATATCCTCGGTCTGATAGCTGACTTTCTGCTGCAGGTCGATGTGGTGGATACCTGCGTTGTCTTTAACGAGACGCTTGACGGCTACAAGCTTTCCACGAGAAGCTGCATCAAGGAGGCAAGAGCCGATGAGCTCATAGAGTATCTGACCAAGGATATAGGAGACGGCGGCGGACATCTTGACAAGGCCGGCGGCTTCATATCCAAGCACAAATACGAGAAGCAGTACAGGGATATGGATATCGACTCCTATGTGGGCATGAGGATGAATAAATATTTTTCCTCCTATGATATCGTGGATGCCTCCAAATTTGACATTAACAAGGGCGGATTCGAGAAGTATGAAAAAAAGACCGTGACGATGGGAATGATCGATCTGTCAAATATATGGGAGAACGGAACACCGGTCACCGTACGAACGAGAGCAGGGGATGTCAACACGAGGATAGACAGTAACTGTTATGTCATGTTGGATGCTTCTGGAAAGGCATATTCCATCAATAAGGAAAAATTCTCAAAAACTTACAGGACTATAAACAGTACATATAAAAATGACACGGATTATATTCCGACGATCAGAAACAGGGTGACCGGGGATATGAAGGGTCTTGAAAAATACATTAAGCCCTGCAGATCCATACAGCAGTCCTATGTGATGGCAAAGCAGCTTGACAGGATGGTGAAGCTTTTTACCAAATGGGATGAGAACGGCTATTCCATAGGGAACAAGGGAGATTATCTTGTGGCAAGGCTTGAGGACAGTGCAGATATATCAATAGTCACAAACGAAGTGTTTATGAAGAATTACGAGAAATGTGAATAAGGAGGAACCATGGCAAGACTTATCATCAACAACGAAGTAAAAAAGAGCACGATCAATCCCGAGATCTACGGACATTTTTCAGAGCATCTCGGAAGATGCATCTATGAGGGACTGTATGTCGGAGAGGATTCGGATATCCCCAACGTTAACGGTATGCGTACCGATGTGGTGACAGCCCTTAAGGAGATGAAGATACCGGTCCTCAGATGGCCCGGAGGCTGCTTTGCCGACGAGTATCACTGGATGGACGGAATAGGTCCCAAGAATAAGAGAAAGAAGATGATCAACACGCACTGGGGCGGCGTCGTAGAAGATAACAGCTTTGGTACACATGAGTATTTTGAGCTTGTAAAGCAGCTTGGCTGCAAGTCCTACATCAATGCAAATCTCGGAAGCGGATCTGTTCGCGAGATGAGCGAGTGGGTAGAGTATGTCACCTTTAACGGCGTATCTCCCATGGCTGATCTGAGAAAGGAAAACGGACACGAGGAGCCCTGGAAGATAGATTATCTCGGTGTCGGAAACGAAAACTGGGGCTGCGGCGGAAACATGCGGCCCACCTATTATGCCGACGAATACAGGAGATACCAGACCTATATCAGGAATTATGAAGGCAATGCTAAGATACAGAAGATCTGCTGCGGTTCGAATACCGATGATTATGAGTGGACGAGAAAAGTGCTCGAGACCTGCTTTGAACATGCTGAGCCCAAGGCTCACGGCTTTATGGACGGTCTGTCGCTTCATTACTATACTCTTCCCGAGATGGTCGATGACTGGAACGTAAAGGGTTCGGCTACGGACTTTACCGAGGAAGTCTTCTATCAGACCTTAAAGAGAGGCTATTATATGGAAGAGCTCGTAACAAGGCACGGATATATAATGGATGAGTTCGATCCCGATAAGAAGATCGGCATGATGGTCGATGAATGGGGTATCTGGACGGATGTTGAGCCGGGCACGAATCCGGGATTCTTATACCAGCAGAATACGATGCGTGATGCCCTGCTTGCCGGCATGACCTTGAATATCTTTAACAAGCATTCGGACAGGGTAAAGATGGCAAACATCGCACAGCTGATAAATGTGCTGCAGTCTGTGATGCTTACGGACGGCGAAAAGATGATAAAGACTCCTACCTATCATGTATTTAAGATGTATGCGGCTCATCAGGGAGCAGCGCTTCTTGACTCTACACTGCTTGAAGGCTCCAAGGTGGGATCGGGTGAAAACGAACTGCCCAAGGTATTTGAGTCCGTATCAGAGGATAAGGACGGCATCATCACCATTACGATCACGAACAACTCGCTTGAAAGTGCAGAAGATGTTGATGTTTCGTTCGTGGCAGACGGTGACAAATATAACGTATGCGAAGCTTCTTACGTAACAGGAAAGATGAATGCACATAACACCTTTGAAGCACCCGAGACTGTCAGGGAAGAGAAGTTTGATGCCTATGAAAAGACAGATCGCGGCATAAAGATCACCCTTCCCAAGTGCAGCGTTGTGTGCCTGAGAATGAAAAAATAAATGAACCCTTACGCGGCAGGGAAACCTGCCGCAAAG
>JAILPG010000120.1 GCA_024699595.1 Lachnospiraceae bacterium | reverse complement strand
TATTGTACAGCAGATAATTGGTCTCATAGTAAAAAGGATATCCCACCACCCTGTCGCTGCAGGTCACGGCGTTTATCGCCGTCTGCGGATAATTTGAAGGCACCACCACTACATCGGCATCGGTCACGGGTACGGCAAGGCCGGCATAGTAAGCCTTTAGCAGGTTATCGTGCGAGGTGATATAGAGATCCGGAGGGATTATCTTTTCCTCGCCCTCTTTTACTTCATCATGTTCATATACAGAAGCCCTGTTTATCTGCTCTAAAAGCTCCACACCCGAAACAAGCACCGGATCGATCTTGATCCCGTGCTCACCCTGGAAAGAAAGTGCCTCGGATTCGAGATATTCCTTAAGGCTCTCATCCGTATACCACAGGGTTATCTGATCCGAAAAATGAAGATCATTTTCTGCTTCCATGTTAACAAGGGACTCAGCACCGTCTACGGCACTCTGCAAAAAATCCGTACCTTCCTCTTCGGTCCCTTTTTTATCATCTTTGGCAGTCTTTTCTACCCTGTATGCCTGATCCGGAGTTGTCATCGCCCTAAGTATCATGAATACCAAAAGAGCAAATATCAGGATGGATGCAAACCATTTCTGTCCTTTATTCATAGTGATCTTTCAAGCTTCTCCGTCATTTCGTCAATATCCGCTTTACTTATCACAAGAGGAGGCACGAGCCTTAATACATTGCCCGAAGCGGATATCACCACAAGAGAATTCTCAAGTGCCTTTTTGCACACCTCTGAAACCGGCTTATTCTCATCAAATTCAAGGCCCAACATAAGACCCTTTCCTCTGACATCCTTAATGACCGGATATTTTTCCTTAAGGGACAAAAGCTTTTTAAGCAGATACTCTCCCATCTCATTTACGTTATCAAGGATGTTAAGCTTTTCAAACTGCTCCGTCACCGCACATACGGCTGCTGTCGCAAAAGGATTTCCGCCGTAGGTCGTGCCGTGGTCTCCGGGCTTTATGGAATTGTCCGCCACTTTTTCCGTCATGAGGAAAGCACCGACCGGAACGCCGCAGCCGAGTCCCTTTGCAAGCGTCAGAACATCGGGAAGCACATCATAGTATTCGTAAGCAAACATTTTTCCCGTTCTTCCCATGCCGCACTGTATCTCGTCAAGGATCATCAGTATGTCGTTATCGTCACAGATCTTCCTGATGCCCTGTATGAACTCTTTATCCGCGGGATGTATACCGCCCTCGCCCTGCAGGGTCTCAAGCACGATCGCGCAGGTCTTTTTGTTTACTAAAGCCTTTACGCTTTCAAGATCGTTATACTGCGCAAACTTTATGTTTCCGATCATCGGAAGGAAGGGATCCCTGTAGGCTTTGGTACCCGTGATGCTTAGTGCCCCCATGGTCCGTCCGTGGAAGGAATGGTCCATTGCGATTATCTCATGATCCGTATCATTATCCCTAAGATATGCGTATTTGCGCGCAGTCTTAATGGCTCCTTCTATAGCCTCTGTTCCTGAATTTGTAAAAAATACCCTGTCAAGTCCCGTAAGCTTCTTTAAAGCCGCCGCAGCCTTGATGGCAGGCTCGTTGTAATAGAGATTTGAGGTATGTGTGATCTTATCTATCTGGGCTTTGAGCGCGTTCTTATACTCCTCGTTGCCGTAGCCGAGTGCATGCACCGCAATGCCTGCGCAGAAATCCAGATATTCCTTACCCTCGGTATCATAGAGCCTTACGCCCTCTCCGTGATCAAATACCACCGGAAACCTGTTGTATGCGTGTAAAAGATCGCGCTCACAGGCTTCTATCATTTCAGACATTTTTCCCATTTTTTTCTCCTCTGATATACATATGCATTTATAAAAACGCCTATCCGGTCATTCTTTCCATGAATCTACTCGACATCCTTAAGGAACATGGTCCCGATACCGTTTTTCGTAAAGATCTCAAGAAGCAGGCTGTGCGGTCTTCGTCCGTCAAGGATATGCACCCTGTTAACGCCGTTTAAGATGGCATCCACACAGTTGTTAAGCTTTGGAAGCATCCCGCCGCCTATGAACCCCTGCTCGATGAGCTTGTTAGCCTCTGTCGCGGTAAGTGTTGATATAAACGTATCCTTATCCTCGGGATCCTTGTACACTCCCTCTATATCGGTCAGAAACGCAAGCTTGTCGGCATTCATCGCCTTGGCGATCGCGCAGGCTGCATCATCGGCATTGATGTTGTAGGTCTGGAAACTGCTGTCAAGGCCTATGGGCGACACTATCGGAAGAAAATCATCATCTAAAAGGTTCTTTAAAATGGTCACATCCACATCCGTAATATTTCCCACAAAGCCGATGTCCTGGCCGTCCGAATATTTTTTCTCAACCCTTAAGAGATTTCCGTCCTTTCCGGAAATGCTGACAGCCTTTACGCCAAGCTCGGAAACCATGGATACGAGATCCTTTCCGACCTTTGAAAGGACCATCTCTGCGATCTCCATAGTCTCAGCATCGGTCACTCTCAAGCCGTTTACAAACTCAGCCTTCTTTCCGACCTTTCCGACCCAGCGGCTTATCTCCTTGCCGCCTCCGTGCACGATGATGGGCTTGAAGCCTACTAACTTAAGCAGCGTCACATCCTTGATCACGTTCTTCTGGATCTCGGGATCCGACATTGCCGAACCGCCGTATTTGACCACTATGACCTTACGGTTGAACTGCTGTATATAGGGCAGGGCTTCTATCAGTACCTCTGCCTTAGTATAGATCTTTTCCATATCGCGCTTTTCTTCCTGACTCATGATCATTCTCCCTCATTTCCCGGTAATTTTCTGTTCCGGTTTCCGGATATTTTTCCTGTAAAAATCTGCCGGCTTTCCGTTTCCTAACTCCTGTAATCCGCATTGATCTTAACATAATCATATGAAAGATCACAGCCCCACGCCGTGGCACTCTCAGACCCTTCCTTCATGTCGACGGTCACGGTGACCACATCCTGCGACAGATACTTAGTGGCCTCCTCTTCGGAATAATCCGCCGCTCCGCCCTCTGTATATATTAAGAGCTTTTCATCTCTGTTTTCAAAATACAGATCGATCTTTTCGGGGTCAAAGGATACACCGCTGTAGCCGAGTGCGCACAGTATCCTGCCCCAGTTGGCATCATGCCCGAAGACTGCAGCCTTTGTAAGTGATGAACAGATCACCGACTTTGCAAGTATCCTTGCATTCTCCTTCGTATCCGCATTTATGACTTTCGTCTCAAAAAGAGCCGTCGCGCCCTCTCCGTCTGCTGCCATCTTCTTGGCAAGCGTCTCATTCACATAATGGAGAGCCTCATAAAAGGCATCATAATCCGGGCCCTCGCTGTCAATTGTCTTATTTTCTGCAAGCCCGTTAGCCATTACTATAAGCGTATCATTCGTCGAAGTATCGCCGTCAACGGAGATCATGTTGAAGGTATCCTTAACATCCTCCTTAAGAGCCTTTGTAAGCATTTCCCTGGAGATCGAAGCATCGGTTGCGATATATGCAAGCATCGTGCACATATTGGGATGGATCATTCCCGAGCCCTTGCTCATTCCGCAGACAGTCACCTCTTTACCGTCTATCACGGTAGTAACGGCCACCTCCTTGGGAACTGTATCCGTAGTCATTATGGCTCTTTCAGCCATGGCCGCTGCTTCCCTTGAATCGGACAAAAGCGGCACGAGCTTGTCTACTCCTGCCTTTATCCTGTCTGTCGGAAGCTGCATCCCGATGACGCCGGTAGAGCCAATGAGCACCGAACGTACGGGGATGTTCAAAAGCTTTGCGGCTTCTTCTGCCGTCTCCCTGCAGGCATTCATGCCCTCAGCCTTTGTACATGCGTTTGCGATACCCGAATTAACGACCACCGCCTGTACGTATTCCGAATTCTCTACTATATCCATGTCCCATTTAACGGGAGCTGCCTTTACGACATTGCTTGTAAAGGTCGCCGCTGCCACACAAGGAACCTCGGAAAAAATAAGAGCCATGTCGGGCCTGTTCTTATATTTTATCCCGGCCTCAACCCCTGCTGCCTTAAAGCCTTTTGCGCAGGTAATGCCGCCATCTGTTATCTTCATAATATATATACCTCCGGATCCGTTATCGATACCAGACATGAAAAACGGGTTTGCCATGCGGGTTAATCGATCGAATTGAATCTCACTATATTCTCTGTATTAAGGGTGAAATCATAATAATTCAGATCCTCTCTTCTTGTCCACCCGATCTTCTTCCAGAATGCGTTTCCTATGTCATTTCTTGTAAATGCTATCAGGGATACCTTGTTGATCCCCTCTTCCTTAAGGGAATTCATGGCGGAAACGACCATGCTCTTTCCTATGCCTCTGAGTCTGTGATCGGGATGCACGCACACATGATACAGACAGCCTCTTCTTCCGTCATGGCCGCACAGGATGCTTCCTATGATCTTATCACCCTCACAGGCCACCACCGAAGTTCCGGGATTTCTGTTTAGGAATTTTTCGATCCCCTCACGTGAATCATCAATGCTTCGTATGGCAAAGCCCGGGATCATGTACCACAGCTCCCGTACCTTATCGTAATCCTCTATCGTCATCTTGCGTATTTCTGCCATCTGTCTCCCTCATTACAAACCTGCGGGTTATACTCCACTCATTATAAACCAGTTTGTCCTTTTGTCCACCTTAATCGAGAAAATGTGAAACCGTCTTGCATAAACCGTGGCCATATTGTATATTCTATGGTATCTGTTCAGAGACGACCCGGGACAGAAACGCGCGATTGCGATATACGGAGGAGACAGCTTATGAAAGAAAAAGTAATACTTGCTTATTCAGGCGGGCTTGATACAACAGCTATCATTCCCTGGTTAAAGGAAAACTATGATTATGAAGTCATCTGTGTATGCGTTGACTGCGGTCAGGAAAGCGAACTTGACGGTCTCGAGGAAAGAGCCAAGGCAAGCGGTGCTTCAAAGCTCTATATCGAGGATGTTGTTGACGAATTCTGTGATGAGTATATAGTTCCCTGCGTAATGGGAACCGCAGTGTACGAAAACAAATACCTTCTCGGTACCTCAATGGCAAGACCCGTGATCGCAAAGAGACTCGTGGAGATCGCAAGAAAAGAAAATGCCGCTGCCATCTGTCACGGAGCCACAGGAAAGGGTAATGACCAGATAAGGTTTGAGCTTACGATAAAGGCTCTCGCGCCTGACATTAAGATCATCGCTGCATGGCGTGACGAAAAATGGACACTTGATTCGCGTCAGTCCGAAATAGAATACTGCAACGCCCACGGCATCAATCTTCCCTTCTCTGCCGACAACAGCTATTCAAGGGACCGTAACCTCTGGCACATAAGCCACGAAGGTCTTGAGCTTGAGGATCCCTCCAAGGAGCCCAATTACGATCATCTGTTAGTGCTTTCGGTAACTCCCGAAAAAGCACCCGATGAGGGAGAATACGTGACCATGACTTTTGATGGCGGTATTCCCAAGAGCTTAAACGGAAAAGAGATGAAGGTAGCCGATATCATCCGCGAGCTTAACAAGCTTGGCGGAAAGCACGGCGTCGGGATCATAGATATCGTTGAAAACCGTGTCGTAGGCATGAAGAGCCGCGGCGTATACGAGACACCGGGCGGAACCATCCTGATGGAAGCCCACAACCAGCTTGAAGAGCTGATCCTTGACCGCGACACCTATGCGCTCAAGAAGGATATGGGCTCAAAGCTTGCCCAGATAGTCTACGAAGGAAAGTGGTTCACTCCCCTTCGCGAAGCTGTGCAGGCATTTATAGAAAGCACACAGAAATACGTTACCGGCGAAGTCCGCTTCAAGCTCTACAAGGGCAACATCATCAAGGCAGGGACCACTTCTCCCTATTCACTATATGATGAGGACATCGCAAGCTTCACAACAGGCGATCTTTATGACCACAAGGACGCATCCGGATTCATCAATCTCTTCGGACTCTCCCTTAAGGTCAGGGCAATGAAGCTTTTAAACGCTGAGAAAAAAGATTAAACGATCATATGCAGGCTCTTAAGATATTACTGATCTATCTGTCAATAATAAACCTGATAGCTTTTATTGCATTTGGTATAGATAAAAGGAAAGCCAGACGGGGTGCGTTCCGCATTTCGGAAGGCTCTCTTTTTACTCTTGCCATTTTCGGCGGTTCTTTGGGATCGCTGCTTGGAATGTTTATATTCAGGCACAAGACCTTAAAGCCTAAGTTCACGATCGGCATGCCCGTCATCTTCACCATCCAGCTGATCATAATTCTGGTGATCCTGTTTCTGAAACCAATAGAACTCAGTTTCATGTGAGGTAACCATGACCCTCTACATCGCAATCCTTGATGATCATATCGCGGACCGCAAGCACCTCGAGCGGCTGTTTGACAGAGAGCACTCCTACAGGGAATCCATCGGCCAGACCATATACATCGACTCCTTCGGAAACAGCGATGCCCTGTTTAAGACACCCTACAGATACGACCTCTTCATAATAGACATCTCCGGCGAAAACGACCTAAGTTCCATGGAGGCTGCAGAAAAAGTCATCGGCCTCGGCATCGAGGCGACCATAGTCATCTGTTCAGCCGGAGCGGATGACGAAGCGGATCCCGTCACATCGGAAGATATTCATACAGAGAAAACGGATATCATCTTCGAAAAAAAGCCCCTCTACAAGGATGACATCAAGAGGCTCGTGGACACGGCCTTTGAAAGATCCGCAAAAAAGACTCCATTAATAGAAATAAGGTGCAAAGACGGTACTGTCTTTGCACCCTATACTGATTTTTCCTATGCGCTTAACCGTGACAGGCAGTATCTTACCGAGATCCATCTGTCGGACGGCCGCGTCCTTATCTGTACGGAAAACATGTCTCAGTTTTCCTCACTGCTTCTTGCATATGACTGCATGGTTCCCTGCGGAAGGGATTTCGTAAATCTAAGCCACGTAACAGGCATAAAGCCCGGAAGCCTCACTCTCTCTGACGGGAAAAAGCTGCATTTTCCCTTAAGAGACTACCCCTCTATCAAAAAGAAATATCAGGGGATCACCGGTGTCCAGTAAGCCTGCTCGTAGATATCGGTAAGCTTGTAGGTAGCTCTGGTCTTTGCATCCTTTCCAAGATCCATATATCCAAGCTCTATCTCATCACCCAGTACTATGGGATCGCCGAGAGTGTAGCTGTCTTCATATTTTCCGTCATATGTATAATGATCAAAGATGAACAGAAGCTCGTCTCCTGTCTGTAAAGGCACGGTATTCTTGGGAACCGTATCAGTCTCATTATCCTTATATACGTAATTTGCTCCGGCTATGTAGCCGTAGGGATTTGCCTCATCATATACAACAATGAGCTCTACCCTCTCTCCGTTTAACATGGCAGGGATATAACCCGAGGTCGCAAATGAATCACCCTCTTCTATGTCATCGGTATGATAGTAGGCAACAAGCTTTCCGTCTACGGTAAGCCAGGTAT
Organism: Lachnospiraceae bacterium; assembly: GCA_024699595.1. The sequence goes on along the minus strand of JAILPG010000120.1, from coordinate 17,176 downwards.
TGTCATATTCTCCGATAAGATTGTCATTTGCATCATAATTCATCACGTTGTCAAGACCAAGATCCAGATATCCGTCGCCGTCATCATAGAAAACGTTGAGATCGAGTGAATGAACCATATCCCAGTCTTTATCGGAAAGGTTAAGCTTGTATTTTCCGTCGGTATCCTTTATCCATACAAGATCTTCCTGATCGAGATGGTTATTGAAGATATACTCAGCCTGATCATCGGTGCTCATGCTGCTTTCCGACAAAAAGTCGAGGGACTTTGAATCGACACCGGTCACTCTTCCAAGATTTCCCGTTAACATCCCTCCGAGAATGGTGCTGATCATATCTGCACTCGAATATGAGCCGCCGGTGGATCCGCCAAGAAGGGTTCCCATAAGGGAGCCTACGGGAGATGCCGTGTAACCGCTCGATACCTGGCCTCCAAGCTGTAATGAAGCAAAGTCCTGAATGCACTTTGAATACTCGGAATCAAGACCGATCGCATCATAGGTCGATACCGCAGAGCTTACGCTTGAAGTCTTCTTGTAAGGGAAATAAATGGACAGACCGTAGGCATTTGAAATGCTTGAAGAAGTCCTGTTATACTTGATCGCCTCAAGAAGAGTATCCGCAAGCTGTTTGCTCTCGGGTGTGTTCATCTTTTTTGCAAAGTCAACAAGGTCGATCTGGTCGATCTTTGAAGACTGGGCAAACTCTCTCGTGGAGAATCTTGCATCGGATACGACCTTGTATTCATTTTTGTTGATAAGCTCCGATGTAGCCTGTGAAAACTCCTTGAAATCCTCCGGAACGGTCTTTTCAAGCTCAGCAAGATCTATCATTGAAAGTGTGGTCTTCTGTCCGGGACACTTCTGGTTGCAGACGGTCACGAAATCGTCGATTATGTTCTTTCCGATATCGATCGTCGGCATTGACGTATTCTCGGAAAGCTTTGTAAGCCAGTTGGTGTAATACCAGCCCACACCGGGTTCCGTTTCTTCGGAAGCTATCAGATAATCTGCATACTGCGATACCATGAGCGCGTTTTCAAGCGTTGCCATAAGACAGGTATCAAAGCCGATGAAATCAAACTCTGTGCCGCCGTTCTTTAAGGCTTTATTTATGCCCGAAAGATTCATTGAGCCTGATGCGCGGTTCTTTTCATCATAGCCGTAACCGCTTATCGATCCGCCGCCGTGATCCCAGAATATCAGGTCATAACGGTCTGCGGGATAATTCTTTTTACAGAACTTGATATATTCCGCAAGATTGTCGGGATTGGTCATGCTTGCAGTGCCTGCATCCTTTACAAGGCACTCAAGTCCGCCGTCCCTTATCCTGTACACCTGGTTAACGGAGCTTGAGATCACGCTGTTCTGCCAGCGGGAAGCTCCTCCTGTATATACTATGAGGTTGATGTTTGGAGAAATATTTGCCTTGGTCATCTCCATGAGATCGGAGGTGGCCATTCCGTTCTTTGACTCAAGATCAGCGCCGCACATATAGACCATTATCGTGATCTTGTCCTTGCCGCCGCCCTTTATTACGGTACGCTTCTGTCTGGCTTCCTTGGCAACATCGGTATTAAGCCTTGTTGAAGAAGTGTTTGAGCCCTCATTTGACGGAACTGAACCTGACAGGATATTTCCGTATCCCGATGAAGCAGCCTGGTTTCCGGTATAATAATCATTATAGGAACCGCTCCCCAAAAGGGATGCAAGGCTTCCGAGAGAAGACGCGCTGCTCTGGCTCTGGCTTGTCGCCTGGGTATTCTGTGTACTCTGCGTATTCTGTGTGTTCTGCGTGTCATTGCCTGAGGAGCCTGAACCTCCGAACAGACTTCCGAGCCCTTTTCCGCCGCCGAAAAGAACTAACAGCACGATTATCAAAAGCAGCATCTTTCCGCCGCCCGATGATCTTATGGGGCCGCCGCCGCTTCCGCCTCCCGTATTAAATCCGCCGCCTGAGCCCTGACCTACCGGTCCGGTACCCAGTCCGCTTCCTTTTTTGCCAATGTCAGCCTGTCCTGATATAACTTTTTTCTGATGTCCTGTCGGTCTGTCTGCCATTCCCTAACCGCCTCCTTATTACATTATAATAAAGCCGTTTGCACTTTGGTAAGCCAGTATCATAACATGTGTTCTCTCAAGTACTCCGGGGTCTCTTTGCAGAGGTATGCGGGCGGCACGTCAAATACCGTCTTGCATCCATACACACCCTCCGCATTCATCCTGTAAGCCGCCCTTGCATAAGCAATGAGCACGCCCGAGGTAAACTCCGGATTGGAATCAAGCTTCAAGCTGTATTCTATGATGTGTTTGTTCTCTTTGTTGATCCCCGTCACACCGCTCCTTATCACAAAGCCTCCGTGAGGAATACCCTTATGATCCCTCATGAGCTCTTCCATGCTGATAAAGTGAACGGTCACATCATACTCGTCAAAATAATTGGGCATGGTAACGATCTCTTTTTCTATCCTTGCCTTATCAGCGCCCTCTTCTGCAACCACAAAGCATTCCCTTGTATGCTTCTGTCTTGTTGTAAGCTCAGGATTATCACCCCGCCTTACTGATTCAAGAGCCTCCTCAACGGGTATGGTGTACTGCCTTGCATCCAGGACACCCTCGATCCTTCTGATCGCATCAGAATGTCCCTGGCTGACGCCCTTGCCCCAGAAGGTATAATCTTTGCCCTCGGGAAGGATGGCGTTTGCGATCGCCCTGTTCATCGAAAACATTCCCGGATCCCATCCGACTGAGATCATCGCGGTCTTATTGCCGGCCTTTGCCGCCTCATCCACATTTGCGAAATGTTTTGGAATGTTTGCATGTGTATCAAAGGAATCCACTACATTGAAATCCTTTGCATACATCGGTGTCATCGTCGGAAGATCAGTTGCCGAGCCTCCGCAGATTATAAGCACATCCACCTCATCTTTATGATCAAGTATTTCCGATGTATTGTATACCTTCACGCCCTCGGTAAGAATGTTTACATTTTCCGGATCTCTCCTCGTAAACACAGCCGAAAGCTCCATGTCCCCGTTCTGTCTTATGGCACATTCAACGCCTCTTCCGAGGTTTCCGTAACCAAGTATTCCTATTCTGATACTCATGATCCCTCCTGCTTTTTACATAGATGTAGGGTTTATTTCCCCCACTGATGATACCACAGCGCGATATCTGCCGCAAGCAGTGCGATCTTTGTGTCTGTGTGGGAATTATTTTGCGGTTGTGCTACAATCAGGCTATGATCAGGCTTAAGATAAACGACATCGGACAATTCATGACACTGCTTCTTTCGGATAACTCCCACGCATTCGACGACTACCTTGTAAACAGGGTTACGATCGCAACGAACGTCACTTATTCGATCGACGGACACATAAACGGGGATTATTACACCAAAGAAGAGCTCGACGCATTGGCAGACGATGCAGGAAAAACCGGACAGGACTCTTTACCCGGCATGATCAGATGGGGAGAGCTTAAGTCCCGCTGCTATTCGGTCATAAAAGGAAAAAAAGTACCGTTAAGCTTTAAATTCGAGCTGTATCTGTCTCCCGAGGACACAGACGGTTTCTTAAAGGATTATGACATAACGGATCTTACAAAAAATGACATCGCAGGTCTTGCCCTTAACATAAGATACGACAGCGCAGGCTTATATGCCACCGCTGCCGCATCCTTAAAGATATTTACTGCCGACAGATCCGTCGGCCAAAACTGGGATAAAGCCGTGATCTCCTTTTTTAACAGACTCGGGATATCCTTTGACGAAGAATGAGTCAGACCATATTTGCGATCTTCATCTCCGAGTCCGCATACATCCTTCTTACATCGCTTAAGCAGGATACCAGCTGTTCAAGCCTGTCCATATCCGCATAGAATCTTTCCTTTACGGGATTTAAGCACATCGCGATAGACACGCCCGCTACTATGTTTACGCTCAGGTCCTTCTGGATCTCATCGATCCTTGCCATGTCCCTTCTAAAAACCGTAAGCATATCGTCAAATTCCCTTATCGAGCATGACATGGCACCGCAGTCACTCTGAGCTGCATCAGCACAGAGGGGAACCTTCCCGTCCTGTGTAGGGACAAGATGCACATAGTTATTTAAGTATCCTGTGACACCTGAGACCGCATTCTTTATCTCCTGCTCCTCATCAATGTCATTGACCTCCTTATCCCCGCCCATGAGATTTGCTACAAATGCAGCCAAAAGACCACAGACATGGGCATTGCCGTCTCCGGGAAGCTTTGAAAGGCCATCTGTTAAAGCATCCGTGACCTTATCAAGAGTACTTGCAAATATACCCTGTTTAATGCTTTCATCCCTTATGACATTTCCGGAAGCGTCAAATTTTCCGTATTCAAGCAGCGAATAACTGCAGTGGGCACCCACGGGATCATTGTTCTTGTTGGCTATGTAGACCACCTCACCGGCTATCGTGTTAAGCAGGATATTCACGTAATCGTTGTTTGCACATATCGAGGTTATTCGCCCTGATGTCTTATCTATCCCGTCTTTATGCTCTCTGAGGAAATCCGCTGAAAAGCCCTGTCCGTCAAATGAGACACATTTTTCGACTCTGTCGGGATTTAAAACGGTCACATACTGGGCGAGATTCCCTCCCTTTGAATGGCCCGATACGGTGAGGTCATCATATTCCATGCAGTCGCACTGTACAAAGTCAGCGGCTATCTTCTGCATATTGGTCTCTGTGATATACTGTGCCTTCACATTATCGGACCATGCTTCGTAGCTTCCTCCGGTACCTCTGAATATCACGGCCGCTTCCCCGGATTCTTTTACCACGCATAAGGCCCTTACATTTCCTTCATCAAGCGTCCTTGTGATCCTTGCACCCTCAAGTGAGCCTCCCTTTTCGGTAAGCTTTCCGAGTCTTGAAAGAACATCCGCTCCGTTCTCTCTTGTCATCTCGCCTCCGACCATCTCAGGCAGGGACTTTGGATCACTGTAGCGGCTTACGGTCTCGCTTATCGTATCGCATTCGAGGCTGCAGTCCATATATACGTAGTTGCTTAATAAGAGGAGTTCCTCCTCGGAAAAGGCAGCCATCAGCTTACCACATCGGAGGCAAGGGCACTCCCGGCTTCAATGCCCGCATTCTCCGCATTCTGGTATTCTCTTGCCATCTCATTCAGATCGTTTACATGCTCCTGTATGATCCTGTTGATCTTTTCAATATCATCCTGCAGTGAGGAAAACCTGGCATTATAGCTGTTTGCCGCCTCTCCCTGCCATATCGACTTAAGGGAATTGACTATCGATATCATTTCCGCTGTTAACGAGCTTATCGTCTTTCCCGTCTGACTGAATTCACCCGAAGCCTGCAACAGCTTCTCCGGAGTCACTTTTAGTAAGCCTTCCATCTTTTATCTCCTTTCCGTTATCAATAGGTTCTGTTAGAAGCAAGCGATACGTTTCTCGCCTCGGCTTCATCATATTTCGATGCTATGGTAAGCAGCGCCTCTATATACTGGTCGATCGTCTGCTTAAAGCCGTCCATCTGTCCCTTATCCCGGACAAATGCCGCATGAAAGGTATTGTTCGCTTCGCCCTCCCACATGGTCCTTAATGTTTCCTCTGTGTTCTGAAGCGCTTCGGTCTGAGCCTTGAAATTCCCGTTTAAGGTTCTGAGCTCCTCCGCCCTGCTTCGAAGTTCACTTGATGTTACCTGGAAAAAAGCCATATATTCCTCCTTTTAACTGACCGGATAAAAATATCCGGCAAACGTTTACTGAGCGTTTCCCTAGCAGACCAGTGACTCTGCCCGCATTTCGGCCTCATAGACAACATTGGCCATTGCATAGATATTACCCGCGACCTTGGCAAGCTCCTGCGCGTCATACAAAAGCTCATCCTTCAGCTTTTCCGCCTTTTTGTAAAAAAGATCGGCGTTATTGCCCTTGAAATTCCGGCGCAAAAGCAGCATCGTATCCTCTATCCCGGAGCCTGCAAGCTTTACAAGGCCGGTTGAAATGTCCATAAGCAGCTCCGACTGTTTGCACGCCCGCATGAAGTCTATCTCTATATCCTTTCTTGTCCTTGATCTCATCAGATCCTCACCTCCTTTATCCTTTTCTGTATCAATGATTCTGTGGCCTGATACTCTGTAAGCGAGCTCCTTAACAGATTTTTTGAGCGTACCATCTCATCGGTTATGCTTCTTATACTGTCTATGTCCTTAAGCATCGCAAGCATAAACTCTGTATTTGCATCACCGCTCCAGGTTATATCAAGCCTTAAGACACCCTCTTCCAAAAGATCGATCGCATTTACCACTTCTTTAAGTATCTGCTCCATATCCACTACCGCTTCGTTCATTAACGTATAATCCGCTGCAAACCTCTCCATAAGCACCCTCCTTTTGGGATCAGAACCAGTAGACGACCCTCTCGCCGGTCCTTATCCCAAGCTCTGAAACCGTCTTCCCGGGATCATAGAAAAAACATTCACCGCTGCCGGCAAGCACACCCGGGCCCTTCTTCGATCCCACAAACCGGTGTATCTGTGTTATCAGATCTTCTATCCTCATGTTTACATTCAGCTTAAGATCCAGCCTTTTTGATAGCTGCGGCACATATACTTCTACTATGCATTCACCACTTCGTCCCATAACGGTAACCTCACTTCCCCATAAAACAGCTCGTCGGATATTAAGGGAAGATTGCCCTCTCCGGGCTTTTTGACCATGCTCTTCTGTGTGAAATTAAGCTCCCTGAAATCAAAGATGCTCTGTGCATCCACATCACCTCCAAGATGCAGTCCCATTGCACCGTCGAGCAGGGCCTCAAATACCTTTCTGCCCTTAACCATTCTTATATCCTCCGAACGGATCGTTATTATCAGCTTATACAGACTCCTGTCCCCCGAAAGCTTATTCAGATACTCTCCCTCGACATTTCTTATTGACATTATCTTTTCAACTATCATCTCCTCCTCTTCTCTTTTGTTTACATAAAATTCTTCCATCATTTCCGGAACGTCTTCAAGGATCAGCAGAGTATAGTTGCAAGTATGGCTTTCCTTTGGATCCGGAAGTGTAAGGAGCTCATCGATATGGTTTACATAAATAACACTGTATCCAAGCTCATCCGACAGTTCGCACAGAAGCTTTACGTAATTGCTCTTCCCGCTTCCTTTCCTTCCGGTTACAACAAAGGAGTTGAACAGATCCCTGTCAAGCCATGCAAGAGATGCATCGCTTACGCTGTAGCCTGCGGGAATACAGTTTTTTCTCACGCCTTCCTCTAAGACTCTCCTCCTGTAATCCGAAAAAAGAGGTTTCTTCGGGATAAGAGGTATCTGTACGGCCCGCTTTCCTAAAAGCTTAAGATTCCTTTTTCTTATGATCTCCCTAAGCTCATCATCAGCTGCACTGCCATCGGCCCTAAGCGGTTTTTTAAACTGTATCTCCAAAAGTTCGTCCCCTACATACGAAAGGCCTCTCCCACTTACGTTTTCCTTAGGATATATGCTCATCCTGCCCGCTCTTAAGGCGGTAAGATACTGTATCCTGTCTGTAAGCTCAAGACATATGACGTTCTTTATGCCCTCGTGGATCCTTGAGGGGATATCGGATATACCGATCTGGTTACCGCTTAGTACAAGAAAGATCCCAAGCGATGTCCCTGTCTTTATAAGCTCCGTGATCTCCCTGTCATAAGCTTCGCCGTTTGATGCCTTAAACGCTGCATAATTATCGATGATCACTGCTATAAGACACGGTGCCCTGCCCTCTTTACAAAGCACGGGATAAGCCACTCCACCGAAGGCTTCCTTTCTCTCCTTTATGATCTTTTTAAGCATTCCGAACAGATTCTTTACCTTGTCATTCTCATCCTCCTTTATATAGCCGCCGACCAGAGAACTGTCCTTTAAAGCGGACAGTGCCCCTCCTCCCTGGTCGATGATGTAGACATTTACACTTTCTGCACTTTCCCTTAAGATCATCGACAGGATGAGCGTCTTAAGCAGTGTGCTCTTTCCGCTCCCGCTCCTTCCAAGGATAATGAGATGTCCGTCATTTACGGGATCCGTGCGGAATCTGTCCTGTTCCTGTTTTTTAGGTGCATCATATATACCGATCGTAAAAGGACCCGGGCCATGACCCGCTTTCGGGCCGCATCCTGTCAGCATTCCATCCGCACGGATATCCTCATCCGCACGGATATCCTCATCCGTAAGGACAAGATCTCCGTCAAGCTCCTTCATCCAGAGCTTCTTAACTTCTCTTTGTCTGGTCTGTCTGCATGCCCTGCTCACCATATCAAGCATCAGCATAAGGTCGGGCTCTGTACCTTCCCCTGCACTTATGCCCCCACCCCTTACGGGGGCATTCATGTATAGCGGATATTCGTTTCCGTCTCTGTCTAAAAGAATGGCTGTGTAGTATTCATCTGTTTTCTCCCCCGTTAAGTTCATTAAATATGTGCTCTGGAATTCTTCGGTATATTCGTCGTTTCCGACCTGTAAAATGGCCCGTCCCGGATTTGTAAGATATGCGGCGTCAGGTCTGTGCAGCATGTCCATGCTGTCCGATCTGTCCTGAACGCGCAGTGCAATGCGAAATCTTGAATTGCTGTAGATATTGTCGTCAACCGTACCCTGAGGCTTCTGCGTGGCAAGGATAAGATGTATCCCAAGACTCCTGCCTACCTGTGCCACGCTTATCAGTTCCCTCATAAACTCAGGCTCGTTTTTCTTAAGCTCCGCAAACTCATCTATGACGATCAGTATATGCGCAAGCGCTTCTCTTATCTCCCCGCTTTGATACTTCTTTTCATATTCCGTGATGCTGTTGACCCCGTTTTTTAAAAACAGCTTCTGTCTTCTTTCATTTTCGGAATTTATGGATACCATGGCCCTCATGGTGACACTTCCCGACAGATTTGATATGCTGCCGCACAGATGGGGCAGGTCCTTAAAAAGATTTGCCATGCCACCGCCCTTGTAATCTATCAGGAAAAAGTTGAGCCTGTCAGGAGAATACCTTAGGGCAAGGGAGAGGATGATCGTCTGTAAGAGCTCGCTCTTTCCGCTTCCGGTCATCCCGGCGATGAGTCCGTGGGGTCCGTGTCCTTTTTCATGCACATCAAGGATACAGATCCGTCCGTCAGCTGCCATGCCTATCGGGGCAAATATGCTTCCAAGCGTGTTGTTTCTGAGGTAATTATTCTTAAGTACCTCTGTCGTTTCGGCAGGTGATCTTACCGATATACCGGGAAAAACATCGGACAGCACTACCCTTTCGGGTATCTCCTTTACCCCGCCAAGATCATCCGTACATACCCTGTCCAGAAAGATACACAGCCTTTCTATGTCTTTTTTTTCAATACGGTCAAATGTAAATTCCCTGCTTAAATGTGGGTCATTTATGTCCCATATCCCGCTGTACTCTTCATCATCCTCAATAATGATGCCGCATTCGGCGGGTATCCTTATACGATCACCGGACAGGCAGATCACTCTTGCATGGGGCATCCTGTTAAGATACCCTCTGACAGGCTCCATGTCATCGGTTATTATTATGATCTCTCGAACACCCTCTGTGCCTTTTTCCTCTGCCTTTGCACTCTGCCCCGCGCAGACATCGCTAAGTATCTTAAACGCACCGGTCCGGTCATATGCCATATGAAGCATGTTTCCTCTTACATGCGGCAGGAATCTGAATACCCGCAAGCTCTCTTCCGGGATGAGATCATCTGTAAATACCAGACAGAGTGAAAGCATCTTCGGAGTATGGAAAAAACAGAGCTGGGCGACGGTCAGATACAGGATATTTGCAAGCTTTTCATGATCATGTGAGCATATCCCGGTAATCCTTGTCTTTAACAGATCAACGGTAACCGGAGCATCCTTATACTCTCCGTACCTGCTCTTTATGATCTGAGGCAGGTCACTTAACTCATCACAGGTCATTTCCAGCCTTTCCTTTGGAAGCTGTACAAAGGTATCACTCTTTATGCACCCGCGTCCGAGCCTTACAAACAATCTGTCGGGATCGTCACCTTTTCTGTTGTAGAGATATCTCCTGTCAAAGTTTTCGATAAGCTCCCTTACGGGAGGATACATAAATAACAGTATCTCCCTGTTTTTTTCGTGTTTTTCCGCTATAGTCCTTATCGAGCCGTCAATGTATTCCCTGTATATCCTTCTTCTCTTTATCTCCTCCCTTCTAAGATCCCCTTTTCTCTTCCTCAAGCCTCCAATGGCCCAGATCGCGCCCGTAAATGCGGCCAGTATGGCAGTTATCATTCCCGTATACATATACGGGCTTTTTTCCCTTCCGGTCTTTCCCGAAAGATACAGTGTTACAAGAGTTCCCACAAGCATCGGAAGAGTCATCGTAAGTGCCGGTCCGACCGTCATAAGGACGGAGTCTTTTTTTATCTCCTTTTTCGGAGGCGGCGGCAGGAGCTCCACAGGGGCAGTGTCGGTCTTTCGTATTATCCTCGGAAGCGGGTATACGGGCTCTGTCTCCCTGTGACCGCCTGTTAAAAAGCAGGGACCTTCCCTGATCCTTTCAAGCCTTATGATCCGAAGCCTCAAAGCTTTATCCAGATCCCTTCTGTCGCTTGGATCCATAACGAGCAGGACATCACCCAGAAGAAGGAGCTTTATACCCGGCAAGAGTATCTCATCACCGGGTGTCAGCATCCTGCTCTGTCCACATCCTGCAAAGCAGCCGTTTATATAACAGCCTTCCTCACCCTTTACCGTAAGATCATATGACACCTTATCATCCTGATCCGCATAAGGCTCTATGATAAGGTGTTCAGGCGAAAGCATTGCAACAGACATTATGCAGATGGTCTGTGTAAGGCTATTACCGAGAGTCACGCTCACTCTTCTGTCGATATGATATGCCTCGCAGAAATCCTCTTCCGAAAAAAACACATAGAGCTTAAGTCTCTCCCCCGGATCGGTGATCAGGAAATACTCGCTGTCCCTTTTACAGACCGTCATGTTCTTACAGGCGTATGCCACATCCGAAACATCCGTTGCATCCAAAACTTCCGAAACACTTATGGCACCCGCAGCATATAAAGCATCCGCTGCTCCTTCTATCCTTAATCTGTCCTGATCATTTGAGAGTATATTAAGCCCACTTTCGTCAGCTGTAAGAAACAGACTATGACTGTCCCTTAAACAGAACAGATGTCTGTCGATAAAGACCTCCTCTGAACCTCCCGGCAAGATCACCCTATCCACTGCATGCGAATGATTGCATACAAGAACAGTAATCTTCAATCCATATTCCTTTCACTTCACTTTTACGCTTTGAATATCCGTGCGAATGCACTTCGAAAAGGCGTAAGATGTCCCCCCTTTAAAGGGGGGATACATATGATTCGTGTTTGAAATGATATCACAGGCATTTTAAAAATGCAATAAGAATTTGGGAACCTTTAAGATTCTTTAAAAAAGGCAGGTTTAAACGGTCTTTCCCTTAAAATCCGCCGAAAACTCTGGCAACCTGAGCCCATGTCGCTGCATTCCGCTGATAAATGGAGGCCGCCTGTCCCTGGCCTGCTGCCCCGTAAGCGCTTCCGCATTCAACGGTGACACCCGGCTTCTGAAGGGTAAGCTGTATCCAGTCATTAAAGCCGCCCATCTTGCCAACGCCGTTTGTGCTCGCACCCGATTTTGCATTTACGAGGGTGTAGCGGTTTATTGAAGCGATGTTCTGTGCAAGCAGTGCAGAAAGAGCCGATACCGTCGGCGTAGCAAAATCATCGTCATAATAGATCACGTTGCCCTGCTGGTGATAGCTGATATAGCAGCTGTGATTTCTCGCTGTTGCAAGACCCATCAAAGCCCTTGTCTCACTCTCGGATGCGGCTGAATAGCCCTTGAATTCCTTGGATCCGGGCGATGCAGGTGATGGCGTCATCTCCCAGTATGTCGGGAAATTCCTGTTAAGATCTACCCCGTTTCCGTTTGCCTTCCAGTCCTTGTTGATCATCTGGGCTATGGATACACCGTCGGGATTAGCCATGGGAACAACGTAAAAACAGGTTGATGCATATACATCGGCAAGACCTCCCGTCGCAAACTGTTTTGCGTAGTATTCAACGATAGCCATCGTTACCTGCGTCGCAATATATTCACGGGCATGTATCGAAGCCTGTATCATGATCGAATGAGGCGCTGACGGATTTCCGACTATCAGATAAGGGATATTGGTCCCGCTGCCGCTTACACCGCAGGAAGCGGAGGTTACGATCCCAGGATAAGCCGCGCACAGCTCATTTATGTCCTGACACATTTCCGCATAAGTATATGTGGCGGCAAGCTGTACTGTCGTAGGCAGTGCCGTAGCCGCTTCCGTTCTGTTTACGTTTATCTGCGTGCATGAAACAGCAAACACGCATACCGAAAGTATTACTGCTAATAACCTTTTCAATTTCCTATCTTCCTTTCCCGGTATCCACCATGTCCGCATCACAGTTTTGACGATGGCTGTCCCTTATATCTCTTGCATCGCAGTTCTCCATATGATCCTTTTTTGCATCATATCTGAAGTCAAACATCTTTCTGACCCTGTAGTAGGCGATCTTCTCTTCCAGAAGCTGCTTTGCCATCCAGTCATTTTTCCGGTCTTCCATTTGCTTATAGACCTTGCTGTCGGAAAAACCTCCGTGTGCACGGATAAAATCATTCTGACTTGCCTGTACGGCTGCCCTTGGAGGCATACCACTGTTAAAGGGCTTTGCTGCAGGAGCAGGTCCCAAAGCATTCATCCTGTTTACGGTACCTGTCCTTTTAGGTGTATTCTGCGCACCCTTAAATATATCCGGGTTCTTTGAATAAGCCCTGACAAAAAGCCCAATGATTATAATAAATATTAGTATAGCGGAACTCATATCTTACTGATCCTTTTTAACCGATTCCGTTAATGCGCTTAATGTTCCTGCAAGATTTGCGATATCCGAGGGCACTATGATCTTTGTTGCCTGGCCGTTTGCCATGTTCTCGGCTGTCTCATAGGACTTAAGAGTAAGATACTGTGCCGAAGGATTGGCTTCGTTGATGAGCCTGATACCCTCTGCCCTTGCTCTCTGTACTGCAAGCAGAGCCTCTGCCTGACCTTCAGCCTCTCTGATCGTCTGTTCCTTGACGGCCTCTGCACGAAGGATAGCTGCCTGCTTTTCACCTTCTGCAAGAGTGATGGCCGACTGCTTCTTACCTTCAGCGGTAAGGATGGCTTCTCTCTTTTCTCTCTCTGCCCTCATCTGCTTTTCCATCGCATCCTGGATCGAACGGGGCGGCTGGATGTTCTTTACTTCGACTCTCGATACCTTGATACCCCACTTATCGGTGGCCTGATCAAGGATAGTGGTTATCTGTCCGTTAATGCTGTCACGGGATGTGAGCGTCTCATCTATCGTCATCGAACCTATGATATTTCTAAGAGTAGTCGCTGACAGATTCTCTATTGCGGCAATGGGTCTCTCTACACCGTAGGTAAACAGTCTTGCATCAAACACCTGGAAGAATACTACCGAGTCAACCATCATTGTGGCGTTATCCTTGGTGATAACGGGCTGCGGCTCAAAATCAGCCACCTGCTCCTTTAAGGAAACCTTTTTAACGACCCTGTAGAAGAACGGTATCCTGAAATGAATACCTGCGGTCCAGGATGCATAATACTTTCCCAGAAACTCAACTATCCATGCGTTTGCCTGAGGTACTATGCAGATGCACCTGAAAGCAAGGATAATGATCAGCACTATAAATGCCAGTAAAACATAAGCCATAACAATACTCCTTTCAAAAAACATATATTTATTTATTTATTCCTGATTCTCCACGTTATCGGCCGGAACCGGAATGGTACCGTCGGGATTTATAAGTCCTGCCTGTATAAGGAGCGCAAGCTGCTGCTCCGGAGTCAGGTTGTCAAGCGTCTGCTGTGCGGGCGGAGTATAGGATTTTCCGCCGTATACGATCACAGCTTCACCCTTTTCCACTAACGAGAAAATCTTCCCTGCATTGGAAAGAGGTAGGTTTACACAGCCGTGGGAACCGTTTGTCAGATATATGTCCCCTCCGAAGCTTGAACGCCAGGTAGCATCATGCATACCCTCATTTCCGTTAAACGGCATCCAGTAGGATACATGCGAAGCATAATTTGCTCCCCTTAAGGTGGCGTTTTCCTCCTTGTAGGTGATGCCGTAGATACCTGTATGTGTCCCGTTTCCCTGTGAGACGTTTCCGGATACGAGATCGCTCTCTGCTGCGACTTTACCGTCAACATATACCCACAGATGCTGTTCTGTAAGATCGACCTCTACATAATTATCACCGTAATCATTTTCGCCGTATACCGCGCCCTCTGATTTGTATACGGGAGTACGTTCTCCCCTGTATCCGGATTTGATGGCGTCGATAAGAGCCTCTGTCTCGGCAGGCCTGTCTATCCACCATCCGTAAGCGCCGGCGGTGATCGTGATCTCTTCGCCCGTATGGGTCTTTAACTTATGAGGCTGGCCGAAGGTATCATATTTTTTGGCAAGTGCGGTCACATACTCAGAAACCTTCGACTCATCAAAGGTAACCTCGGTACCTTCAACGCTTATCCACTCATTGATCTTTTCGGCATCAAGCACCTCTGTTTTGTCGCCGAAAACATACGTTATCTTGGCGGCACAGTACTCGTTGAGATTATCTATGAGCTCATTGAGCTTCGGATCATCCGATCTGATATCGGCTGTCTTGTAACAGCTGTCATTATCAATGCTCACTTCCGTTTCAAGGGTATCACATGCTTCCGAAACAGTCATGACTATCGCATCCTTTATCGGAACGGAACCGTTATCCTCTTTGGTAACGACGTAACCCTCGTCCGTCACATCTCCTACATAGGCATCGACCGGCTGCCTGATGTTCTTTGGATCAAAGAACGGAAGCTTACTTACTGCGGCAGCAAGTCCCGAAGCCGAATAATAAGTGATCTCCTCTATCTCAAGCTCATGAGGCTTATTTAACTCAAACGGCCATTTGGAGGTCTTCTGGGCTTTTATCGCCTTTGCGACCTCACCGTTAAATACCGGATTAAGGGTGATGTCCGATGAACTGATGACTCCCGTCACACCGTTTCTTCCGTTTACCGTCAGCGTATAGCTTACGATCTTCTCCCTGATCAAAGCCTCCGTTTCGGCTGCACCCTTTTTGCTGCAGTCGATACCGTTTACGGTAGTAAGAGGATAGAATCTGGATTTATAATATATCATCCCGCTGATATAGACAATAAACAGAAGCGCTGCAGCCGAGATCAGGCATATCCTGAAAGCAGGATGTTTTACCATTAACAGAAGATAGTTCTTTTTAGGCTTCTTTTCTACGGGCGGTGTATCTGAAACATCCGCGTTCTTATCGCTCTCGGGCGCTTTTTCGGGCTTTTCCTGTGCCTTATCATTTATTCCTGATGCAGACTTTTCGTCCTTCTTTTCTTCGGTCTTTTTATCTGCACCGGACTCCGGTTTCTTATCCCCGGCCTGATCCTTAGAGCTTTCCGGACTCTTTTTTATATCGTCTTTTGCGGCCTTAGCTGCATTATCTTTTGTCTCTTTTTCGGAAACAGTCTTTTCAGACTTACTGTCACCTTCGGCTTTCTTTAGATCCTTTGGCTTCTGTGCCCCGCCTCTTTCGCTCTTGTCCGTACCGTTTACGGCTTTTTTGTCTTTGTCTTCCTTAAGCTCTTTTGGAGCTGCCGAAGCTTTGGGATCCTTTCTGTCTTTACCCGTATCCGCACCGTTTACGGAAGTTTTAGCAGTATCCTTTGCCTTTACCGGAGCATTTGCAGGGGCATTTGTCTCAGGCTTTTTGTTTACACCCTTATCTGGCTTTGCGGCTTTTTGTGGACTGTCTGTCCCCGCAGGCATCGTCGTATCAGCCGGATTTACGGGCTTTGCCGGTCTTTCGGGCTTTACGGGCCTTTCGGGCTTTCCCGTTTTTGCGTCTGCCCCGGGCTTTCCGGGTGCTCCCGATCTCGAAGGTTTCAGAGCATTCCCGCCCAAAGCCTCGCCGTCATTGTTTCTGTCATTTGCGGGTCTTTGTGCAGGTTTATTCTCAGTGGAAGCTTTCTTTACGTTTTTCTTAATGACGGTTCCGGATTTGGGGCCCTTGTTTTCAGCACTTCTCTCCTTCTCGGCAAGTGCCTTCCTCTTCTTTATCTCCTCTTCGAGTTCCCTTATCCGTCTGTCTTCTTCTCTTGCTCTCTGCTCTTCTTCCCTTAAGTAAGCCTGATATCTTAAGGCCTTTTCCCTGAGTTCCTTTTCCTTGTTGACATTTATTACGTCGATGCTTCCTTCGCCTGTCCTTATGCCGTTTGCCGGAAGGTCGTAGTTATCAGTCCTTGCGTAATTTCCGTTTCTCTCCTCAAGTTCTCTTCTTCTTAACTCCTCAACGATCCTTGCATTCTCTTCCTGCCTTGCTGTCAGAGCCTGCTTATCCTCATTTAACCGCCTCAGCTCCTGGAGCTTTGAAACCTCTATATTCCTGACGGGACGGCCCTTCGTACCGTTCCTTTTATTATTCGTCCTGTTATCCATAACGTCCTCAAACACCATGAAATCCCGGATATCTTCTCCCACAACATTAGAGCAGCTCTTGCGATCTGCCCTCTTTATGCCTGTGCAGGCGTCAATATCCGATATGCGCGTTTAGTATATCACAAACATCGTGATAGTGGAATAAATCATGGAAAAAAAGAATTTCAAATGCTATTATTATGTTCATGAAAGATCTGCGGATTATCCTTTATGACAAAAAATATGAAGATCTGCTTAAACAAACCGACAGCCACGTGCTTATGGAGATAAACCACAACGGAGATATCATAGGATCTACCGTCATCCTCGCCGTAAGCTCTCTTTCCCCGGAATATACGGTTATCTCGGGAACAGGCTGCCTTATGAGGGGATATGGATCCTACTGCGACCCTTCCTACACGGGAAAAAGATTTGTCCATGCAAGCTTTAAAGGCTACGGGGAAGCTGAGGTTCCAGCCTCCGACATGCTGCTTGACAGGCTTATATCCATCTATAAGAAGGAGTTTTCAGATCATATCCTTAGACTCTGGTGCAGGGCAAAAAATACCGTCTATCTTGACTTTCTCGTAGCAAAGGGGTTTTCGGTGGAAAATACGATG
>JAILPG010000114.1 GCA_024699595.1 Lachnospiraceae bacterium | reverse complement strand
CTCATATCTGACTGCCATATCTTCCATTGTTATAAGACATTCATTACTTATGACATCTTTCCGTTTCCGCATATGTTTGATCATATGTTTGATCCTCCGGTTTATTCCTTTTTCCACTCAAGATATATTATATCGAACGTTTGTTCTGTTTGTCAATATCAATCATGTTTGTGTTATACTTTTCTCATGTTTACGTTACCTGATGATTTTTTTAATGAAGAAATAAGATGCGGCTTCACGATATCAGCCATGATGAAAAAGGCATGGGCTGCAGAAATGAAAATACTGTGGCAGCTGCAGGAATTCTTTAAAGAGCATGATATAAGCTACAGGCTTGATTATGGCTCTCTTCTTGGTGCAATCAGACATAAGGGGTTCATTCCCTGGGATGATGATATAGACATTTCCATGAGCAGAAAAGACTACATGAAATTCATATCCGTTTCTGACCGTCTGCCTTATCCCCTAAGGACAAAAAGCATATACAACGACGACGAATACTTTAACCAGTTTCATACCGTTGTCAGCAATTCCCGCAGCAGAAAGCTTGAATATGATACCGAAAGAATGGATATGTATTTTGGCTGCCCCTATATCTGTGCGGTGGATATCTTTCCATTTGATTTCCTTCCAAGAAATGATAATGACAGACAGTACCAAAAGCTCTTATATAACATAGCCTTTGTGCTGGC
This sequence comes from Lachnospiraceae bacterium, assembly GCA_024699595.1. The sequence continues at coordinate 3,794 of JAILPG010000114.1, read as the reverse complement.
AAACAGATATGATACAGAGAATGAAAGCATAAGCTTCCAAAGAGATCTTACTGCACTGGAAAACCAGGTGGGCGGATCATTTGACCAAAGCAAACCTCTTCGCCCCCAACTTTTCAGACTGACTGACAGAATCGCTCAGATGTGTCCCGAAAATGACTCAGATGAGATCACATACTATACCTACATGGTGACTCTTCCGAATGCAGGTATCAGAAAAAAAGAATGGTATGAGAATACGATCGAAGTGCCGTTTGAATATATGAGTGCTAGTGTTCCGCTGATGTATGACAGTATTCTAAAGGCTAATTTTGGAAACTTTATGGTGATAAGACAGAACAGTGCAGGACATGATTATCCGTTTTACAGGGAGCAGGAGGAGTATTTCAAATTCATGGGACATCCTGCTACATAGCATAATTCATAGCCATCACGGGTTTCTTAGCACGCATGAAACGGTACATCAGATTGCCGTTGTCACCGTAAAAAGCATCACAGAGTCTTACCATAAAGATGTCATTGTCACCTTCGTCATATATCCCGTAGTCTTCATCTATAAAGTCTCTTACGAGGCTCTGATAATCCTTATAGAGATCCGGATACTTATCGGGCAGATATATGTTTATGGCAGGATCAGGCGCATAATATAATACAACCTTATCCGTGTTTTCCTTAAACAGCCTGAATACATTCTCAAGCTTCTTTACAGCAATATCCCTGTTCTGTACGAGTGCGCTGATGCTTACGTAGAACAGGATGATCTTTCTCCTGTTCCCTTCTTTATCTTTTAAAAAGTCTATCCAATCGCTGTCAAGCTCTTCATCGGGTATATACGGATAGCTGTCAGGATCTGTTACGCCAAGAGACATATATCAAACCTCAAATAATATTTCATATATCAGATCTGCAGAGGATTCCATAAGAAATCATCTATAGTTTTCGTGACAATCCTTTGCTCACGAATAATGATACATCTTCCTGAGTATCTCTCCGGACATCTCAAGAAGCTTTTCTTCCTGCTTCGAATAATAGGGATAATCGTGCAGACCACCGGCTCTGTAAGGCTTCATGTAATTGCCAAACAGGGTCGTCAGTATCTCATCGTAATGCACCGGAACCGGAACCTCAAAGAATTCATAGGGCATGTACACAAACTCCCTGTAATACTCTTTTGGAAACACTCCCTTAAATACTTCCCTCCCTGTATAGAGTACCATGCAGGTTGCAAGAGCAGCCTCTTTTTCTGTTGTGCTCTGCATCAGTCTGTCACAGAGGATATTTATCTGCTGCCTTGCAGGCCCTTCCTCATCAAAATGATGTCCGCATATGGCCTCGATGTCATTTAATACCCCTCTGTACTGCGGTACATCTTTTATACGAAGCTCAGGCTCAAGACTCGTAGCTATGGAGCCCATATTGAAGATAAGGCTCTTGAGCCTCTCATCCTCTTCCTTGTCAGGATTCACATAATCAATGCAGAAGATGTCCACTCCGGCCAAATATGGAAAACCGTGACTCCTGTTTAGAAACGAATCACTCTTATCAATATCCCTACAGTTAAGGAGCCTTGTATGGTACTCATCAAATCTCGGATTATTGTAGATGTTGTTTGCATAATATCCATCCGGAAGTTCATCTTTTGCATACTCGAGGAAACGTGTATAATCCTCCCTCATCATGGATATATCAAGATCATCATCCCAGGGAATAAATCCGTGATGTCTTACGGTCGCAAGAAGAGTGCCCCAGTCCATCCACCAGTTAAGGCCATGTCTTGTACAGATCGCCGCTATTTCATTTAACACATCAAGAGTGGCTGCCCATGAACGCTTCATGAATGCAGGAATGTAAAATCCTTCTCTAACCTCACTCTCAAGGAATTCCTCAGGGATATCCATGGGATCAGATCCTTTCTTTGATATCCGATATAATCCATTCGGCCTTTTCTATCACGGCCTTTGCATGCTCACTCCCAACGCGGCTTGCATCAATTATCTCCTGCCTCACATCATTGCTTGCCTTGTTGGCACTGTCCGAAAGCTTCTTTATGGAGTCCTGTATGAGATATTCGACAATGCTCATTACCGAGTCCTTGTTTATCCTCTCATTGATGCTGTCATTATCACGAAGCAGTGAAGTAAGCTCACCCTTTGACAGATTGTTGCTCTCTGCCATTGCTTTCATCTTGTCATAGTTTATTATGCTCTTTTTTACCTCGGGTATAAGCGCCTCAAGCCTTGCGGGAACTGCCTTGAGATACTCTATCATCCTGTCCTTAATGGAGCCTTCGAATAACGGTGCAGTACTGTTTATGATCTCTGCTGCGTCAAATTCCTTAGTGCATTCAGAGGCTATGGCATCCTTAAGAGTCATTATCTCTGTGCCTTCGATATACGCTCCGCCCTCGGTTGCATCGATCGTTCTTATCTTATTCTTTGCAATCTCCCTCTCGAACCAGTCCTTATAGAGCATAAACTCAACAGAGGTTTTCACCTCATTACCGTATATGTCCTTGGTATACCTAAGTGAATCTTGGGCTATCGTATCGTTGTCGCTTAGGGCATTGTCCGCATGAGCCTTGTCTCCCGTATAGGCAAGATCCTGTCCGCATAAGATAATGCTTTTTGCCTCCAAAAATTCCGCAAAAGCATAGGCTGTATTAGCTACAGTTCCGCCCGTGGAGAGAACCGGTGCATCTATTCCTTCTTTTTCAAGGAAAGCATTTATGTACTCATTTGTTCCCTTTTCAAAAAAAGCTCTCTGTCCTTCCCTGATGGCACCCGGAGTAGCCGACAGTGCGGTAAGGATCGGGATATCCTTGGTCTTTTCATCCTTGAAATGAGCAAGGAACTTCATGCCGTCTATGCTTGCATACATATCGGGTACGATCCCCTCATGCAAAAGGACAGGCATTGCTGAATCAACGGAAATGATAAGCGCCTTGCCGACAGCAGCCTTTAAATCTCCTATGTTCTTACTAAGTGAAGGTCCCGAGGATACAACGATGACCGGAATATCCTTTGGAAGCTTTTCCTTAAGCGATACAAGTGATCTTGAATCAAGATATTTGTGGATATTGTCAAAGATATTATTATAGAAGGCCTGCCCGAACTTGACGTTGGCATCCATGGATCCGTTTACGGCCTCTTTGTTGATCTTTATTGCGTTGTTGTATACGTTCAGATCTCCCTTGAAAAAGATAGTGTAATTGGGATATATACAGTTTCTAACGTTCTTTATGTTCTTATAATTGATGATCCTGTCAAGCACCTCACCGAAGGGCTCATCTGATAATTCTCTTATATAGAGACTGATATCTTCATTCTCTATGATGTCGGTCATGTTCATGTTTTCAAGAACTGTCTTAAGGATCGACATATCAGGCTCGTAGATTATGATCTTTACGTCCTGTTCAGGCTTTTTTTCCTTAACGAGTTTCCTTACAAACATACCGTTTCCGAGTCCGAAGACCGTAAAGACATTAAAGAGTTCGTCATTCTTAAGATGTGAATACCAAACATTAATAATGCCCTCGCTCTCATAGAGCGAATCAAGCTGATACTGTCTGCCATTAAGAACCGCATACAGTACATTTCTGTCCTCTACTAATGCTACACCCGATTCGAGGGAATATCCCTTTCCGGGATCCGTGCTTATCTTTTCAGCATAGGACGGATATGCTTTTTTCAGGCTTTCAAGATTTCTATTGTAGATTGCTGACATGTACACCTCCCTAGATCATTCTCATGTATAATAAGAAATTTTCCTTCGTTTCGTTTTTCAGTACATCGATCGTA
>JAILPG010000162.1 GCA_024699595.1 Lachnospiraceae bacterium | reverse complement strand
CTTACAACGGCGCAGCTCTATGATTACATGATGGACCGGCAGTATGCCGATTATTTCAAGGTTAACAGCATCCTTAATGAAATGATGGATACCGGCCTCATTACATCAAAGACCAAGCGAAACACATCACATCTCATGATCACGGAAGCGGGAAGCGACACGATAGACCTGTTTCCGAACAAGATCCCGGATGATATCAAAAAAGAGATCAGAGATTTTCTCATAGAAAAAGAGATCGAGTTTCGGAATGAATCCTCGATCCAGACAAGCTATGACAAAATGACGAACGGAAGCTTTCTGACCGAGCTGTCGATAAAGGAGGCGGGGACAGATCTTTTAAATATAAAGGTCTCACTGCCTACCAAGACCGAGGCCGAGTCAATGTGCATAAATTTTGAAAAAAAGAGCGGGGAAATATACAAATTCATCATGCAGGAGCTGCTGTGAGGGAGTGCGGGATAAACGGAAAAAGTGCAGGATGCCCGCCATGCAGCTAAGTACTTAACCGATGATACAGGGGGAAGAGGATGATCTATCAAAGCTTAAACGGAAGATGGCTGATAAACGAGAAGGGCTCGGAAAGCTACCTTGAGGGAAAGGTGCCGGGCTCGGTCCTGTCTGCACTTTTGGTGCAGCACAGGATACAGGATCCGTTTTTCGGGACCAATGAATATGCGACGGGAGAGATCTTTCGGAGCGATTTTTACTTTACAAGGTCCTTCGATCTCGAGCCTGAGCTCATGGCTCAGGAAAAAATAATGCTCTGCCTAAAGGGCGTTGACACCCTGTCTAAGGTTTACATAAATGATATGATAATAGGCCGCACGGAAAACATGCACAGAACCTATTATTTTGACATAAAGAGCTATCTGCGGCCCGAAAACAACACGATAACCATTGAGATCGAATCCCCCCTAAATTACATAGAAAACGTAAGACCGGGACTCAACAAGGAGATACATTATACACCAAGCGGCTGCATGAGGGGCAACCAGTACATAAGGAAAGCCCACTGCATGTTCGGATGGGACTGGGGCGCAAAGATCCCTGACTGCGGCATCTGGAGGAGCGTTGACCTTATCGGCTACAGCCTGATAAGACTGGATGAGGTTGACATAATACAGCATCATGAAAAAAAGAAGGTTACCCTCGAGATAAACGTAAACGCAGAGCTTTTGCAGCCTGACACATATATCATCCAGGCTGAGCTTGTGACTCCGGAGGGGACTCCGTCTGCGATAACGGAAACTTTGGTTGACGGACATGCAACCGTCAACATGGAGATAGAAAGCCCTAAGATCTGGTGGCCAAACGGCTACGGCGACCAGCCTCTTTATACCGTAAGCATCTATGCACTTGACATGAACGGAAACCAGTGGGATTCAAAGACCTACAGGATAGGCCTTAGGACCCTTACGGTATCACAGGACAAGGATGAGTTTGGAAACGAGTTCTGCTTAAAGGTTAACAATGTCAAGATATTCTCAATGGGAGCCGATTACATTCCGGAAGATACGATCTATTCTTTTATCACAAAAGAAAAGATCAACTATCTGCTTCGTGCCGCAAAAAAGAGTAATTTCAACACTATCCGCGTATGGGGCGGCGGATATTACCCTTCAGATACCTTCTACGATCTGTGCGATGAGCTCGGTCTTATAGTATGGCAGGATTTCATGTTTGCCTGCAATCTTTATGAGCTAAATAACGATTTTAATAAAAATATCACCGCAGAGGCAATAGATAACGTAAAGAGACTTAGACACCATGCCTGTCTCGGGCTTTTCTGCGGAAACAACGAGATCGAGTCGGCATGGGATCACTGGGAGGGCTTTAAGGATCATTCCCAGGCTTTAAAAGGTGACTACACAAGGATCTTCGAGGAGATACTTCCCGAGGTCGTAAGCCAGTATGCGCCGCAGACCTTTTACTGGCCTTCATCACCCTCATCGGGCGGAGGCTTTGACGATCCCGATGATGAAAACAGGGGTGACAGCCATTACTGGGATGTATGGCACGGACAGAAGCCTTTTTCCGAGTATAAAAATCATTACATGCGCTTCTGCTCTGAGTTTGGCTTCCAGTCATTCCCGGGCATAAAGACCATCAGGACCTTTACGAAGGAGGAGGATAGAAACGTCTTTTCCGAGGTCATGGAGAGCCATCAGAAGAATGACGATGCAAACGGAAGGATCATCTGGTATCTTGCGCAGAATTTCCTCTTCCCCAAGGATTTTGAGAGCCTTATCTATCTGACCCAGATACTGCAGGCCGTTGCCGTAAAGACGGCGGTTGAGCATTTCAGGAGAAACAGGGGCAGGTGCATGGGCGCGCTCTACTGGCAGCTTAACGACAGCTGGCCGGTGGCTTCGTGGTCGAGCATCGACTATTTCGGCAGATACAAAGCTCTGCAGTACATGGCCAAAAACTTCTATGCGCCGGTAGCAGGCTCCATCGACAGAAACGGAAACGTGGTCTCCGTATACCTTCAGAATGAGACACTGGATATCGAGATGAGGCGTGTGCGTGTATCGCTTCAGACCTTTGATTTCAGGCTCCTTCATGAGATGGAATATGAGGTCGAGCTCGTGCCGGGCTCTGTACAGCTCGTCTGCTCGATGGATTATTCGCCCTTTATCGACGGGATAGAAAAAAGAGTCTTCTTAGAGGCAGAGTTCATCAACGAGGATGATGTGGTGGAATCCACGGAAATAGAGGTCTTCGTGCCTTACAAGAGGCTCGAGCTTGGCAATTCGTCTATATCCTACTCGGTAATAGAGCTCATAGACGAATATGTTATCAGGATGATGGCGGGCGGATTTGCGGCCTTCGTGGAGCTTGATCTGAGAAATGCCGACGGCGTCTTTTCCGAAAACTACTTCCATCTGACATCAAAGAGGGAAAAAGCAGTAACCCTCAAGAAATCAGACATAAGATACTTAATACCCGGCGCTCCCGAGATACAGAACGGAGTGGAGCTTGAGCAGCAGTTAGTGATACGTACACTTCGAGATACCTACTGACATGGAAGGATGTGATCCTTCCATGTCAGCAGGTACTACAAAATATGCGCACGGATCCGGAGGGGAAACTGTCTGCATTCGCAGACCCGTATCCGGCGCAGCTCACCGTACAGGCCGGTGAGCTATATTGATGGAAATTAATCCCCGGGAGCGGAATTAGTGCCAAGCTTTCGTTTCAGAAAGCGGGCACTAATTTCCGCCCCGGGGGTCCAAAACAGGGCAATATGGATCTATTTGAATATATGCGTGAAACGAATATGGAGAAGGATGCGCCGCTTGCCGCAAGACTCAGGCCCACGACCCTTGATGAGGTGGTGGGACAGGAGCATATCCTCGGAAAGGAAAAGCTTCTGTACCGTGCGATCAAGGCTGACAAGCTTTCCTCGATCATTTTTTACGGGCCTGCGGGAACCGGAAAGACCACGCTTGCCAAGGTGATCGCAAATACCACAAGCGCCGTCTTTACGCAGCTTAATGCAACCGTAGCCGGGAAAAAGGATATGGAGGAGGTCGTTAAGCAGGCTAAGGACGCTTTAGGGATGTACGGGAAAAAGACCATCCTTTTCATCGACGAGATCCACAGATTTAACAAGGGGCAGCAGGACTATCTCCTTCCCTTTGTCGAGGACGGCACCGTGATCTTAATAGGAGCGACCACGGAAAATCCCTTTTTTGAGGTCAATTCGGCACTTCTGTCCCGCTCAAGGATATTTGAATTAAAACCCCTTTCAAAAGAGAATATAAAGGTGCTTATCAAAAGGGCAGAAAGCGATGAAGTAAAGGGAATGGGTAGCTTTGATGCCGTTATCGATGAGGATGCCGCAGATTTTCTTGCCGATATGGCAAACGGTGATGCAAGGGCTGCGCTTAATGCGGTTGAGCTTGGCATCCTGACTACGGACAGATCAGAGGACGGTAAGATACATATTACCCTTGATGTCACACA
>JAILPG010000040.1 GCA_024699595.1 Lachnospiraceae bacterium | reverse complement strand
AAGCCCGTCGACTGACTTACGGCATGCGCGCATAATAAAAGCCCCAAGCACAGGCTAGGAGCTTTCAGCCAAAAGGATTACAGCAAAAAAGCACCAATCTTTCGATTGATGCTTTAATGCCTTCATGAAAAAAAGCTAGTCAAAATCATACGGATTGCTATAACACATCCAATCAAGTGGATACATTACACCATTCTTATCCTCAAACTCAGCCTGACGTTTAGCTCTTGTTTTCGCTTCATGATTTAATGATTTCTTTGACTGTTTTTTAGTCACTTGATCATTATTCACTCTTGCGTGGTACGCTTTGTTGTTCGGATTATACTGGTTTGCGTAGTCATCCAACTCTTTTTGACTATGTGTTTTTGAAGATACACCTCTTTTTGCCATGACTTTCTCCTTTCTCCCTGATTCCATAACAAGAATCACGCACCGGATAGCGGACAATACTGTCACCTTCTAAGCTGAATTTGATCATATCTTTATGACCGAATTATCCTTGCATTTAATTCTCTCTCAGGGTTGGAGACAGATTTTTATTTCTAAAAACCTTCAACTTCAATTTATCAGAATTGAAGTTCTTAATCAACCTCAACGACTTCATATTCGTCATCAGCTTTAAGTATTAAGTTGTGATCAAGGAACTTTTCTATATTGAATCTGTTCCTTTCGTTAGCATCTGATGTGTATGGATACATGGGATGCTTTGTCAGGTCGTATTTATCCGATAGGAATGGTCTTACACCTCTTATCTGGACGATACATTTGCTCCCGTCCATCACAGCCAGTTCATCGATGCTCATAAGATCATGTCCCAGCTTCTGATAGTTTAAGTTATAGCTTTGGGATGAACCCCTGGTCTCACCTGTGTTATACATATCTATAGTCTCTTTACCGAGTGAGGCATTCAAATCTTTAAGAGTTGTCTGTTCTGAGCCACCAAGAAAGATATGCGAATCACAGTTTCCCATGATCGTATCTGCGTTATCCTTATATATCGCCTTTAGCTGCGATTTTGCTTGTAGCACCAAAGCTGCCGATATCTCACGGCTTCGTATCGTTGCCATGAGTTTTTCGAGATTCGGGATCTGGCCGATGTTTGCCATCTCGTCTATGAGGCATCTCACATGTACCGGTAGTCTTCCGTTATATACATCATCTGCTTTCTCGCATAACAGATTAAATAACTGCGTATAGATCATGCTGATAAGGAAGTTAAAAGTAGCATCGGTATCCGACATGATAAGAAACAGTGCCGTCTTACGGTCACCTGTCATATCAAGTTCGAGTTCATCGTATCTTGTTATCTCTCTGAGTTCTTTTATATCAAACGGAGCCAGTCTGGCACCACAGCTTACGAGTATGCTCTTGGCTGTCTTGCCGGCCGCTAATTTGTACTTAGCATATTGGCGCACTGCAAAGTGCTCAGGGTTTCTTTTTGCCAGCTGGTCAAACATCAGATCAACCGGATTCTTAAAGTCCTCATCATCCTCCCTTACTTCCATCGCATTGATCATCTCGAGCAGTGTTATGAAGTTCTGCTCTTCCTTCGGTGCTTCATAATGTATATACCCTATCAGTGCACAGTACAGGAGTTTTTCTGCTTTCTCCCAGAACTCGTCATTGCTCTTGCCTCCACCTTTTGTGTTGGCTATGAGTGTTGTCACCATCTTTAGGATGTCCTTCTCGTCATGTATATATTCGAAGGGGTTATAGTGCATACTCTTTTTAAAGTTGATCGTATTAAAGATCTTTATACTGTAATCATTCTTCTCGAGTACTTTTCCGACCTCGCAGACGACCTGTCCTTTCGGATCCGTGACAACGAATGAGGAATTCATCTGAAGGATGTTCGGTTTTATGAAGAATCTCGTTTTGCCGGAACCGGAACCGCCTATGACCAGTACGTTTTTATTACGTGCGTATTTAGGGTTCTGTGGTCTGCTGTTCATCGTAATACGTTCTGTCTGAGAAAGGATGACGTTATTCTTAAACTCCTCATCCATATATGGCTCTATATCCTCATGCGTGCCCCATCTGGCTGATCCGTATTCTATGTTATGCCGAAAGTTCTTTGCATTCTTACTTTTCATATATACCGCCAGTTTTAGTATTCCTCCTATCGCTATCCCGGTTAAAAGATCAGCGGGATGGATGCTTGGCAGAGGGTTTTCAAATGCCTTGCCAAAACATCCGTCAAGGATGACACTCCTTAACTTTTCAGATAGATCACTGCCGTCTGCTATCCTGAATGCCTCACCTATGTTAGTGGCGAGCAATGCGGTAAGGATATACGGAAAGTTAAGGAGCAGGAGTTTCTTCGACTTCTTTGTCATCGCTCCTGCTCCTTTCTCTTCTCTCTGTTTCTGTGGGGTGTATTTGCCACTATCTCTTTAAATGCCTTCAGTTTCTCAAGCACGCTCGGACGCTCGTTCTCAGCCTGTTTTCTCTTTGTCATCTTATCACCGTATTCTTTTAATACGGCTGTGATGGCATCTGCGTCCTTGGCTTTGAAAAATACCGTGTATTTAGGCGGATCCTCTTTCCTATCCTTTACGATTGCAAAATCTACTCCGTACCTGTTTGCGATCCTTTTGAATTCCCTAAGACCGCTGTCTGCTATCTCCATGCTAGATACGCCCTGTCCCTGGCCGATCAGTTCCTTTACCGACTGCTTTCCCTTTACGGTGATATCTGTCTGTTTTGTCCGGTTCTTATCCTTTCTATAGTTCATATATGCTCTGAGTGCTGCGTACAGTTCCTTTGCGGTGACC
>JAILPG010000018.1 GCA_024699595.1 Lachnospiraceae bacterium | reverse complement strand
TGGGCAGCAGCAGCAAACACCAAGAATCCCGATGCGGCATGGTCTCTTATCGAATACCTGTGCTCCAAGGAAGGCCAGCTTAAGCAGGCAGAACTCGGTGTAACAATGTCAGCCTACATGGGAACATCGGATGCATGGGTTAACAGCGTTGACTGCTTCGACCTTAACGGCCATATGAAGATGCTTGATGCTGAGCTCGTATTCAGACCTTACTCAAGAGATACAACAGTTTGGGAAGATATGATGATCGAAAAGCTTCAGGATGCATGGACAGGTGCAAAGCCTACCGACGAAGTCTGCAAGGATATCGCAGAGGCTATGAATGAGGCTCTTGCTGAGGAATAATGATATTCCAATAGACCAGTTTTAATGATAAGATAAAATATAAGGGCGCGCCCGGTGATATGCTCCCGGGTGCGCTTTTATGATAAACATGAGTATTTTCTTTAAATCTGCGGCTGCTGTTTGCAGTGAATTTGACAGGTAAAGGAGATTCCGGTGAAGAAGAAGATAACATCAAGAGAGAAAAGCGAGTTTTTATGGGGGTGGCTGTTCATCCTGCCTACGATGGCCGGACTGATCATCTTAAACATCTATCCGATGATAGATACGATCAAGCAGAGCTTCTATAAGACAGGAGATTTCGGAAAAGGAAATAAGTTTGTCGGACTTGCAAATTATCAGAAGGTTTTCTCCGATACGGAAGTCTGGCGTTCATTGTGGAATACCGTAAAATACGCGATCGTCGAGGTTCCTATCTCGTTAGTCATTGCTCTGCTCTTAGCGGTTGTTCTTAACAAAAAGCTCAAAGGAAGGAGTACATTCAGGACGATCTTTTTCCTGCCCATGGTAGTTGCACCGGCAGCGATCGCCATGGTATGGAAGTGGCTTTATAATTCCAACTTCGGTCTTATAAACAATACCTTCCACATCAAGGTTAACTGGATCTCGGATCCGAAGATCGCGATCTATTCAATAGCCGTGATCGGTATATGGTCCGTTATAGGTTATAATATGGTGCTGTTTTTGGCAGGTCTGCAGGAGGTTCCGAGAGACTATTACGAGGCGGCATCCTTAGACGGGGCAAACGGGTGGCAGCAGCTTATAAACATAACGATCCCGCTTATCTCGCCGACTATTTTCTTTGTCCTTGTAACAAGGATCATCGCGGCGATGCAGGTGTTCGATCTGATCTATATGCTGATCGATCTGAACAATCCGGCATGGAAGAATACGGAATCTCTGGTATTTCTGTTTTACAAGTATTCCTTTGAGCAGAGCAAGAAGGGATACGGCGCTACCGTTGTAGTGGTTCTTCTTGCGGTAATACTGATACTGACTGTTATACAGCTTATCGGACAGAAGAAATGGGTTCATTACGAATAGGAGGGAGACAGTCATGAAGAAAACAGCTTATTATTCATTCATATATCTGATCCTTGTTCTTGTCTCCATAACGATGCTTGTTCCTTTTTTGTGGATGTTCCTTACCGCCTTTAAAACGGTTGCGGAGACAATGCAGGTAGATCCGTTTGTAATCGTACCCAAGGTCTGGCAGACCCAGAATTTCGGCAATGTATTAAAGGCAATGGATTTCAGAAGACTGTATGCAAACACTCTTGCAATGGTCGGGCTCCGTATCTTTTTTGCCATAGTCACATCGACGCTTTCGGGATATGCATTTGCAAGGCTGAATTTCAAGGGTAAGAACTTCATGTTTGCCCTTGTGCTCTTCCAGATGATGATACCGGTTCAGATATTTATCATCCCGCAGTATATCATGGTAAGCAAGCTCCATCTGACAAACAGTATCGGAGGACTTGTATTCCCCGGTATAGTATCCGCCTTCGGCGCATTTTTGCTGCGTCAGGCGTATAAGCAGCTGCCGAGAGATCTTGAGGAAGCTGCAAGGCTTGACGGCTGCAACATACCGCAGACATTTTTCTTTATCATGACACCGCTTGTAAAATCTTCAATGGTTGCACTCGGAATCTTTACGGCAGTGTTCGCATATAAGGATTTGATGTGGCCGATGATAGTATGTCCCGATAACAGGGCAACGACTCTTGCAAGTGCCCTTGCAAAGATGAACGGACAGTATCAGCAGAAATATCCTGAGCTTATGATGGCTGCGCTTATTTCGTGTGTACCGATGATCGTGATCTATATCTTCTTCCAGAAGCAGTTCATCGAAGGTATAGCAACTTCCGGCGGAAAGCTGTAGGATGCATTGTAAAGGTTTATCTTGTTTTTGATATTGTTTTGATAGTGTAATAAAAGGCAGGCTGTGATGATACCTGCCTTTTGTGATAAGAGGAAGAAACTGCACCTGGGAAGAGGATTAACAGCATACGTGGTGCAAATACAGAAATAAAATACACCCCGAGAGAGGAAAACAGTCTGCAGGGTGCAAACGGAGGAAAAAGGAACATGAAAGAGATAAAAAGGATCCCGATAAACGATATGATCCTGATCTATATCTTTGATGAAGAAGAGAAGGTTTCGTTTACAATAGTACCAAAGGACAAAGAATCCGTTCCATTTGAAAAGGGCGGAGCAAACCCGCTTGTACAGATCTCGTGCACGGGAGATGCATCCAGTCCGGGCTTTGCGGCCGGAATGACACGTCACAACAGTGAGCTGACAATGTCAATGAGATTTGAAAGCCAGGATATCTCGGAGACGGATGATGAGAAGAGAGTAGTGACCGTTCTTTCCGATACGAAGAGGAAACTGAGAGTGATCCATTCGGCCGCAGGGAAAAAAGGATCGCGTGCCCTCAGGGTATCTGCAAAAGTCTGCAATGATTCCGGAGAAGATATCATGATAGAGGCTCTTTCATCTGTCTGCCTGTCGCATGTAACCCCATATACGGATACACCCGATCTTCATCTTCACAGATTCAGAAGCCGCTGGAGCGCGGAAGGAAGGCACTGTGACGATACGGTCGAAGATCTGATGTTAGAGCCGTCATGGGCAAGATTCGGGGTAAGATGCGAGAAGTTTGGGACCACCGGATCAATGCCTGTCAGAGGCTTTTTCCCGTTTATTGCAGCAGAGGACAGGGATGCGGGCGTTATCTGGGGGATAACACTTGCCTGTTCATCCTCATGGCAGATCGAGGCGATCCGGAATGATGAGAATCTGAGCATAGCGGGAGGACTTGCGGATTACGAATACGGACACTGGAGGAAAAATATAGAACCGGGAGATTCTTTTGTGACTCCTGAAGCATATATCACCGTATGCTGCAGGGAAAACAGCGATATCACACCGGAGCGGTTATTCAGAAGTGCCTGTGACAGACTGCTTGACGCACAGAGGGAGAGGCTTACGGATAGACAGAGGAGAAAAGAACTGCCGCTGTTCTTTAATGAATACTGTACGACATGGGGTGAGCCTTCGGAAGAAAACATAGACAGGATACTGTCCGTTATAAAGGATAGAGGCTATAACTATTTCGTTATCGATGCAGGATGGTATGCCGATTCAAAAAAAGGATGGCAGGATAACATGGGCGACTGGAAGGTCGCAGGAGAGCTCTTTCCAAACGGAATGAAGGCTGTTGTCGAAAAGATAGAAAAGTTCGGAATGAAGGCGGGGATATGGTTTGAGCTGGAGGTTGTTGGAAAGGATTCCGATTCGTTAAGTGATGAGGCACATCTTCTTACAAGAGACGGAAAGATTATAGTATCGGGTACCAGAAGATTCTGGGATATGAGAAGCATCAGAGTGGAATACATGCTTACCGAAAGGGTGATAGACTTCCTTAGAGATAACGGCTTTAAATATATAAAGATCGACTACAACGAGACGATCGGCATAGGCTGTGACGGTGCTGAGAGTTACGGAGAGGGCCTCAGGCAGGTGATGGAAGCCTCCAAACGCTTCTACAGAAAAATCAGGGAAAGCATACCGGATATAGCGATAGAGGTGTGCTCATCAGGAGGCCACAGACTGGAGCCGGGCTTCATGGAGGTGGCGGATTATCTGTCATTCTCCGATGCACATGAGGAAAAGGAGATCCCTGTTATAGCGCTTGATCTGCAGAATCTCATCCTGCCTTCCAAGAGTCAGATATGGTCGGTACTCAGAAAGAAAGACACTTTAAACAGGATAGTGTATTCAATATGCGCGGGAATGTATGGCGCTTTGTGCATATCGGGAGATGTGTCCGATCTGTCAAAGGAGCAGTGGGAGATCACACAGAAAGGTACGGATCTATATAAAAAAGCATCACCGGTTATCGCCTGTGGTGTTACGGAAAGGTTCGGGCCGTTCCAGTATTCCAACAGGTCGCTTAAGGACTGGCAGGCATCCGTAAGATATGGAGATGATGGCAGGGTGCTTGTTATAGTTCATGCCTTCTCACACGAAGGAAAGCTGGACATTGACATTCCCATTAGAGAAGGATATAAGATTGATGAAATATATGAGGCTGAGGATCACGG
>JAILPG010000319.1 GCA_024699595.1 Lachnospiraceae bacterium | reverse complement strand
AGATAACGGAATACATTACCTTTATAGATGCAGCACTCGGTACGATCGAAAAGGACGATCTGAGCTCAGTCGAAAACTTACAGGCCTATCAGGCCAGGATGAAGCTGTTATATAATCTCGAAAAATTTGCTTTTGTGGATGAAAACGGCCTCATCTATACCTCCCGTGGGACCAGGACGGATATAGATCTGTACTGTTTTGATCCAAATGCAATCTCAGAACCCGAAATATCCTTAAAAAACTCGGACGGAAACGATAAAAAGGTCATCATAGCCGTACCCGTTGACAAATTTGAATTCGAGGGACAGACTCTGGTTGCCTGCTTTATCGAAATTGACATGGATGTTTTCCTTGAAGCCCTGTCACTTAAGTCAGACACAAACAATACGACCTTCTGCAATATCTATACCTGCGACGGAAAGGCACTTAATGATCTGGTACTGGGAGGACTCTCATCCGATGACAATCTGCTCGAAGCCTTTAAAAAAGCATCCTTTGAAGATGGTGAGACCTTTGAGACGGTACAGAATGAATTCGAAGAGGGACATGAGGGTGTCGCTTCGTTTACCTATAACGGCATCACCGAAACTCTCAGATATGCTCCCGTCCATCAGACGGACTGGATGTTAACTTATCTGATACGTGAGAGCGTTATCAGCGAACAGATACAGACCATCAGTGACGGGATAATAAAAAGGAGCCTTGTCCAGTCATTGGTTACCGCACTGGTACTGCTGATCATATCCGGCTTTTTGATAGTCCAGACAAGAAATGCCACCAAGCTTGCCACCGAACAGGCCTCAGCCGAGGCGATACAGCAGGAACTCGAGGAGCGCATAGCTTTGCAGGACGAGCTTTTGGAACAGGAAAAAAGACGTGCCGAACAGGATAATATCATTAACGCACTGTCCTCCGATTACAGAAGTGTCTACTATGTAGATCTTGACAGCCTGAGTGCTCTCTGCTTAAGACAGAGCACCGGAAACGAAGACGATGCGACCGGTATCTCACAGGGCGAGCGCGCATATTACATTGAAAAATTCAATGAATATGCTGAAAAATATGTTACAGAAGAATATCGTGATGCTCTTCTTGATTTCATAAAACCCGGTTCCATACGCGAAGGCTTAAAGAATGAACAGATTATATCCTTAAGATATCTCGTAAACAGAAACGGCAGGGAATCTTATGAAATGCTCAGAATGGCAGGCGTAAGGACCGAAAATGATGATAAGGACGATACCATCCATGCCGTGGTTGCAGGCTTTACCGATATAGACCAGGAGATGAGAGATTCCCTTTCCAAGAATCAGGCTCTCTCCGATGCACTGAAGGCAGCCGAGGAAGCAAGCAAGGCAAAGACCGTATTCCTCTCCAACATGAGTCATGAGATCAGGACACCGATGAATGCTATCATCGGTCTTGATTCACTTGCCTTAAACGACCCCGATATTTCGGATTCCACTAAGGATTACCTTGAAAAGATCGGCAATTCCGCAGAACATCTGCTCGGACTTATCAACGACATACTGGATATGTCAAGAATTGAATCCGGCAGGGTAGTACTTAACAGTGAAGAGTTTTCTTTCTCCGAGATGATAGAACAGATCAATACCATGTTCTCCGGCCAGTGTGATGAAAAGAAGCTTAGCTATCACAGCAAGGTAAGCGGCGATCTGGCTGATCACTACATAGGAGATGTTGTAAAACTAAAACAGGTACTCATAAACATTCTCGGAAATGCCGTAAAGTTTACTCCGGAGAATGGAAGCGTAAGCTTTAATGTTGTTAAAAAAGCTTCCTTTGACAACAGATCCACGATAAGCTTCATTGTAAGCGATACCGATATAGGAATGAGCAAAGACTATCTGCCAAAGCTCTTTGAAAACTTTCAGCAAGGAAGATGAGACCCAGATCAACAAATACGGAAGCTCGGGACTTGGTATGGCTATCACCAGGAATATAGTAGAGGTTATGAACGGTGATATAGAAGTCGAGAGTGAAAAGGGCAAAGGTACGACGATCACCGTAACTGTAACACTTCTTGACTCCGATAATAAGACAGAAAAAGAAGCAGACAGTGCTTCAAAATCTGACAGTGAAAACAGTGATACAGACAAAACGGACTTAACCGGAAAAAAGGTACTGCTTGCGGAAGATATGCAGATAAATGCAGAGATCATGGTAAGCATGCTCATGATGCGTGGAATAGAATGTGAAACGGATGAAGATGGTCAAAGGGCCGTGGAAATGTTTGAATCACAGCCGGAAGGCTATTATGACGCGGTCCTCATGGATATGCGCATGCCTCGTATGGACGGATTACAGGCTACTGCTGCAATACGTGCATCCGCACATAAAGATGCAAAGAATATACCTATAATAGCACTCACCGCAAATGCACTTGACGAAGACGTACAGAAAAGTCTTCAGGCCGGCTTAAATGCTCACCTTACCAAGCCGATACAGCCGGATATACTGTTTGAAACACTTGAAAAGATGCTGTAGACTTACCAGTTGTCATCTTCATAATAATTATCATCCCAGTCA
>JAILPG010000215.1 GCA_024699595.1 Lachnospiraceae bacterium | reverse complement strand
TATCTTTGCCCAAGAGGCCATCCTAACTCTGTGGTAATCCCTATCCATAAAAACCTCCTTACATCTGAATGGCTACATTTTTCCCATTCGATTCTAAGGAGGTTGATGAAAAAATATAAGTACCTATTATTTGACGCTTACTATCAATCCCGTTATCTCCACGATCAACGTTGTGGGAACCTGTAAGATAAATCCCATCCTCTACTCCGCACCCCGTCCATCTACCTGCGCTGCTCGGAAACTCAAAGCCCTCCGGCGCTGCACTATCCAGGATCTCAGGTTTGAAATCCTTCACAGTGAATCTTTCAGCAATAAATTTCTGATATATCCCTTCTTCGTTTAATCCGTATCCTATAATGTAAATCAGATTATCCTTACCATCTCTTTCCTCATGGGCTATAACCAGATCTTCATTGGAATAACTGTTTTTAAGCTTTCCGATATATGCCCCCTTTCCTGTCAGGGGATCCAGACTGTATACTGCCACACACGAGAAACTGTCATATTTTTTAATATTCCTGAACAGCAGCAGGTTCTTTCCATCATAATAGATGTCGATATTCTCTTCATCTCCGACCCCAGGATCAAGTATCCACTCATCACCCTCCGGAATGTCAGCACTTCCTTTAACGAGAGTAAATTTCTTTTTTTCTATGCCGCCCTCGCCATCGTTGATCACAAGGAGGCCCGGGTCGGATCCGTCTATGTATACCATTTTCCCGTTATACACAGCTACGTCACCATCACTGATTACAGGCGTATCAAGCTTTTCAAGCTTACCATCCTTAAGCTCCGGAATTTCAAGGCCTTTGTCCCACATGACCGGAGCGAGATCAGGATGTGTATAGTCCACTCCGGTATCAAGAACAGCAACTACGACTCCTTCAGAGTTTATGTTTTCAGAATCATTCCAGCCTGGCACATCAATGCCGCCGGATCCTTCTCCAAATGAATACTGATACTCTGTAAGATCGAGAATTGCTTCATTATCAGCTTCGCCCCTGACTATCCCACCTTTTTCTTCACCATCAGTGCTGACAATGTAATTTGGCTCAGCAAAAAGCACACCGGGCTTATCAGAATAGAGCCTGATCAATTCCTCCGTAGAAAGCGAGTCGGACTTGACGAACTTCAGTACTGTCTTTTCGCTTTGGATCCCCTGAACATAAGCATCGCCTTTCTCCTCTTTGGAGAAGGCTTCAGCCGCTTCGCTTACATCCATTAAAAAACCAGATTCTATTTCAGGCGCAGTACTGAAAAGCCCTGCGGACCTGGCCGCGATTTTCTGTTCATCGGCTTTGTCGGGCTGTATGCATATTATGGCTTCTCCGGGGACATATTCCCCGGTAATCTTTATCTCCGGCGCTTTTTCCCTTACACCGGCCGCAAATACGGGAGTTTCCGCAATCACCAGGACTAATGCAAGGATCGATGTCCAAAAATGTCCCAATGCCATTAAGTTAAGCCCTTTGTCATCCTGAGCGACAGCGAAGGATCTTTCCTCCGGCTATAGAAGATTCTTCGCTTCGCTCAGAATGACACTAACTTAACGACATTGGAACCGTCCGAGACCACTGACTCCTATCTGCATGATCATTTCTAATTTCCTCCCTTGAAGCTGTAAACGGGTCTGAATATCTTTTCTATTCTTACCGTTTCCCTGACCGCTTCTTTTAAGTAATCAATTCCCCTGTATGCGAAGGGAGCCTCGTCCAGCGTCCCCGAACCTATACAGCTACTATATATCCCTTTCATAGCCGACTTGAATTCAGATACGGTATGCATCCCGGAGACCGTCTCGTCTTTCTTCGCTGAAATAGCTCCTTTTCTCAGGATCGGCGTATCTCTGCTGAGATCGATATAATTATGGATGCAGGATATCTCTTCTTCCGCTTTCCATTTCATTCCCTTGCAGATCTCCCGGACGATGATCCGTCTGTTTAATGCCGCATACTCCTGAGTAACTCCTAAATCATAGAGATAGTCTTCACGAAGTTCCCCTGTAAGGTATGTCATCTCATAAGGAACATCCCTGCCTTCATCTTTCAATATTTTAGCCCCGATATCCATATAATGGTCAGCGGCTTCCTTTCCGAGATGACGGCTGCCGCTGTGGACTATCAGATAAGTCTCTCCGTCTTCAGACCTGTCAATCTCGATAAAGTGATTCCCACCGCCAAGGCTCCCCAGGCTCAGAAGTGCTCTATCCTTCCTTATGTGCTTCTCACACCTTAAATCTTCAAAGCTAAAACCTTCTGACATAGAGTGGGCTTTCTTCCTCACGCCAAACCCAGCCGGGACACTCTCCCTGATAACAGTATCCAGCTTCTTAAAATCCTCCCTGAATTTACCGATCCTAACTGCCGTAACGCCGCAGCCGATATCAACCCCGATAAGCCCCGGGATCACAGCATCGCCCACGGTCATCGTAAGACCGATTGGTCCTGTCTTTCCCGGATGTACATCGGGCATCACTCTTATCCTGCTGCCTTTTAAGATCTCCGTATCACAGATCATCTGAACCTGCGAAAGAGCGTACTTTTCAATAGCTGCACCGGGGAGATCCTCCCTGCAGCAGATTATCGCATCACTGTATTTTCCTTTTACCGGTATCAAAATAAAACCTCCGTTCTATCCAGAGGCTTCCTGTTGTCCGGTCTTTACTTAATCCTGGATTATAATGAAATGATCAGATTAAAGACAGGCGGACAACCATGCCCCTGTATTCACTATTCTGCTCTGTTACTAAGTTCATTATCCGTTTCATGGCTGTCCTCCTTTCTGCTCGTATTGGAGCGGTGTATTAAGTGAAATGAATAATAGCCCTGATCGTTATTGGTGTCAAGCAAGAAATCAGTGCGATTTTTCTTCTAAAAGTGTTTAATCTGCCGTATCCCCTGATTCAAGCCATTGTTTTGTCGCTTTATACGCTGCATTGATCGAGGTTTTTCGTACAACCTTCATGGGATAATATCGGCAATCAGCCCCCCAGTTTCTCTCTACAATCCTGAGATCAGATTTTATCAACAGCTTAAACTGTTTCTGCTCTTTGTTCATATAATATAACCCCGTCATTTTGAATCTGTTTATATAAAGGACTGCTTTTTACCTTATTTCTGTCTCTGTTTCCTCCAAATACAAGAAGGTCAAAAGGAACCGTATAGTCGAATTCCTCATAGAGTTCATCATGAAAACGGTTATACTCAGTACTCGTAATAAGCTTATTCGTCGGAATATCACTTTCTATAAACAGG
>JAILPG010000195.1 GCA_024699595.1 Lachnospiraceae bacterium | reverse complement strand
CAGGAAACAACGCTTATGTTATCGGACAGCGTGTATGAGCAGTACCGCAATACCGAGAAGCAGAGAGAGATAAATGAGCAGCAGACCAAAGAGGACCTTGCAAACAAGGAAGTTAATATGGATGCTGCGGCAAACTTAAGTCCGGAGCAGCTTTCAGAGCTTAACGCAATGATCGCCGAAGGAATGGAATCCACAAGGAAGCTTCATGAATTCAACAATATCATTCCAGGTGAGGTCATCACGAGAAAACTTGATATACTTGAAAGACTGTTGCATGAGATATTTAACAGGGTCAAGGATCATCCGGAGCAGATGAACAGGATACACAAGCTCATGGATTATTACCTTCCCACCATGTTAAAACTTGTGGAGGCCTATGCCGAATATGACAAGGTATCGGCACCGGGACCCGATATCATCGAGGCCAAGAAGGAGATAGAAAAGACTCTTGATACCATAAACAGAGCCTTTGTAAAGCTCCTTAACAATATGTTCGAGGATTCCGTATGGGATGTGACGACTGATGCCAAGGTATTAAAGACAATGCTTGCACAGGAAGGCCTTACGGATGATATGGATGAGTACAGGGATCAGACAGTTGCATCTTCGTCACCCGAAACCGCCGATCAGATCCTTGAAAGTGTCAAATAAAGTGTCAAATAAAGAATATGGATATAGACTTCAGGTGGGATTTTGATCCTGAAAAATATAGAGTTCTACGAAAATGCAGATCATAATACAGGAGGGAAAAAATGAGCGAGAGTCTTGAACAAATGATGGAAAATGCGGTGATACAGAAGGCACCGGAACTTACAGTCACTGTAAATGAGGAAACCGTAGAGGCACCGGCTGCACCGGCTTCTCCGATAAGTCTTGAGATCCCCGATCCGATGAAGAGTGTTGATCTCAGCGCCAAGGCAGTTGCACAGGCAGAGGGTGTTACTCTTACCGATGAAGAAGCCAAGATGGTCGAGGACTTTGTGACCCAGATCGACATTAACGATGCCCAGCTTGTACTGCAGTACGGAGCAGGAGCTCAGAAGAAGATAGCGGATTTTTCCGATACAGCGCTTGAAAACGTAAGGACCAAGGATCTCGGTGAGATAGGCGATCTGTTAACGACCGTTGTTACCGAGCTTAAGAGCTTTGATGCCGAAGAAGACAAGAAGGGCGGATTTTTAGGCCTTTTCAAAAAGGGATCCGACAAGATCGTCGGCTTAAAGGCAAAATATGACAAGACCGAAGCAAACATCGATAAGGTTGTAAAGGTCATGGAGGGACATCAGGTTACCCTTCTTAAGGACGTTGCAATGCTTGATAAGATGTATGAGGCAAACTTAAGCTATTTCAAGGAGCTCTCACTCTACATAATAGCCGGCAAGAAAAAGCTCAAGGAAGCAAGAGAGGTTGAGCTTCCCAAGCTTCTTAAGAAAGCTGAAGAATCGGGACTTCCCGAGGATTCACAGGCTGCAAGGGATTATGCCGCAATGGTCGACAGATTCGAGAAAAAGATCTATGACCTCGAGCTTACCAGAAACATTTCCATGCAGATGGCTCCTCAGATAAGGCTTATACAGAACAATGACACGACTCTTTCCGAAAAGATACAGTCTACCCTTGTAAACACCATCCCTCTGTGGAAATCGGAAATGGTGATAGCCATAGGTCTTGCTCATTCAGGTGAGGCTGCCAAGGCTCAGAAAGAGGTGACCGATATGACGAATAATCTCTTAAAGAAGAATGCCGAGGCATTAAAGATCGCTACCGTGGAGACAGCCAAGGAGAGCGAGAGAGGTATCGTTGATATCGAGACCCTCACACAGACCAACCAGACCCTTATCTCTACTCTTGATGAGGTAATGCAGATCCAGAAGGAAGGAAGGGTCAAGAGGGCCGAGGCCGAGGCTGAGCTTACAAGGATCGAGAATGAAATGAGAGCAAAGCTTTTGGAGGTATCCAAGGCTTCAACCATAATGGATAACAAATAGGATATTTTATGGCAAATAAAAAAGGAATGTCAAAGACTGCAGCCGCGCTTTCCATAGCCGGAGCTTTTGCTGCCGCGATAACAGGCGGAGTTATAGCAAATAACAACAGTCATCATACACTGGCCGAGGATCCGACGGGTATCGTCGCGGAGAATACCGTTAATACCGAAACGGAATATGATGCCGCGATAAATGAGGCACTTGACGAAAATGAGGATACCCTGCATGAGATAACTTCTGATAAGGAAACATCAGATAAAAAAGACTCATCCGCTGACAAGACATCTGAGGAAAAGCCGGGGAAAGATAAGACTAAGAAAAAAGAAGATACCCCGGCCGCTGCGACAGCTGATCTTTATAAGGATATTGACCTTGAGGTTGTCGGAAAGACCTTCCGCTTCAGAAACGATAAGAGGCTGTCCGAGCATTATGAAAAGCACGGAATAGAGATGGGCTTTGACAGCAAGGAAGATTATGCGGCGGCCGCCGACAAGGTCATTCATGATCCGGAGAGCCTTCACAAGCTTGAGGCTGAGGATTCGGACTACGTATTTTATCTTGAAAAGACCAATGAGTTTGTGATCGTATCAGATGACGGCTATATAAGGACATATTTCAATCCAAGCGACGGCATCAGATATTATAACCGACAGTAATGCTTTATAGCATATTAGGGGAAGGACTTTGCAGGTCTTAAGAAATAAAATGAAAAACAGGATCTTACTGTAAATGAAGGAGCTTTTAAAATATCTTAAGAACTACAGGGCTGAGTGCTTTTTGGCACCGCTCTTTAAGATGCTTGAGGCTGTATTTGAACTGTTAGTGCCTGTAGTTGTGGCATCGATAATAGATGTTGGTATAGCCTCAGATAATACCGGATTTATCATAAGAAAGGTCATGTTAATGGCCTTTCTTGCTGTTGTCGGACTTTTGGTTGCAGTCACGGCACAGTATTTCTCCGCAAAGGCCGCAACAGGCTTTGCTACCGGACTCAGGCATGATCTTTTCAGGCATATTTTAAACCTGTCCCATAAAGAGCTTGATGAACTGGGATCATCCACAATGATCACCAGGCTTACAAGCGATGTGAAC
Organism: Lachnospiraceae bacterium; assembly: GCA_024699595.1. Next base: position 30,911 of record JAILPG010000195.1, on the reverse strand, counting down.
CAGGCTCAGACCGGCGTAAACATGTTTTTGCGTCTCTTCTTAAGATCCCCCTTTATCGTATTCGGCGCAATGATCGCTGCTTTTCTCATTGATGCAAAGGTGGCGCTTTTGTTCCTTTTCATGATAGTCCTTCTGTTCATTGCTGTCTTTGTCATCATGAAGACAAATATCCCGATGCTTAAAAAGGTACAGGCTGCTCTTGACAGGATCACCCTGCTTACCGGAGAAAACCTCTCCGGAAACAGGGTCATCAGGGCCTTCTGCATGGAAGAGGATGAGATAGATAACTTTACGGGGAGCATAAACAGTCACGTAAATGAACAGGTAAAGGCCGGAAGACTTTCAGCTCTTCTTAATCCTCTTACCTATGTGATCGTAAACGTATTTATCGTGCTCCTCATATATACAGGTGCGATAAAGGTAAGCAACGGCATTCTCACACAGGGTCAGGTGGTAGCTTTATATAACTATATGTCACAGATCCTGGTGGAGCTCATAAAGCTTGCAAACCTCATAATAACTATAAATAAAGCTCTTGCAAGCGCAAACAGGATAGCGGACGTATTTAAGATCGTGCCGTCAGTTCCTGTTGAAAGCCTGTCAGAGGACAGTCATGCTGTTTCGATATCCGCAACTTCACAGTCGAATAATGAAGGAAAAACGGCTGCGCAAACGATCAGGCCGGAGGATTACAATAATACAGATGGCAATACATCTGAGTATCTGGTCGAATATGACCATGTCAGCTTTAAATACAATGAAAACGGAGATGATGCGATCACCGATGTTGATTTTAAGGTTAAAAAAGGTGAGACCATAGGCATCATCGGAGGAACCGGTTCAGGAAAGACAAGCATTATAAATCTGCTTCCGAGATTCTATGATGTGACTGAGGGTTCCGTCAGGGTAGGCGGTAAGGATGTAAGAGATATTCCGGTGGATCTGCTCAGAAGCCGCATCGGAATAGTGCTTCAGAAGGCAGCGCTATTTAAAGGAACTATAGCTCAGAATATACGCTGGGGCAACACTTCTGCATCGGATGAGGATGTGATGAAGGCTATAGAGCTTGCTGCTGCTGATGAAGTCGTTGCATCAAAGGGCGGCATTGACGCCATGGTGGAGCAGGAGGGAAGGAATCTCTCGGGCGGCCAGAGACAGCGTCTTACGATAGCACGCGCCCTTGTAAGGAAGCCTGAGATACTGATATTTGATGACAGCTCATCAGCTCTTGACTATGCGACGGATCTGAAGCTTCGTACAAACCTTAAATCTCTTGACTATGATCCCGCAGTATTCATTGTGTCACAGAGAACATCCTCGATAAGGCATGCCGATAAGATCATAGTAATGGATGACGGAAAAGTGGCAGGCATGGGGACTCATGAGGAGCTTCTCAAAGACTGTTCCGTATACCGTGAGATCCACGAATCACAATATGAAAGGGAGGGCGCATGATGGATAACAAAACCTCCCTTAAAAAGCTGTTTGTATATCTGAAGCCTTATATGCCCGGGATCGTCATATCCATTGTCTGTGCAACTCTAAATGTCGTTATGGCGCTTCTTGTTCCGATAAAGGTTTCCGAGGCCATAGATGTGATATCAGAGAAGGGCTTTGTCATGGCAGATCTTAAGGATGCACTTTTAGCTGCCCTTGTCATCGCTCTTTGTTCCGGGGTTTTTCAGCTTGCGATGAACAATATAAACAACAGCATAGCATTTAATGTCGTAAGGGATATCAGGAAGGATGCTTTTTCAAAGCTCCAGAAGCTTCCCTTGAAATATATTGACACCAATCCGCATGGCATGATCGTTAGCCGGATAATAGCAGATGTGGATCAGCTCTCGGACGGACTCATCATGGGCTTTACACAGCTGTTTACGGGTGTTGTAACGATACTTATGACTGTAGTGTTCATGCTGTCGATGAATGTAAGGATCGCTCTGATAGTGATCATTCTGACGCCGCTTTCTCTCTTTATAGCAAGGTTCATCTCCACAAAGACCTATTCGATGTTTAAGACCCAGAGCGAGATAAGAGGCGACCAGACCGGACTCATCAATGAGATCCTTAACAATATCAAGGTCGTAAAGGCATATTCCCATGAGGATGAGACCCTTAGGGATTACGATGAGTACAATGACAGGCTTAAGGGTGCATCGCTTAAGGCAATCTTTTTTTCCTCGCTTACAAACCCCTGTACGAGATTTGTTAATTCCCTGATATATGCTGCAGTTACGCTGTTTGGCGCAACGGTTGTGATATCGGGCGCCATGAGCATCGGAACTTTGGTATGCTTCCTAAGCTATGCAACGCAGTATACCAAGCCTTTTAACGAGATAACCGGAGTTATCACGGAGCTTCAGAATGCGATAGCCTGTGCAGGCAGGATATTTGAGCTTATGGAGGAAAAAGAAGAGACCCCTGACGTTAATGACGCCGCCGTTCTTTCCGAAGCTTCGGGAAACATAGAGATAGAAAACGTCGATTTTTCCTACGTGCCTGAAAAGAACCTTATAGAAAACCTTAATGTCTCGGTAAAAAGCGGGCAGAGGATTGCAATCGTAGGTCCTACGGGCTGTGGAAAGACAACACTCATAAATCTTCTGATGAGATTCTACGATGTTCTTTCAGGAAGTATCAGCGTTGACTTACATGATATCAGGGCAGTTACCAGAAAGAGCCTAAGAGGCCAGTACGGAATGGTGCTGCAGGAGACGTGGCTTCGAAATGCCACGATAGCTGACAACATAAGGATCGGAAATCCCGATGCAACAATGGATGAGATAATAAAAGCCGCCAAGGAATGCCATGTACATTCTTTTATCCGAAGGATGGAAAAAGGCTACGATACCGTTATCTCTGAGGATGGAGGGCAGCTTTCACAGGGTCAGAAGCAGTTACTTTGTATTACAAGGATAATGCTTGATCCACCGCCTATGTTAATACTTGATGAGGCTACTTCTTCGATCGATACGAGAACCGAACTTAAGATCCAGGATGCGTTCCTTAAGCTTATGGAAGGCAGGACCACCTTTATCGTAGCGCACAGGCTTTCAACCATTAAGAATTCCGATCTCATACTTGTGATGAAGGACGGTAAGGTGATAGAGCAGGGAAGCCACGAAGAGCTCATAGGAAGGAAAGGCTTCTATGAAAAGCTCTATAACAGCCAATTTGACTGAGCAAAAGAGCAAGGCCTGTTTTTGACACTCATATTATAATAAATTATAATTACAGATATGGAAAAAGGCGTAAAGACTCTACGAAACTGCATAGATGAAGGCTTGGTAAACAAAGGCAGACAGCCTGAGATCGATCTTGCAAGAGCGATCCCGGTATTCTGTCTTCCCATAGTTCATACTGTGATAGAGTGTACGCCTCTTAAGCGGATATATGATCCCATACCGTTTTTTTTCAATATCGTGATCGGACAGTTCTTCGGCGCACCGATGTTCCTTTTTGTGATGGGAGTCTGCATCCTGTATTCGAAGAAAAACACACCCAGGGCTATGATGTTAAGAGGGATCATTCTGTTTATTGCCGGATTTGTACTCAATGCAGTGCGTTTTTTCATTCCGTTCATGATCGGATACGCGATAACAGGTGATGCGGATAAATTCCTTACACCGCTTCCGTACAAAGTTTTCGGAAATGATGTGCTTCAGTTCGCAGGACTGTTTTTCCTGTTATTTGGATTCTTACAGTATAAAAAGATATCCGATAAGTACATATTTATCATCGCAGCGCTCATGTCAGTGCTTGGATCGCTTATCAGGCATTTTGATACGGGCTATGCAGCTTTAAATATTGCGCTCGGGCATATCATCGGGACCGAGGATAGAGCGGGGCTTTATGTGATGTCTGATTTCCCGCTTCTTAACTGGTTCATTGTTCCGATATACGGGTATCTGTTCGGAAAGCTTTTACTGCATATAAGCGACAAGGACAGGTTTTATAAGATCGTCGCTCCTGTTCCGCTCATACTGTACGTGGTATTTTATTTGCTTGAATGCACGTACGACTTCGGCCAGATGGGTATCGGAAGAACAATTCTTTACTGTGAGAACTGTTATTATCACGCTTTATGGTATGATACCCTTGGTTATGCTGTTTTTGCCGTTGGAATACTCGGGGTATATTACTATTTGATGAAGATATTCAAAGAACCTGTCAGACGGTTTGTTGTAAGTCTCAGCGGAAATATCACCCGCGTATATGTGATCCACTGGTTTTTTGTCATCATGATCACAAATGTTTTGCTTTATTCCATACGCGGCACTCAGGATCTGCCTATAGTACCGACACTGCTAATATCGTTTGGCATATTTATGATAACCTATCCTCTTGCACTTTTATGGGAGAGGAGCATGAATAAAAAGAAAGTGGAAGACCGATGAAGAAACATGGTATTCAAAGGAAAGTCATTATACGTCTCTTTCTGTTTTCGGGGATCATCATTATGCTTGCGGGTTTTCTCGTGGGAATGGGGTATTACCGGACCAAGATGAATGAATACAGTGTATATACCTATGGTTTCCTGCATACGGCCTCCGGTTTTATTGACGGTGACCGCATTCAGGGGTATTTAGATACCAAAGAGCCGGATGAGTATTATGATGAGATCCTCAAATACATGACAGAGACAAGGGATAATACAATCCTTCAGCTTTTCTACGTGTTTGTTCCTTATGAGGATGATCTGGTATATATATGGCAGACTGACGAGGAAGATCCGTATTCCTGGCTCGGAAAGCATGAGCAGTATATGGAGGGCGGAAAGGAAACCAGAGACTTGGTTTTCAGAAAAGATCCCATAGAAGAGATAACCTTCTATCGTGATGAAGTCTACGGTGACATATGCTGCGGTTTCTATCCGATATTTGACAGCAGCGGAGAACCGGTCGCTTTGGTGGGCATCGATCTTTCCACGCCAGGAATACATAAAAATATTGAAGTGTTTGTGACGATCATATGCCTTATGATCCTGTTTGTTACCATGGTTGCAGGAACCATGTATTACAGATCGTTGAGAAGACAGATCGTAGACCCGATCCATCAGCTTGATGAGGCTGCAAAGAGCATCACTTCGGATCTTGAAAAAGAAGAGCTGCCTGATATTGAAATACATACGGGTGATGAGCTTGAAACCCTGTCAGAATCCTTTGTGAAGATGTATACGGATATCCGGCATTATATAGATGAAAATACAGCTATATCTGCAGAGAAAGGCCGTATCGAGTCTGAGCTCAATGTCGCCACCCAGATACAGGCCGATATGTTGCCGAGGATATTCCCGCCGTTTCCTGACCGCAAGGAATTTGATATCTATGCGACGATGACACCGGCCAAAGAAGTCGGCGGTGATTTTTATGACTTCTTCTTTGTGGATGATGATCATTTGGCTCTTGTTATCGCTGACGTGTCAGGAAAGGGTGTCCCCGCTGCGTTGTTTATGGTGATCGCAAAGACTCTCATAAAGAACCGGGCCCAGCTTAAGGGCTCGCCTTCCGAGGTGCTTTCGTATGCAAATGAACAGCTGTGTGAAGGCAATGATGCGAATCTGTTTGTGACAGTCTGGATAGCGATAATCGAGCTTTCAACGGGAAAAGGGATCGCAGCCAATGCAGGTCATGAACATCCGGCTCTTAAGCGTGCAGACGGAGTCTTCGATCTGGTGACCTACAGACATTCGCCTGCTGTTGCAACAATGGAAGGAATGAAATTTAAAGAGCATGAATTTGAAATGCATCCCGGAGATATACTGTATGTCTATACAGACGGAGTGACTGAGGCTACGGATTCTTTTGATCAGCTTTTCGGTACCGAGAGGATGGTTGCCTCGCTTAACAGTGAAGATCTTACGGATCCGAAGCAGATCCTTGACAAGGTCAAGGAGGATATAGACATCTTTGTGGGTGATGCACCTCAGTTTGACGATATCACAATGCTTTGTTTCAAATATAACGGTAAATGATCGGAGGAGAATATTATGAGCTGTTTTATACCAAAAGGGTATGTCAGTCCCATGACCTACAAGGAGACTGAGATCGCCATCAAGGAGGTAAAGGATTATTTTGAGCGTGCTCTTGCAAAGGAGCTTAATCTTACGAGAGTATCGGCACCGCTGTTTGTAAAGCCGGGAACAGGTCTTAACGATAACCTAAACGGTGTGGAAAGACCCGTATCCTTTGGGATAAAGGAGCAGGATGATGATGCCTGCGAGATCGTTCATTCGCTTGCAAAATGGAAGAGGATGGCTCTTAAGAAATATGGCTTTGAGCACGGCGAAGGCCTCTATACCGATATGAGCGCCATCAGAAGGGATGAGGATACCGATAACATTCACTCCATCTATGTGGACCAATGGGACTGGGAAAGAGTGATATACAAGGATGAGAGAAATACAGACACCCTTAAGATGATAGTAAAGAAGGTCTATGAAGCACTTAAGAACACCGAGGTATTCATCAATTCAAGATATCCCACCATTACAAGGATGCTTCCGGATGAGATTCAGTTTGTTACCACACAGGAGCTTGAGGACAGATATCCCGATCTTTCAAGTAAGGAGAGGGAGAGAGCTGCAGCAAAGGAGTACGGTGCAGTATTCCTTATGCAGATAGGTGATAAGTTAAAGTCGGGAAAGCCGCATGACGGCAGGGCTCCAGACTATGACGACTGGGCACTCAACGGTGATATAATCGTAGATTATCCACTGCTTGACATGGGACTTGAACTTTCCTCCATGGGTATAAGAGTGGATGAGGATTCACTTAAGGAACAGCTTCAAAAGGCAGGCTGCACAGAGAGGGCGGAGCTTCCTTTCCAGAGATCGATCCTTGATAAGGAGCTCCCATATACGATCGGCGGCGGAATAGGACAGTCAAGGATCTGTATGTTCTTCTTAAGAAGGGCTCATATAGGAGAGGTGCAGAGCTCTGTATGGAAGGACGAGGATCTTGAGATACTTGGAAAGAGCGGGATCGAGATCCTGTAATGCATAAGACGTGATTTTACCCTAACATAATATATAACAAGCGAGGCATGAGATGAAAAAATACGGCGTAAACGAATTAAGAAGGATGTATCTTGAGTTTTTTGAGAGCAAAGATCATCTTGCGATGAAGAGCTTTTCCCTGGTTCCGCATAATGACAATTCACTCCTTCTCATAAATGCAGGTATGGCGCCCTTAAAGCCATATTTTACCGGGCAGGAGATCCCTCCGAGAAAGAGGGTCACCACCTGTCAGAAATGCGTGCGTACCGGAGATATCGATAATGTAGGTAAGACGGCAAGACATCTTACGTTTTTTGAAATGCTCGGAAACTTTTCCTTCGGAGATTATTTCAAGCACGAAGCGATAGCCTGGAGCTGGGAATTCTTAACAGAGACAATAGGCATGGATCCCGAAAGGCTCTATCCCTCGATCTACGGTGAGGATGAGGAAGCCTTCAAGATCTGGAATGAAGAGATAGGTATTCCCGCCGAAAAGATCACGAGATTTTACAGAGATCCCGTAACGGGAGAATGCGATAATTTCTGGGAGCATGGTGCAGGCCCCTGCGGTCCCTGTTCTGAGATATATTACGACAGAGGCGAGAAATACGGCTGCGGCAGGCCTGACTGTAAGGTAGGCTGTGACTGTGACCGTTTCATGGAAGTATGGAACAATGTGTTTACGCAGTTTGACGGCGACGGAAAGGGCGGCTACACGGAGCTTAAGAACAAGAACATCGATACCGGAATGGGCCTTGAGCGTCTTGCCGTTGTAGTACAGGATGTTGATTCCGTATTTGATATAGATACGATGAAGGCGATCAGGGATCATATCTGCTCACTTGCGGATGTGACCTATGAGACAGATGCGAAGAAGGATGTTTCGATAAGGCTCATTACCGATCATATAAGATCCGCTACCTTCCTTGTATCAGACGGCGTTATGCCTTCAAACGAGGGAAGAGGCTATGTACTTAGGCGTATCATCAGGCGTGCATCAAGGCATGGAAGGTTACTGGGCATAGAGGGCGCTTTCCTTGCAAAACTTGCAGAAACCGTTATCAACGAATCAAAGGACGGGTATCCCGAACTGTTTGAAAAGAGAGAATTCATCCTAAACGTTCTCACACAGGAAGAAAATAAGTTCAATAAGACAATAGATCAGGGGCTTTCCATCCTTAACGATATGTGTGCCGATATGGAGAAGAAAGGCTCAAAGATGCTTTCGGGTGAAGATGCATTCAAGCTTCATGATACCTACGGATTCCCTCTTGACCTTACCAAGGAGATACTTTCCGAGAAAAGCTGTGATGTGGATGAGGAAGGCTTTAAAAAGTGCATGCAGGCTCAGAAAGATGCAGCAAGAAAGGCACGTAAGGTCACCAATTATATGGGTGCTGATGCAACCGTATATGAACAGATAGATAAAAATATCACTACGGAATTTGTCGGATATGACAGGACAGAAGACTCATCCGTTATAAGAGCTCTTACTACCGAGGATGAGATAGTGGATGCTCTCTGTGACGGAGACAGCGGAACGATAGTGGTAGAGAAAACTCCTTTCTATGCTACCATGGGTGGCCAAAATGCCGATATCGGAATAATAAAGTCAGAAAATGGAGAATTTGAGGTTCTTGATACCGTTAAGCTTGTGGGCAACAAAACCGGTCATATAGGAAAAATGATAAGCGGAATGTTCAAGGCCGGTGATACGGTTACGCTTTCGGTTAATGAGACTAACAGAAGCGACACCTGTAAGAACCACAGCGCGACCCACCTGCTGCAGAAGGCTTTAAGAGAAGTCCTCGGAACACATGTGGAGCAGGCAGGCTCCTTTGTAAACGGGGAGAGATTAAGATTCGACTTCTCGCATTTTTCCGCAATGACTGAGGAAGAGCTTGACAAGGTAGAGGCTATCGTCAATGAAAAGATCGCAGAAAACCTTCCCGTTGTTACCGAGATCATGTCGATCGACGAGGCCAAGAAGACCGGTGCAATGGCTCTGTTTGGAGAAAAATACGGTGAGAGCGTAAGAGTCGTAAGGATGGGGGATTTCTCCATAGAGCTCTGCGGAGGAACCCATGTATCCGAAACAGGAAAAATAAGTGCCTTTAAGATCCTATCGGAATCCGGTATCGCTGCCGGAGTCAGAAGGATAGAAGCCATTACCGGTAAGGCCGTATTCGATCATTATAAAGAGCAGGAGAGCATATTAAAGAATGTTGCGGCAGTTCTTAAGACAACTCCCGCAAAGGTTTTCGAAAGAGTGGATCATATGCAGGGTGAGATCAAGGCCTTAAACAGCGAGATCGAATCCTTAAAGAGCAAGGCTGCACAGAGTGCTCTTTCAAATGTAATGGATGATGTTAAGGAGATAAAGGGCGTAAAGTTTCTTGCCACAAAGGTCCCGGGTGTTGACATGAATGGTCTGAGGGATCTTGGCGACAAGCTTAAAGGCCAGATAGGTGAAGGCGTGATCGTTATCGCTTCTGAAGCTGACGGCAAGGTCAACCTGCTTGCAATGGCTACGGATGAGGCGATAGGCAAAGGCGCCCATGCCGGAAATCTCATTAAGGGAATAGCAGGCCTCGTAGGCGGTGGCGGCGGCGGACGTCCGAACATGGCCCAGGCCGGAGGCAAGAACCCTTCGGGTATCGACAAGTGTCTGAAAGAAGCAGAGACAGTGCTTGAGGGCCAGTTAGGTTAAGAAAACGCTGATTAAAGCTGTCTTTTCTTAAAATATATATTTGACACGGATAGTTCCACGTGTTAAAATATCACGGTATGCCGCATGGCGGGGTAATAAGTGCAGAAATGCCACCGAAGCCAGCGAGTAATGAGATAAGGAGGTGCCTTATGTACGCAATTATTGCTACCGGCGGAAAGCAGTACAAGGTTTCTGAGGGTGATGTAATCAGAGTTGAAAAGCTCGGTGCTGAGTCCGGAGAATCAGTAACCTTTGATAATGTTCTCGCCGTATCGGATGATAAGCTTCTGGTTGGAAGCGATGTTTCAGGAGCATCTGTTGCCGGAACCGTAGTAAAGAATGGCCGCGGAAAGAAGATTATTGTATACAAGTACAAGAGAAAGAGCGGTTATCACAAGAAGAACGGTCACAGGCAGGCATACACTGAAGTAAAGATCGACAAGATCAATGCCTGATCAGGTAACCTTATGATCAGGGCAAGGGTATCCAAAGATCAGGAAGGAAATTATGTTTCCTTTTCCTGCAAAGGACATGCAGAGTATTCCGACAAAGGAAATGACATAGTATGTGCAGCCGTATCGATACTTGTTATTAATACGGCAAATGCTATTGAAAAGCTTACGGATAACAGGATACTCGGCACTCAGGATGAAGACATCAAAATGGAATTTCCTGAAGGGCTTGATGAAAAGGGTGTACTGTTAATGGATGCCATGATCCTTGGTCTTAAACAGATAGCAGAAAAGTATTTTTCCAATGTTGATTTGATAATTGAGGAGGTGTAGAACATGTTTGAGCTTGACCTTCAATTCTTCGCACATAAAAAGGGAGTTGGTTCCTCCAAGAACGGAAGAGACTCCGAGTCAAAGAGATTAGGTGCAAAGAGAGCTGACGGACAGTTTGTAAAGGCCGGAAATATATTATACAGACAGCGCGGTACCAAGATCCATCCCGGCAATAATGTCGGACGCGGTGGTGACGATACACTGTTTGCTCTTGTTGACGGAGTCGTTCGTTTTGAAAGACTTGGAAAGACAAGGAAGCAGGCTTCGGTATATCCGGTTTCAGAGGATTGATCATGCGGGCTCTAAACTTTACGGTTTAGAGCCTTTTTTTAGGGAAAACATGTTTTGTGACAGAGCTAAGATAACAGTAAAAAGCGGAAAAGGCGGAGACGGCCATGTCTCCTTCAGACGGGAAAAATATGTGCCAAACGGCGGTCCTGACGGCGGCGACGGAGGGAAGGGCGGAGATGTCATCATCATGGTTGATGAGGGCATGAACACACTCTATAACTATCGTCATGTCAGAAAATACAAGGCTCAGGACGGGGAGCCCGGAGGCAAGAGAAACCGCAAGGGAAAGAGCGGAGAGGATATAATCCTGAAAGTTCCCCGGGGTACGGTGCTTAAGGATGCCGAAAGCGGCAAGGTCATTATCGATATGTCGGGCGACAATGAGAGAGTGGTCCTGTTAAAAGGCGGAAGAGGCGGTACCGGTAACCAGCACTATGCTACCTCCACCATGCAGGCACCGTTATATGCAAAGCCCGGACAGGAAGGCATAGAGCTTGAGATCCTTATGGAGCTTAAGGTTATTGCCGATGTGGGACTCTTAGGCTTTCCAAATGTGGGCAAATCCACCTTTTTAAGCCGTGTATCAAATGCAAGACCCGAGATAGCAAATTATCATTTTACTACCTTAAATCCGCATCTTGGCGTGGTTGATTACGAGGGCATAGACGGCTTTGTGATAGCCGATATCCCCGGCCTTATAGAGGGCGCTTCCGAGGGAGTAGGGCTTGGCCATGATTTTTTAAGGCACATAGAACGTACCAGAGTAATGATCCATATAGTGGATGCCGCCTCCACCGAGGGCAGGGATCCTGTTGATGATATTAAGAAGATCAACCTTGAGCTTGAAAGATATGATGAAAATCTGTATAAAAAGCCGCAGGTGATCGCTGCAAACAAGCTTGACTGCTTCTCCGAGGAAGAGGGAGAAAGCATCACAGAACGTCTAAAAAAAGAATTTGAGCCGCAGGGCTATAAGGTATTTCCGATATCCGCCGTATCCGGAAAGGGTATCAAAGAGCTGCTTCTGTATGTAAAGAGCCTGCTTGATGACATGGATGATACCCCTGTCGTGTTTGAACAGGAATATGTGATAAAGAAGGAAAGTACCGGTGATGAGCCCTACACCGTTATGTATGATCCGAGATATAAGGTATACAGGGTAGAGGGACCCAAGATCGAAAAGATGCTCGGATATACCAATCTGGAGGCTGAAAAGGGCTTTTTGTTCTTCCAGAAGTTCATGAAGGAAAACGGAATAATAGACGACCTTACGGAGCTTGGGATAAAGGATGGCGATACCGTCCAGATATACGGCCACGCATTTGAGTTCTATCATGAGACCGCACAGGATGAAAGCGAAGAGTATCCGTCTTATGATTTTGATGAATCTGATGAATCCGATGATCTTTATGATCATCCGGAATACGAGGATCTGTAAAAGAACCATCAGGTCTGTTCACTGAGGTAAAGACATGACAAGCAAGCAGAGAGCATATTTAAAAGGACTTGCATCCACGATGGATGTTATAGTGCATATAGGAAAGGCGGGAGTTACCCCTGAGGTGGTACAGTCCGTGGATGAGGGCTTAAATGCCAGAGAGCTTATAAAGATCGGGATCTTAAAGAACTGTTTCGACGATCCGAGACAGATAGCCGAAATGGTTTCCGAAAGGACAAGATCGACAGTCGTACAGGTGATAGGCAAAAAGATAGTCCTGTACAGACCCGATAAGGATAAGCCAAAGATCAAGCTTCCGCTTTAGTAAACAGCCATGAAAAAAAAGACCGGTATACTCGGGGGAACATTCAATCCCATTCATAAAGGACATATAGCGATAGGAAAAAGCGCTTATACCGAATACGGACTGGACAGAGTACTGTTTATGCCTACCGGAGTATCGTATCTTAAGGATCAGAGTGAGATACTATCTCCGCAGATAAGGGCGGAAATGGTCTCACTTGCGATAGAGGACGAACCGGGATTTGAGCTTTCGACCTACGAGATAGAAAAGGGCGGAAATACCTATACCTGTGAGACCCTTGAATATCTGACGGATATGGGTACTTACGGAGATCTTTATTTTATCACGGGTGCGGATACGCTTTTTTCGATCGATTCCTGGTACAGGCCGGAGCTTATAATGAAGCTTTGCCATATCCTTGTCGCAGTACGGGATGAGCATTCCGGGAAGGAATATGAAGAGAGGACATCTTTTCTTAAGGAACGCTTTGATGCAAAGATATCACTCTTACATTGCGATAAGATCGATATCTCATCAAGTCTTATAAGACAGGGCCTTAAAGAGGGCAGGGATGTGTCCGGTATGTTACCTGAGAAGGTGTATCGGTATATAACAGATAACTCACTGTACATGTGATGTCAGGCTGTCAAAGTCAAAAGTATTTACGCATGTATGTATCATAAGAAAAAGACTGTGTATCAGTTGATACACAGCCTTTTTCATTGATCCATATTTACGTGACCTTACTTCTTGGGGATTGCAACCATGTTGAGAGTACCGTCCGGATTCCTTGTGGTCTCCCAGTGATCGAGATCCATGTAGGTCGTTACACTTGCTGCAACCTCTGCAAGGTTGTCAGTTGATCTGTAGAACTTGTCTCCGAGTGAGCTTCCGTCCTTGCCTGAGTAGAACCATACCCTGTTGTTCTTGTAGTAGCAGGCTATGATATTACGATCCTCGGTGATGTTGTGCCATGAGCCGTCCCATCCGGTGAACTCAAGTCCCTGTATGCAGGGAGTTGCAGGATCGGGAAGTGACTGTCCGTACCATACTACATCGGTCTTCCACAGTTCGCCCGTTGATCCGTTGTACCACTTAACCACACAGGTAACGCCCGGAATACCTACAGGATTGAGTCTGAAGGTATCATCAGCCGTAAGCGTACAGGGCTTGGTCTGAGGAGTGGGAGTGGTCTGGATGTTTCTGGTGGCCTCGGGGATCACACTGATATCACCTGTAGTGTAGGAAAGAACACCTGTCGGAAGATTATGATAGGTGTTGCATACTTCTACAGACTGAGCCTCTGTTCCTGTGGGAACATAAATAGCCCATGCGATAAGATCCGTCTGAACATTTGCAAGAGGAACACTCCATCCGCAAAAAGCATAGCCAGGAATATTAACATCCGTAGGACCCTGATAGGTCATGTCTGTGCCCTGAGGAACTGTCTTCTGTACTACTCCGTAAGGAACCACATATGATACCGTTACGTTTGCTGCCTTAACGGGTACCGCTATAATAAAAGCACAAAATGCAGCTGCACTCAGGGTGGTAAGAATTTTTTTTACATTCATAATTATTCCCCCTATTAAGAAAATGTTGGTTTTCAGCATTAAAATTATATGCTGATTTACATAATATTGCAAGCTATTGCAGAAAAAAAATTAATAAAGTATGATATTTACGTTGTTGTATACGATACGATGTTCCCGGTCCGGCATTATATAAACGAACGATCAGTTCCCGGTACAACTAAATATATATTAAGGAAATATTGCAGATATGCAGGCCTGTCTTACAAGGGAAGAGATAAAGAATATAGATCATATAGATGCAAAGATGAGGGAAACCCTTAAGGAATCCAGATACAGGCATACCGTATCCGTTTCAAATACCGCAGCCTGTCTTTCCTTTATATATGACGTAGACCTGTATGAAACACTTATTTCCGGCCGCCTGCATGACTGCGCAAAAAGATATACTGATGAAGAGCTTTTAACAAAATGCGAAGAAAAGAAGATTACGATAAGTGAGGTCGAAAGGCTAAACCCGTCGTTATTGCATGCAAAGCTTGGCGCATACATGGCTGAGCACAGATATGGCATAACAAATGAAAATGTCTTATCAGCAATAAGATACCATACTACAGGAAGACCGGGGATGAGTAACCTCGAAAAGATCATATTCGTGGCGGACTATATCGAACCATTCAGATATCATGCGCCTAACCTGTCTGAGCTTAGGCAGACAGCGTTTAAGGACATAAATACTGCATTGATAATGATCCTTAAACAGACGCTTGATTATCTTAAGTATAATGATTTCCTGATAGATGAAATGACGCAGAAAACCTATGATTATTATACATCCTGAAACGTCAGGGGAGGTAAAGATTGGATAACAAAGAAATACTTGGTATCATCGTAAACGCAATAGAGGATAAAAAGGGTAAAAATGTGGAGATCCTTGACATATCAAAGATCTCCATTATGGCTGACTATTTTGTGATCGCATCCGGCTCAAATACCAACCAGATAGATGCGATACTTGACAATCTGCAGACTGAACTGCACAAGGCACATGTTCCCTTAAGATCGATCGAAGGCCATTCGGGCTCCGGATGGATACTGCTCGATTATCAGGATATCATCATCCATATATTTGATGATGAGAGCAGGGCCTTCTATGATCTTGAACGCATATGGGGAGACAGTGAGAGAGTAACGCTCTGAATACCTGCCTGCTTACATCTTCCTGAACACGCCGAATACTTTTCCAAGTATCGTAACCTCATCGACAATGATGGGATCCATGGTGTCATTTTCGGGCTGAAGTCTGTAATGTCCGTTTTCCGCATAAAATGTCTTGACTGTTGCGGAGTCGTCTACAAGAGCAACTACGATATCTCCGTTTCGCGCCGTATCAACACATTCAACGAATATCTGGTCGCCGTCAAAGATACCGGCGTTTATCATCGATTCACCCTTGACACGCAGTACAAAGGTCTCATTATTCGGAACCATCTCCACAGGAAGAGGGAAATAACCGTTAATGTTCTGTTCAGCTAAAATAGGCTCGCCGGCAGCTACGGTACCAACTATAGGTATAGAAGTCATTTCCTGTCTGATCATCTGGAAGCTGTCATCAACTATCTCGATAGCTCTCGGCTTTGCCGGATCCCTTCTTATATAACCCTTTTTCTCAAGGCTCTCAAGATGAGCATGCACGCTCGAGGTAGACTTGAGTCCCACGGCCTCGCAGATCTCCCTTACTGCGGGAGGGTAGCCTCTCTTTAGGATCTCATCCTTGATATATTCGAGAATCTGTTGCTGTTTTGCCGAAATCTTGCCCATTGCCATAAATCATCCCCCTTGAATTCTGAGTCTTATAAGGAAACAACGTTCTGACATCATTTCCTTACACATATCTGTTACAAAGCTCATGTCTCTTTCATATTTAAGAAAAGGCCGGTCAATACGGCTTTTTCTCTGATTTCCAAAATCATATTAACATAGTTTTATCAAAAAAGCAAACATACATTCAGAAAAAATGTTCGATTTTTTTGAAAAATCTGTTGACAAACCGAATGAATGTTCGTATTATTAATATGCGGCGAACAAATGTTTGGAACATCTTCTAAAATGGATTGAGGGGTCAGCAGATGAACAGCATGGATTTATACGGATATGAACACGGCAATATATATGAATACAGATACGGGGACGACTCAGGCACGGAGAACGGTCTTACCGGCACTCTGAACAGAAGCTTTGACATTAATACTCTGCAGAGTCTTAACAGTGCAGGCACAGGTTATTATATAAGGAAATACAGAAGCAGGAGAGCATTGGAGCGTAAGCGCAATATGATCCTTATATTCATTCTTTCCATGATAATATTTGTTCTGGTTTTTTCCTGCTTTGCCTATGCATCGGACAAGAAGGATAGCGTATCGGCAGCCGGTACCAAGTGTTACAAAAGTGTTGTGATCCATTTAAATGACACGCTTGATACGATAGCACAGGGCAATCTTTCAAACGGTTATTCTTCGGATGACGAGCTTGTTAAGGAGATCATCTCCATAAACAGGATATCGGCTGACACAGCGCTCATACCGGGAAACAGCCTGATCGTACCTTATTACAGATGATAGTATTATCTGTCCTTATACGTATACGTTTAAACGGTCTAAAATTCACTTAACAGTTTCGCAAGCTTCACATCCGGCGATCTCCACGGATGTATGTCTATCCCGCTTTCGGGACTCCCCTTTTCCCGGGAGCGGGCTCTTTGTGCACATTTATCAGTATCTTACCCCTGTTTTATACTCTCATTTACCGTATCATCACATTTTTCTAAAAAAATCATATTTCCCTGTTGATTTTAAAAAATTAATATGATATATTGTGGTTACGAAAACGATTAAGCTGTTAAAAAATTGTGCAATTTGCATATAATGCACATGACAGGTCGCTCATCCGTAACAAGGAGGATTTTTGTTAATGAAGTCATTTTTCCAGAACACATGGAAACACAGGGCACACGTCGTAATGTCACTTCCCGTATTCCTTGTATTGTTCTTTATCATGTACGTGCCTATGGCAGGTCTTATAATGGCATTTAAGAACTACAACATGGTGCAGGGTATTTTCGGTAGCCCCTGGGCAGGTCTTGATAATTTCAAATTCCTCATTGCTTCAAAGGGCACATTCCTTAACATGACAGGCAACACGATCAAATACTACCTGCTGTTTACGGCAGTAGGAACATTTTTAAATGTTGCTCTTGCAATAGCGATCGATCAGCTTATCTTTAAGAAAGCCGCAAAGACAATGCAGACACTGATGATCATCCCGGTGTTCATATCCTATGCGGCAGTTCAGTTCATTGTATACGCATTCATAAGCACAGATACAGGTATCATCAATAAATCGATAATCACACTGTTCAGTGACGAACCGACACCGATAAGTTTCTATTCAAAGGCTGCACTGTGGCCGATCATCCTTCTTACGGTTAAGATATGGAAGGATACGGGTTATGGCTCAGTTCTGTATATGTCAGTGCTTGCAGGTATCGATTCCTCACTTTATGAAGCGGCAGAAATAGACGGTGCGAACAAATGGCAGTCGATATGGCATATAACCCTGCCTTCGCTGGTACCGATGATCACTGTAATGCTGCTTCTATCGGTCGGCAGTATAATGAAGTCCGACACCGGTCTGTTCTATCAGGTAACCAGGAACTCGGGCGTACTGTACAGTACCACGCAGGTTATAGATTCCTATGTACTTAATGCGATCTTCAAGAATTCCAACTTCGGATTTACGGCAGCTACGTCGTTCTTCCAGTCCGTGATAGGTCTTCTGATGATGCTTCTTGCAAACGGCCTCGTACGTAAGATTGAGCCCGATAACGCATTATTCTAAGAGGAGGAGAGAAAAATGGCTAAGAATAAAAACCTGGATCTTGCTCCTTCAAGAAAAGAAAAAATGGGCGTAGGACAGATAATACTGTTTCTGATCCTTTTACTGTACACCCTGTTTTGTTTCCTGCCCGTTATACTCGTATTCGTTGCATCTGTTACGGATGAAAAGTATATTACCCAGCATGGATTTGCATTTGTTCCGAAACAGTTTTCGAAATCAGGATTTGAAGCAGTGCTCCGTTACGGAACTCAGCTTGCCAAATCTTACGGCGTAACCATATTCGTTACGGTAGTCGGAACCCTTGTAGGACTTCTTATAATGAGTATGTTCGCATATTCGATAAGCCGCAAGGATTTCAGGATGTCCAAGTTCTTATCGATATACCTGCTGATACCGATGCTCTTTAACGGCGGTACACTTTCAGGATATATAGTATTTACCACCTATTATCACCTTAAGGATAACCTGCTTCTGCTGATCCTGCCATTATGTGTCAGCACCATGAACGTTATAATCTTAAGGACCTATATCGCAAACAGCATTCCGGGCGAGCTTATGGAAGCAGCAAAGATCGACGGAGCTGGAGAGTACAGGACCTTCTTCCAGGTAACTCTTCCTCTGCTAAAGCCTTCACTTGCAGCTGTAGGATTCATGATGGCTACTGCATACTGGAATGACTGGCAGAACGCACTGCTTTACATTACTTCGGATTCAAAAAAGCCGCTGCAGCTTCTTCTTATAAATATACAGAAGAGTATCGAGTTCTTACTTAACAACTCAAACGTACCTGCATCGGCAAGAGCGGCTATGGGCGGCACGATCCCCCAGTATTCCGCAACGATGGCTACGGTTGTAGTCGTAATAGCACCCATTATGGTAGTATATCCCTTCTTCCAGAAGTACTTTATCAAGGGTCTTACCGTAGGATCCGTAAAGGGATGATCTTATTCTGATATTCATACGGCAGCAAAGACCGTTGGATATATATTAACAATCTAACTTTTTAAAGGGAGGACAAACATGAAAAGAAAAGCACTTGCATTAGTACTTGCTACAGCAATGTCAATGGTTATGCTTGCTGGCTGCGGCGCTAAAGATGAGCCTGCTCAGCCTACGGCTACCGAGACAACAGATCAGCCTGAAACAACCGAGGCAGATCAGACAACAACTACTGACACAACAGAAACAACAGAAACAACCACAGCATCAGGCGATGCTACACACATCAACGTTTACAGATGTACATTTAACCTTGCAAATCCCGATTCCGATCAGGTAAAGAAGGTTGAGGACGCTATCAATGCTTATATCGCTGATAAGATCAACGTTCAGATCTCTTTAACAGATGTTGGATCAGGTGAGTATACCGACAAGGCTAACCTCGCTCTTAACGCAAACGAGATCAACCTCCTCTGGACAGCTTCATGGGAGTCAACCATCGGAACAAATGACCTTGTACCGAAGGGAGCAGTTTATGATCTTACAGATCTCCTTCCCGGCACAGGCGTTTACGAGTCAATGGATGCAGGACAGTGGGAAGCTACCAAGTATGATGGAAAGAACTACTTCATCCCTGTATACAAGGACAACGTTGAAGGATATGACTTCATGTTCCGTAAGGATCTTGTTGATCAGTTCGGATGGGACATCACTTCTGTAAAGACTCTTGCAGACCTTGAGCCCATGCTCGCTGATGCTAAGGATGCAGGAATCAAGTATCCTTATCTTACCCAGAAGACCCCTATGTTCTACAGATGGTACATCAACGACTTCGATTTCTTCACCGGCGATTCAGGAACCAACTTCTTCGCTGTTGACAAGAAGACCAACGAAGTTGTAGACACCATTCTTACTCCTCAGTACGCTGAGTTCTGTAAGCTTATGGGTAAATGGTATGAGCTCGGATACCTCTCAGAGGACGACGCTACCAAGACCACTACCGATACCACCACTCAGACCCAGGATTGGGCTATTTCTTGGTGGACCGACATCCCTGTAAATGACGAAGCAAATGCTCGTTATGGCCAGGATGTTGTTATGCAGCCTGCTACCCAGAGATGGGCACACTCCAACTCTGCTCTTGGTTCTTGCTTTGCAGTTGCAGCTAGCTGCACCCCTGAAGAAGCTCAGGCTTGTATCGATTTCCTTGGACTCCTTTACACCGACAGCAAGCTCGCTGATATGTATACCTTCGGTATCGAGGGCGAGGACTTCGAGTACGATGCAAACGGCCAGGTAACCCAGCACTCTGACAAGTACAACCACTCAATGTGGGAGTCTGCTTCTGCAACTGTTGTTACTCCTCTTGACAACGAGCCTGCAAACAAGGCTGAGCTTTACAAGGATTTCAACGGCGGAGCACAGACCTCTCCTGCAGCTGGTTTCCGTTTCGACAAGGCACCTGTAGAGAGCCAGTACACCGCTTGCGCTAACCTTTTCGAGCAGTACGGATTCGCTCTTGAGCACGGCGTTATCGCTCCCGATGATGTTGACGCTTACATCGAGGAGTATCAGGCAGCACTTGATGCAGCTGGATATCAGGACGTTCTTGCTGAGTTCCAGAACCAGTACAACGAGTGGAAGAACGCTTAATCCACGATAAGATTTAACCAAGGAGCGGCCGCTTTATGCGGCCGCTTTTTTTGTGCTTTTTTCGTTTCTATTAACGCTTTAAAGTGATATAATATACATGTTGTAAATACCTCAAATAAAGAAGGTAAACATGCAGGAACAGCTGTCGGTCATTCATGAATTCTTAAAAGAAATAATGCACGTTTCCGGTGCTGATGCTCTGGCTGAAACTCAGGCACGTTATGAAGAACTTCTCGGGGATCCGGACGGAGATGCTCTTAAACTGTGGGAAGATGCGATCTTGCTGGGTAAGGAGCTTGTTTATCTTAAGACCGGAACCGACGATGAATTCGGAAGAGGATTAATGGCAACATTATCCGAAGCTGAGGCGGCAGAACTTGAAGAAGCCGTCAGGATCATAGACGGTAATCTTTTTTCATATCATTTTCAGCCCATCGTGGATGTATCCACCGGCGATATCTTTTCTTATGAAGCACTCATGCGCCCTGTAAGTGATGTGCTCAAAAGTCCACTTGATGTTATAAGATATGCAGATTTGAGGAACAGGCTCAACGACATCGAAAGAGCTACTTTCTTTAATGTGCTTGGAATTATAGATGAAGGAAAGACCAATTTCTTCGGACATAAGGTATTCATTAACTCCATTCCCAAAACTGTTCTTTCCGCTGAAGACTATCATGCCGTTGAGGAACTTATGACCAGACACAACGGAGTAGCTGTTGTGGAGATCACGGAGCAGGCAGAACTTAAGGAAGATGATTTCAAAGAATTTAAGGAACGTATGGAGAGGATTGGTGTTCAGACTGCGATTGATGATTATGGCACCGGATATTCAAATGTTCAGAATCTTCTCCGTTATATGCCCGATTATGTAAAGATTGACAGATCCCTCTTAAGCGGAATGCAGGATGATCCCAAGAAGAGACATTTTGTCCGTGAGATCATAGAGTTCTGTCATTCAAACGGCATCCAGGCTCTGGCTGAGGGGGTTGAGACGGGAGAGGAACTTCGTGCGGTTATTCTTCTCGGTGCAGATCTTATTCAGGGATATTATACAGCCAGACCTCAGGCTGAACCCCTGGAGTCCATTCCTTATGATATAAGACAGGAAATGAAAAAATACTGGCACGAGCGTCAGGAAGGAATGGCATCCCGTATATATGTAGCCGACTGTGGTGAGCATATCGACATGGAGCGCCTTGTCAGAAGCGGTACCATAGGTGTGGTCATTGGCAAGGACGGAGATTATTCCATCAGTGGCGGCCCCAGTTTTGATGCCGAGATTGATATCGATATTGCTGATAATGCGAAGGTAGAACTTACAATAGAAAATATCCGGCTTATCAACAGGAAAAAACAAGCCTGCATAAATCTCGGAAAAGGCAGTGATGTCAAGCTTATACTGAAGGGCGACAATAAGCTCGGTATGGGCGGAATATGTGTTCCCAAGGGATCGAAGCTTACTGTAAAGGGTGCCGGTGCGCTGAGTCTGATGCTGGATGCGGATGAATATTACGGTATCGGAAATGATATCAATTCAGAGCATGGAGAGATCATCTTCGAACAGTCCGGACTTATCAGGATCGAATCCAACGGTAAGGTGGGTATCTGTATAGGATCCGGCCTCGCTGGCGGAATCGATATCAGAAGCGGACAGTACTCTATAGAGATAAACAGCGAGAGAGCTGTGGGTATCGGATCCTTTAACCGTGAGAGCAATATTCAGGTGAAGAGCTGTGACATCAGCATTGACCTGTCAGGTAAGAAGGGCGTTGCCATGGGATCACTTGTGGCTCCCGCCAAGATGGAGATCTATGAGTGCTCTGTAAAGCTCTACATCAGCGGAAAAGAAGCCGTAGGCTTAGGAACTCTTACCGGAGACCTGGCAGATGTAAATATACATGACGCCAGCGTAGTCATGAACATACATAATGACCGCTGCTCCGGAATCGCTGCTCTTGACGGAAGCACAAATCTTCAGATAAACAAAGCTTCCTTAAGAGTATACGCAAAGGGTGAGACGATCCTTCCCTTTGGAGGATTTTCTGCAGATACGGATCTCAGTTTTATAGATGCGGATATCACGGCAAAGATCATGTCCAATGTAAAATTCAGGGATTACCTGCCTCCCGAAAGAGCGGAGGTTGTATTCGGAAGAGTAAGGATCGTACTTAACGGCTTCGAATACGAGCTGACGGATTAAAAAACTATATTGCGGGGTGTTTAGGCACCCCGCTATTTTTTTACTAATTTACACTAACGCTTTAAAGTGATAAAATATTAAACGATCCACCAAAACAAGATGAATCGGAGGTTTTTATGATAATCAAAATTCTGATGCTGATCATTTTCTTCTCGGTAATGATCGGAGTAGGTCTGTACTGCAGAAAAAATGCCACGGATGTCAACGGCTTTGTTCTGGGCGGAAGGAGTGTAGGCCCCTGGCTTACTGCTTTTGCTTACGGAACCAGTTATTTCAGTGCAGTTATATTTGTAGGTTATGCCGGACAGTTCGGATGGAAATACGGAATCGCATCTACATGGATAGGAATCGGAAATGCATTGCTGGGTTCAATGCTTGCATGGAGAGTCCTGGGAAGAAGGACCAGGATAATGACACAGCATCTCAATTCAGCAACCATGCCTGAGTTTTTTGGAAGGAGATTTAATTCCAGGGGACTTAAACTTTTTGCATCACTTATTGTTTTTGTATTCATGATCCCTTACACAGCTTCGCTTTATAACGGTCTTTCCAGACTTTTCGGAATGGCATTCAATATTGATTACACAGTTTGTATCATAGTAATGGCTATACTTACCGGTGTGTATGTTATCGCCGGAGGCTATATGGCAACCGCCATCAATGATTTCATTCAGGGAATCATAATGCTCTTCGGTATTGTAGCGGTTATCCTTGCGGTATTGAACTCAAAAGGAGGTTTCCTGGCCGCTCTTGATAAACTTGCAAATGTGGCGGACGAGACAGTCAGCACAACTCCCGGAGTTTTTAATTCCTTCTTTGGTCCTGACCCCGTAAATCTTGTCGGCGTAGTTATCCTTACATCCCTGGGAACCTGGGGACTTCCCCAGATGGTTCAGAAGTTCTATGCGATCAAATCCGAGAAATCCATCACCAAGGGAACCATCATCTCCACACTCTTTGCGGGTGTTGTAGCCGGCGGATGCTATTTCCTCGGAGGTTTCGGAAGACTATTCTCAGATTCCGTGGATGTTGCTTCGGAAGGATATGATGCCATCATCCCCGCAATGCTCAGTAACTTAAGCCCCGCTCTTATAGGACTTGTTGTTATTCTCGTTTTATCTGCTTCAATGTCCACATTGTCATCCCTGGTAATGACCTCCAGCTCAACTCTTACCATCGATTTCATCAAGGGAACAGTTATTAAGAAGATGGACGACAAAAAGCAGGTTCTCTGGATAAGAGCGCTGATCGTGGTGTTCATAGCAATCTCCGTGGTCCTTGCTGTCATCCAGTACCGTTCAAAGGTTGCATTTATCGCCCAGCTCATGGGCGTTTCGTGGGGAGCCATGGCGGGAGCGTTCCTTGCCCCCTTCCTTTACGGATTATATTGGAAGAAAACTACCAAGGCAGGATGTGCCGCAAGCTTTATTTTTGGTGCCGGATTCATGATCTTTGATATGTTCGGAGCTAAATTCCTTCCGGCACTTCTCAGGTCCCCCATTAATGCCGGAGCCTTTGCCATGATAGCGGGACTTATCATAGTTCCTGTGGTATCACTTATCTCCAAAAAGCCTGAGCAGAAGGAGATCGATGAGATCTTCTCATGCTACAGTAGGAAAAATGAGGTTCCCGTTACCCAGTCATTGGAGTGATGCCGGAAAATACGAG
The DNA here is from genome assembly GCA_024699595.1 of Lachnospiraceae bacterium. Next base: position 6,491 of record JAILPG010000195.1, on the reverse strand, counting down.
ATCTACAGACTTAATAATGCAGGTCAAAACCGGAAACTTCCGGTTTTGGCCTGTTTTTAATTTTTTTTGTGACCTGTCAGGATTCACTGTCGTCATATAGTGCAGAGGGGAATGAAAGAAGACTTACCTGAATATAGAAAGTGAGGAATATATAATTATGAAGAAAAAAATGATCGCAGGAATAATGGCAGCAGCACTTCTTGCAGGCTGTGGAGCCGAGGCAGGAGTACCAAACGGCGGGATTTCAGAGAATACCGTTAATCTTACACAGGGCGCTGAAACCATCAATGTAAACTTTGAAGAGGGAAATGTTGAAGAGGAATGGATAACTTCTCTTTCAAATGCTTCCATGAATCTCCTGGTTGGTGTATCAGAGGCAGAGGGAGAGGGCAGAAACATCCTTATTTCTCCCACATCAGTAATGACAGCCTTCGGAATGGTTTCAAACGGCGCTAACGGTGAGACTCTTACCCAGATTGAGAATGCTCTTGGCGGAGGAATAAGCCGTGAGCAGATGAATCAGATCCTCTATGCCATGAGCCATCATCTTGAGAGTTCTGAGGATGTGGAGTGGAATGTGGCAAATTCCATCTGGTTTAATGAGAACGGTGAGTTTGAGATGACTCCGGAATTTGTATCATTGGCAAAGTCATATTATGAAGCTGAGATCTGGAGCGCACCCTTTGGCCCCGAGACTGTTGGTGACATCAATAACTGGGTAAAGGAAGAGACCCGTGGAATGATCCCCGAAATCATTAATGAACTCAGCGATGATGCGAAGATGGTCCTTCTCAATGCCATTGCTTTTGAAGGCGAGTGGGAACAGAAGTATGGGGAAGAAGATATCCGGGAGCATTGTACATTCAACAACTACAACGGAAGTACTTCCGAAGTAACAATGCTTTACAGTGAAGAATCAGGATATTTCAGATATGGTGAAGGGATCGGATTTACCCGTCCTTACGAAGGCGGTGAGTATTCATTCTTCGCAATCCTTCCCGAAGAAGGTGAAAGTGTTGAGGAACTGATCGCGAAGGCTGCAGAAAACGGTGAGGATCTGTCCCACGCTCTTACAAATCTCAAGAGCAACGAAGGCGGTATTTACGCATATATCCCGGAGTTCACCAATGAATACGAACTGGGTATGAACGAAGTTCTTAAAGATCTGGGCATCACCTGTGCATTCGATCCTGCAAAGGCTGACTTTTCCTCAATGATGACACCTGTAAACGGTGGAGACAGTGAGATTTGGATCAACAAAGTGGTCCATAAGTCATTCATCGAGGTAAACCGCGAAGGAACCAGAGCCGCAGCAGTCACCGGCATCATGATGGATGCAACCTGTGCAGCTCCTGTTGATGAGCCCATTGTCATAAACCTTGACTGTCCCTTCGTATACGGCATAGTTGATAACGACACCGGACTTCCAGTATTCGTTGGATACCTTAATACCATGGACTAATAAATTTCATATAATCTCTTCCGATGAAGATCTCCGTACTCCTTGACTAATGCATTTTGGTTTATTATAAATGTTAAGGGGTACGGAGAAATTTTATTAAGGAAGAATCATGAAAGAAGGAAAGAAGATCTTTTTCTCGGATCTGGACGGAACATTACTTACATCCGACAAAAGAGTATCGGAAAAAACCAAAAAAGCACTGGATGATTTTGTGGCAGCGGGAAATCATTTTGCAATATGCACAGGGAGAGGCATTGATAATGTCATAACCGTTGCTGAGAAACTGGGGATAAATTACCCCGGAACATATTATCTTTGCTTTAACGGAGCTCTTTGTTTCGACTCCGATAATTCAAAAGTAATAAACAGGATCCCTGTCCCTTACGAACTGATCCCCGGTATATTTGATACCGCTAAGGAATTCGGTGTCCATGCACATACTTACGCAGCGGATTATATGGTAAGCCCCGATGAGGGAGAAGCCATGAAGTTCTACAACAGGGTCATACAGAGACCCATTGTCGTGACGGATGATATTGTGGGAAATCTTCCCGAGGCTCCCTGCAAAGTCATAGCAATAGAACTCCATGAGATGGAAAAACTGGAAAACTTCAGAAAAGCAATAATGGAAAGATACGGTGACAGACTGACCACTGTGTATTCAAATCCAAACTATCTTGAAGTCTTCATGAAGGAAGCAGGAAAGGGTTCAGGCGTAAGGTGGCTTGCGGAGTATTTGGGAGTGCCCATAGAAAATACCATCGCAGCAGGAGATGAACAAAATGATATCTCAATGATAGAAGCTGCGGGGCTGGGAATCGCAATGCTCAATGCAACGGATATAGTGAAGGAAAGTGCCGATGTGATAACCGCATCGGACAATGATCATGACGGGCTTGCGGAATTCCTGATCAATGCCATCGAATGATCAAAATTATAAATATATATTTTGCTTTGAATGAAACAGATCGCTAATACGGTCTGTTTTTTGTTATAGATGAAATTTATATCAGGTTCTAAAATATAGGAATTATACAGAATTCACGCCTCGTAATATGATCAATACATATAAAAAAACAACGGAGGCTTGCTTTGGGAAACTGGCCTGAGGAATTTGAAAAAACTGAAGAAAGATACCTGGAGGCTGTTCTTGAAACTGCCGCATGGCTTGAAGAATATGAGCATGTTTCGGAAAAGGGAACGAGATGGGACATTCTTCCGGGAAAAGAGATAGATCCGGATCTTACACTTACATCGCAGACAAGTCTCTACGGAGGAACAGCGGGCATTGCACTTTTCTTTTTAAGACTATACAGAGTCACGAAAGATACAAAGTGGCTTTCTAAGGCAAAAGGTGGAGTGGATTTTGTGATATCGGAGTATAAGGGTGTTGATGAATATTCCGATTACGGAGAAGGAACGCTTTTAGGAATACCAACCGGACTTTATAACGGGCCTGCCGGAGGAGGATACGTATCATATCTTCTCTATGAAACCACAAAAGATGAGAAATATCTGGATCATTCATTCAGAGTGGCAGATGATCTTTTATTGGTTCAGACACTGCTTCAGGGAAAAGGATACTGGAGCGGACAGATCGGAATAATATCGGATGGCGGACTTGCTCTTTTTCTGATATGGCTTTTTGAAAAGACAGGGAACAGAAATTATCTGGAAGGTGCAGATGCACTCGGAAGATACATAGTATCAAAGAAAGAAAATGCAGAGACCGGAGTAAGATGGCAGTGCATGGATACAGTAGCTTTTGGTCTCGGAAAGAACGGATATTTCCCCGGATTCTTCTACGGCACTGCAGGAACAGGATACATTCTTGCTAAACTGTACGAACATACAAGCAATGAGGAATACCTTGAGCTTGCAAAAAATGCAGCGGATTATCTTTCCGATATTGCAGATAGATCAAAGGATGACACGGCTGCACTGCTAAGATATAACGATCCCTATGTACCGAAGATGCACTATCTGGGAATGTGCCAGGGACCTGTGGGATCAAGCAGATTGTTTTATGAACTGTTTAAGATAACCGGAAATGAGTCATACAGGGAATGGATATTGAAACTTACCAACGGAGTTCTTAAAACAGGCGCTCCAAAGATCCATTCAAAAGGTTACTGGCATACATACAGCTATTGTTGTGGAGCAGCGGGAATGGCAGAGCATTTTACGGAAGTATATGAACTGACCGGTGATGAGAAATATCTGAATGCTGCTGAGGATGCAGCTGAAGTATTGATCGGAGATTCAAATCTCGACGGCGGAAAGAGAAGATGGTATACGGCATGGAACAGACATGCTCCCGGTGAAGTGGAGTGCTGGAGCGGATTATATCTTGGAAGTGCCGGATGTGCTTCATCGATTTTATACTACTACAATCAGTTAACTGCTAAAGCGGATATTGGAAAATATGTGGAGGATCCGTTTTAGGAATAAAGGAGGAAAATCATTATGGCAAACATCGTAACAAACATTGAAACACTTGTAGGACACACACCGCTTTTTGAGTTCGTAAGATATGAGGAGAAATACGGACTTAAAGCAAAGCTTCTCGGTAAGCTTGAGTATTTTAATCCCTCAGGATCGGTGAAGGACAGAGCTGCTCTTAATATGATCAAGGCAGCGGAAAGAGACGGACTTCTTCATCCCGGAGACACCATCGTTGAGAATACAAGCGGAAACACCGGAATTGGACTTGCGGCATTTGCAGCAAGCAGGGGATATCATCTTACCGTATTCCTTGAGCCGGGACAGTCTGTTGAGCGTCAGGCAATGCTTAAAGCATATGGTGCAACCCTCTATCTTATGACTGAACTTCCTGAGGTTGCGGAAGCACTGGCAAACGGAACCTTCTCTACCCAGTTCTATCAGGATGCACTTCAGAGATACTGCGACGCCCAGCCTACCCATCACTATTTTATCAACCAGCTTGCCAATGAAGCTAACCCCGGAGCACATTATGCAACCACCGGTCCCGAGATCTGGGAAGATACAGACGGAAAAGTCGACATTCTTGTTGCAACCAGCGGAACCGCCGGAACCATAACCGGACTTGCAAAGTACTTCAGGGAAAAGAATCCTGACGTTAAGATAGTTGCGGTACAGGCTGATCAGGCATCCCGTGCTGCTGCCGGTCCCGGAGCTCCCACCATTGATGGAACAGCACCTTTCGGAGATCCCGGATTCCCGGATGCATTTAAAGCTCCTTTCATCGTTGGATTTGATTATGATGAATGCATTGATATAAACGGAAATGATGCATATGAAACAGGAAGAGAACTTGCACGTCTTGATGGTGTATTCCTCGGACAGTCAGCTGCCGCTGCTCTTACCGCAGCAAAGCAGGTAGCATTAAGATCCGGCAATGAAGGAAAGAATATCGTAGTGATACTTGCAGATAACGGAATGAAGTATCTGAGCACCGATATGTATAAACCGGATGAAGTAAAATGATGCCATAAGTGATTTCACTTTTTGCATATATATACCTCCACACTTTGGATGCGGCTTAGGCCGCATCCTTTTTATTTGTGATAACCGGAAATAATGGGAGTGATAACTAAAAGTAATGGCTCACTATAAGATATGTGTGATTTTGCAAAGGATTTATGTCTGATAGAATCAATAAAAATATTTAAGAGGTATGTCTATGGCTCTGGATCGCGAAACGGTCTTCAAAGAACATCCGTGCTTTGGACCATGCAAACAGAATAAAGGAAGGATCCATCTCCCTGTAGCACCGGGCTGCAATATAGAATGCAGATTCTGCGACAGGAAGATCAATGAGGATGAACAGAGGCCCGGAGTGACAAGCACGGTGCTTGAACCTGAGGAGGCAGCACACTTCATTGATCTGGCACTTGAGAAATGTCCTGAGATCACCGTGGTAGGAATTGCCGGACCCGGAGACACACTGGCAACTGATCGCGCACTTAAGACCTTCAGACTGATAAAGGACAGGTATCCGAAACTGATAAAGTGCATGAGTACAAACGGCCTTCTGCTCGATGAAAAAGCAGATGAGGTGATCGAACTTGTTGATACACTTACTGTTACGGTAAATGCCGTGGATCCTGAGATCGAAGCCAAGATCAATAACAGGATCATCTATCACGGCAAAATCTACACGGGAACGGAGGCTGCGGAGATACTTATAAAAAACCAGTTATCCGGAATAAGAAAGGTTTCGAAAGCAGGAACGCTTGTCAAAGTAAATACTGTGCTGGTGCCCGGAGTAAATGATGAACATATAGAAGATGTTGCTGCCACAGTAAAAACAGCAGGCGCATCCATATATAATATCATTCCCCTGATCCCGCAGAATGAGATGAAGGATCTAAAAGCACCGACCTGTGAAGAATTGTATAAGGCAAGAGCGGAAGCTGAAATCTATATAAATGTATTCAGACATTGCCAGCACTGCAGAGCGGATGCTTGCGGAGTGCCGGGAGTATATGACATAGGCGCTTCACTGTATAAAGACAGATTGAATGTAAAGGAGACGTTTTCCCATGGGTGATACATTTAAGATTGCTGTGGCAACTACGGACGAGATAAATGTTGATTCCCATTTCGGACACACTGACAGATTTGTCGTTTTTGAAGTTGATTCGGAAACGGGGGAGATCACAGATTCCCGGTTCAGAGATATAGATCAGACAGCCTGCAAGGGAGCAACCTGTGGCGGTGATAAAGCTTTTGAAGAGATTGCCGAACAGTTATCGGATGTTGAGTTTGTTCTGGCAGCCAGAACCGGTGGTAGAGCTTCTCAGGCACTTGCAAGAAAAAATATCATAACCCTTGATCATGTGGGACCCATCGATGAAGCTGTCGCAAAGGTCAGAGATTACAGAGATAAGAAAAAACTAAGGCTTGAAAAAGCAAAAAAACTTCTCCGTGATTACGGAATTGAAGATGAAGAATAAAACAAATGTATCAGGGATAAGGAGATAGGAAAATGTCAGACCACAAGATTAGACAGATCGCAATTTACGGAAAAGGCGGAATCGGAAAA
>JAILPG010000192.1 GCA_024699595.1 Lachnospiraceae bacterium | reverse complement strand
GCGGAAATGAAGATGCAGCATTCTTTGCTGCCGTGAATATGCAGATAGGGGAACTGTTAAATGAGATCAGTGCGTTGATCGCAGCAGGAAGAGTTGATGAAGCATATGCCCTGATCGCAAAGGGTCTTACGATCAACGCCGGGACACATCAGGGCTTTGATACAGCTACGCTTGCAAAACTTGGTGAAGCAAGCCGCATGGGGATTGCCGTAAAAGTGAACTTCACATATGCAGGAACAAACTACAGCGTTACGATCCCCGGCAATTCGGCGATCGATCCCGTAACTCTTGCTGATGGAAACGGATATTGCGGATTCCTAAATCTGTTAAAATATTTCGGATAAATCCGGAACTTTACGTCCGGAGCTAACACGCCCCGTCCTAAATCTGCCGTGATAATTCACAATGCAGCACATGCCCGGTTGTGCACAATTCACAAAGTTAAGTATTTTTTGCATTTTTTCATAGGGTTTTTCCGTTTTCAGTTGTTTATATATATATTAAAGCGTTTTTAAGCAACTCAGAATGGACAAAAAAATGAAACATTTCTGATATCTGTAGAACAGGTACACAAAAAGAATTTTGAAATTGGAGGGAAAAAAGAATGAGATCAACCAAAAAATCGCGAAAAGGTGCATGGCAATCGCAGCAACCCTGACCTTGGCAGGGGTGGTAGTGGTAGGCATCCCTGCATCGGTATATGCGCTTTCGGATCCTTATACTGGAGACGCAGGCGTTGTAGGGTCTGGCGTAACTTTAAATGTTAACAACGGTTCGATAGCTGTCAACGAAGGAACAATAAATACAAATAACAACTCTGTTAACATCAATTTTTCCAATGTTACTAATTCTGACACCGGCGTTGTAGTTTCTAACCGTCAAGGTGCAACGGTAGCAGGAGGTGGAAGTGTATACCAAAATGCAGGTTCGGTGACTGGCAATTCTTCTGTTACAAACAATTATGGCGAGGTATCCGGCGACGGTAATGTCGAGACAAATGAATCCGGTGGAACAGTTAGCGGAAACGGTAATGTCGGAACCAATAAAGCCGGTGGAACGGTTAGTGGGACCGGTACGATCACGATCACTCCCAATGAAGGATACGAGATCAATGGCGATACCGGCACAAATCTGGCAGGTACGAACTTTACATATTCTTTGGAGAGGAATGGTAATAATGTCGTCGTAACTTTGTCCGCCCCAACCGGAGCAGTTACAATAAATCCTGCTGCATTGAATCTTCTCATTACGGCTATTCAGCAGGGTGGCGGGAATGTCGTTGTGAGAACAGACAGTTCTGTGATCGTTACAGATAACGAGACAAGAAGCAGCAACGAAACTACAGGGACTACTTCGGCGGCCGGAAATGTGATCACGGCAGCACAGATAAATGCCATGATCGAAAGTGCTTTGGCAGCTAATCCCGGGGCAACTGTTATAGATATTGACCTTGGAAATGATCCGAGCTTTACGGCAGATACTCTGATCGCGTTATGCGAGATGAACATTGTGGCAAAGAACTGCCACTTCACCCATAACGGGATCAAGTCCATCCTGTTCATTCCCGTGATCGATCCGACATCTGCAGCTTATAAACAGTGCAAGGCCCTCCTTGATGAAGAGCCCGGCAAACAGGCAGGCCCGATCCGCTTATACCAGATATTCGCACCTGTAGGATTTTCATTACCTCAGAAATAATGAAAATAAACCTAAAAGATTTTGTAAAAATACAGGATCCGGCCGGTATTTACCGACCGGATCCTGCGTTTATGGCAACGGGGCGTAAAATATGATAAAATCAACCTGATCTCTGATTTTTCAGAGTGGTGTTTGGGTTTGACTAAAGAAGACGCACTTTCAAGCAGCGAGATATCCAATGACCTGGAGGCAGAAGTAGGAAAGTTCAAACTGCAGTAAGGCATGATCACTGCAATAATTAAATAAAGCTACGGAAAGGAGAGGGTAAGGTTATGAAAACACAGTCACGAAAGTTAAGAAGTCTGTTTGCGGTCCTGCTTGCATCCATTGTTATGCTTGCGGGAACAGGATCGTTTACTAAGGACGTATGGGCAGATACCGAACAGGATGCGGATAAAAAGGCATCCGAAGAAACGGAGCAGATGCTTGATGCTCCTTCGGAGGATCCTGAGGGGGTCACCTATGAATCGGTATTGTTCGGAGTATTTCCGCAGTCCGAGATAGTTACAGAGGATCAGATCCGTAAGGAGGTCGGCACGGCAGACTGGTATCTGTATGCCTCCTCTGACGTGATAGTTGATGATGAGCTGTACGAAAAGCTTGAAAAAGCAAAATACGATGATGAAGGCGATACAACCATAGAGGACAGCCGTTACAGACGTATGGCTGATGCTTCGGACTACTCCGAGAACGGATGGCGTTATTTCCTGTATGAGCCGATCAGATGGAGAGTGCTCGGCATCCACTCGATACAATATACCGACAGCAAACCCGACTGTGCGCTTCTGCTTGCTGACAAGGCTCTTTACTTCCTTCCCTTTGATGAGGACGGCACAGCACTCTGGGGCGATTCATCCGTTAATGCATGGCTTAACGGAGAATTTCTCAAATCTGCCTTTACAGACAGCGAATACTGGAATGACATAGCGATCGTTGAGGCCGAAGCCTCAGACGGAGACTTTGAGGTATATGAAAAGGACGTTAGCGCAGCAAATGATGTCATCCTGCTGTCAGGTACACAGCTTTTCGGAGCAGAGTCAGAGGAATTCGGATTCACGCCCAGTAAGGATAACAGTTGGGAAGACACCGATGATGATTATGCAAGAAGATCACGCGCGACCCGTTATGCAATGGTCTCTGGTTCCTTCGATGCAGCAGACTCACAGGATACTTACGTCTGCTGGTGGAGCCGTTCAAGCTACGACGATACTCTTGCGGGGATCGTTGATCAGGACGGAAGAGGAGATATCATCGATAAGGACGTGCCCGGTGTCGGAGTCCGTCCTTCACTGTGGATCAATCTTGAAAGCGAGACCGCTTCTGAGGATTATATCCTTGAAGGAACGATTACGGTCACGGCCGATGGCTACAGGCTGGATTCGGTAGAAGCTGATCCGGAACCGGACGACAGCGATGATCAGGTGCAGCCTGAAACAAAGGCAAAGAACACAAATTACAGCGAAGGAATGCTGTATTTGTCCGCCGAATGGTTCTTAAATCACTTCGAGGCAGAGGATTTCGATGAAGTTGTGATCGAACAGCTCGAAGAAGTCGACTCAGTGGATACGCTGCCCGGCAAATGGCTTATCTATACCCAGACGGATCTAAATAACCCTGCCAACGAATTTGTAAAACCCGATTCGAATGAGGCATGGTATCCGATGCTCTCACAGCATATCACGGCCGACATTTCAGGAAGCGGATCAGAATACAGCCTGAGCATTGAATCATACGAAGTCTTTTATGCCGATACCGGCGAGATATCCGTTGAGGATGTAGACGAAACATTTGAAGCAGACGCAGATCCTTCAGTAAGCATCAAGGATGAGCCTGTGATTTTTGACGGATCGGTCCGGATAGAAGTATCAAGGCTCTTCCGCCTGGATGACAGATTCTATGCTGTCGGAAAGCTCACCTATACTTCGGGAGAGTCAGTTTTGATCTGCATGGTCAGAAAAGACGGAGCTTCCGCAGTCTCAGGAGAAGATAAAAAAGACGATAAGAAAGACGATAAAAAGGACGACAAAGACAACAAAAAAGAAGAGAAAAAAGGCGACTTTGACGGCGAAGTCCATGAGCTTACGGACTATCCGGTACTGTGGACTTGCTTTAACACCAAAGGTGTAAACAACGGTCCCTCAAAGTCCACGACTTTTACGATCGATAAAGAAACAGCCTGGCGTGTATACTCGGTCATGACCTATCACTGGAATGATGCAATCGGTGCAAAGCCCGGAACGATAGCGATAAAAAAAGACGGCAGAACGGTCGCCGAGTGGCAGACCGTAGGTACTGACGGAATGTATAACGTTGCTGATGCCAACTGGATCGCGTATACGGACATTATCCTCGAGCCCGGCGAATATGAGGTCATTGACTCTGATCCCGATACCTGGAGCTGCAACGCCGACTCACATGATGTAGGATTTGCCGAGCTTCGCGGTGAGATCCTGGAAGTCGATTCATAGTACGTATACCGGCAAAGCTTTTACCCGGTCCGGGCTTATGCTCAGGCCGGGTTTAAAATGTACAAAAAAAGAGCAAATTTAAAGATGGAGTCATTATCATGAACAGAACATGTATACGCAGACCGGCTCTTGGGAAAAAAATAATACTTATCTTTCTGGCCGTTTTATGCCTTTTTGCATTTCCTTTCCGGAAGCAGATAAGTGCAGCCGAAAAAAGCGCTGATGACTGTGGGAAATTCGGCGAACAGACCGTTGATCTCGATATCGGAAATCTGATCTACGGTATCAGTGAAAGCAGGGCCTGCGGCACCACCAATATAAAGGGTGAATACATCGATTTTGAAGGCTTCGCGGGGCTTAAGGTACAAACGGAAGGGAAGAAGGCCACTGCAACCCTCTACTGCAATGCATCCGATAAAAAGCCGTTTAAGACCGGAGAGCTTACGATCAAACGCTATAACAGAAACGAGTACGGTGCACAGTATACGTTCTATGTCCCCATAAATCATGAAAATGATCCAAAGGACGGTATCGAATACAGTCTGGGGGAACTAAAGCCCGGACAGTCTGTGGAGATCGATCTTGAAAAGCTCCCGAAGAAGATGGGACTTAAGAATAAAAACGGCCTCTATATCTTAACCGTTACATTTCCGAATGAGCAGTATGCCGTAATGAATTTATACTTCGACGGTGAAAAGGTCCTCTGCTGCAGGCACGACCCGGGTGTGAACACAGAACACTGGAACAGCCTGATCGGAGATCTGGATCCTGAAAAATGTGTAAACATGTATGTCGGAAGCAAAAAATATCCTCTCACCTATCCGACAAGCGGCAATAATGGATATTGCGTTCATGTAGACGAGTGGTGCGAATTAAGCGACACGATAGTAAAAAAAGATGACTGGTCTGATGAGCTTAAGGTCTTTGCATTTGTGGACTATCTGATAAAGAACTACGCATATGATGACTGGCGCGTATATACCAACGACAATAAATCACGTGCAACCCTCAAACAGGACTGGAGCGATGACAACCTGTGGATGTATTATAACCATGTCGGGCAATGCTGGGACTTTGCAAATGTCTTGACGATCATGTGCCGCCATCACGGGATCCCGTGCACGAGCGTGGAGAATGATTCTCATGCCGTAAATGCCGTATGGCTCGGAGGGCACTGGGTAGCGATAGATGTCACCGGACTGCTTAAATACCGTTGTACAGAGGAAGATACAGACCGCGAAAAATGGGTTTACTGCGGCACGGGAGTCTCTTTCCGAAGAGATTACGGATATTGCGAAAGCTCCATGAGCAGCCTCCATCAGTCTCTGACAACACCCTCCACGGCAACGGGAGGCAGTAATCCCAAATGAAATGATCCTAAGTGATCAGTTAAACAGAATACTTAATACTTCAGCGGGAGTCTTATCACTTATTCCTTCGGGATCGGTAAGGCTCCCGTTTGTTCCGTCCGTATACCAGCGAAACCTTCCTGCATATTCACCCTCAAATGAAAGATACCTGCCCGGATCACAGAGATATACCGGGTATCTCTCATACCAGTCGGGATAATACTGTGACATATAACGGTCAGCAAGGACGTACGCCTCACAGCTTTTACCGTATCCGACAGCGCTTATCTGGACACCGCCTCCGGGCTTACCGCTCCTGCTGTCTGAGGGAGTCGAGTGCAGTACGACAATGCTTCCGTCATCACAGGTTCCGAGAGATATCCATACATGACCGCTGATGCTTACTATATCACCGGGTCTCAGATCGTATCCGCTTTTCCCGGAAGCCTTTATGCTTTGCGTCCATTCGCCGAGACCGTCCCCGGAAAAACTCTTTGCCATTTTGGTAGAGCTGAGCACATATCCTTCTTTTCCGCTCTGACTCTGAAGGGTATTATACACAGCCCATCCCACGTATCCTGAGCAGTCAAGCCCCGCAAAATAATACTCATTATAGCCGCCGAATGGATAATAGCTCTTTTTGGGATCCGTATTTTTATAGGTATAATCGGCACCGTGTTCATCGAAAAAACGGATCCAGTCAGATGACACTCCCAGGGTCCTTGCCTGTATGGATGAGCCCTCATCCTGCCAGTCCCATCCGCCTCCGTAGATATAGAGTGCCGTACCGGCGGGCATCAGTGCTGTTTTTAGGAAATTAGACAGTGTCCTCTTACCGGGAATCCCCGATACCGGAGGGGTATATTTCCTCACACTTTCCTTTATCTCCGATACCCCGGTGACGGTTCCGTCTTTTACGGCAATACAGTAGCGGTATCCTTCCTTAAGTGCATTCTGAAGCGGATAGTCATATTTTCCCTCAGAGTCCATAACACCGTTTGAAAGCCTGTATACGTATTCTTCGCCGTCTGTTTCAAAACGGTATAAAAAATCATTCTTATTATCCTTGTTCGTACTCTCAAGACCGTAATCCTTCACTCCGAGATAGACCGCTTCTTTTATGGGATTCTGTCCATAGCCCGAACATCCTGAAGCCAGGATCATGCTGCATATCTTAGCCATTGCTTTTATCTTATTTAACGGATTCATAATTTACTGCCTCACACTTCTTTAATCATTTTACCAAAAATCCCGTTCTTTGCCATCCGGATATCTTTCTGTTTGTATTTTTTTGGCGATTAATACTTTATCACAGAAGAGGTGTTCTTTATATTTGTTTATTTATTTTTCCAAGTAAAACTTTACGCTAGCGATATCCTGCATTGCTTCTGCTGCTGTTATGGCAGATCTGGGGTTCCATCTGGAACATCATCTCCATTGTGGTCAGCCTTTTTAAAGACTGAGCAGAGTTTTAACTGATAAGAAAGACAAGAGTACAGACGAGGGTCGGTCTGTGCTCTTTTTTTGTGTATATGCGCATATCAATCCATAATCGACATTTGCTTTATTTATTATTATAATTAAGATGAGAGAATGTGTATGATACACGTCTGCGGAGGGTAAAGCGGATTCCTTTATACAGATTTGCAGACATCCGGTATCCGTTCAGCCCTGTCAACCATTCCATGGTTTCAAACCATTGTCTCTCATGTCAGGGGATCTGAATAATGATCCCCTTTTTTAAAAGATGGAAACGATACTTAAAGATCTGCTTAGTGCTCAGAAATGGGAAGATTTTTATAACTACCGCACGGGATCGAAAAGCCTGTCCCGGGATCAGGAAAGTAAGCTTCGGTGCTATATCGATGAAAAAAGATATCTGCCTGTTTCCGAAGCTCTTTTAAAGGGCGTGTATGAGTTCAGCATACCCAAAAGAACGCTTATCTCAAAGGGCGGATCGGATAAGAAGAGGACCGTGTACAGATATACGGAAGACGAGGTATGGATACTTAAGCATCTTGCATTTCTGCTTCACGTATATGATGAAGATTTTTCGGATGCGTGCTATTCATTCATAAGAGGAAAAAACGCAAAGACAGCGGTACGGGAGATCCTTTCGATAAAGGGGATAGGAAAAAAATACTGCTTAAAGGCGGACATTCATGATTTTTTCAATTCCATTCCAAGGAAGCGCCTGTGCGAAAAGCTTGATGCCTTCACGGATGATGTAATGTTAAAAAAAGCACTTACGGACTATTTAAGCACGGATCTTTCGATCGATCCCGAAAGCAAAGAGGTGATATGTGCAAACCGAGGTGCAATGGCAGGCACGCCGCTCGCACCTTTCCTTGCAAATCTGTATCTTTCGGATCTTGATGAGTATTTTACAAAGAAGGATATCCACTACTTCAGGTATGCGGATGATATCCTGATGTTTGCAGATGACAGGGACAGTATCGAAGGATTAAGAGATGAGCTTAATGAGCGCGTTCATGATGAAGGGCTTAGCTTAAACGGGGAAAAGACTAAGGTAGTAGAGCCCGGAAAGGCGCTTGAATTTCTCGGGTTTAAATATGACAAAGGGATCATCGACCTTTCTGATAACACCAGAAGAAAGATCCGGGCAAAAATAAGGCGCAAGGCTCATGCCTTGTACAGATGGAGGCTTAGAAAGCAGGCATCATTTGAACAGACCGCCTTTGTGATGATCCGTTCCTTTAACAACAAGTTTTATGATGTGAATGAGACCGGGGATTTTTCCTGGTCAAGATGGTTCTTCCCCGTCGTGAATACCGATGCGGGTTTTCATGAGATCGATGAATACCTCGTCAAGTATGTCAGGTATCTGTACAGGGGCAGACACTATAAGGGCAATTACAGGGTCTCCTATGAGGATATAAAGGCTCTGGGATTCCGTCCGCTTGTAAACGAATACCACAAGGGCAGAAACAGTGAGAGGAAATAGTTAAGCATGGATGATTATATAAGGCCGGAAGACAGCGCATATTCGGTAAGGGTCAACAGGATCGTGACATTTCTGTTTGCGCTTCTGTCGCTTTTGTGTTTCCTTCCGGTGCTTTTGGTAATGATAGTATCCATATCTTCGCAGAGCAGCGTGGTAAGTGCAGGCTACAGCTTTTTCCCGCGGGCACTTTCCGTGGAAGCATACAGATACCTTGCGGCATCCGGCCCGTATCTTGCAAGGGCCTTTTTAAATTCGGTCCTGATAACCGTTTTGGGGACTGCGTTTGGACTTGTGCTCATGAGTCCTGTAGCCTATGTGCTTTCCCGTAAGGAATACCGTTTCAGGACAGCGCTTCTTGTCTTTATCATGATCCCGATGCTCTTTTCGGGCGGGCTTGTTTCGAGCTACATGGTAAATACCCAGATACTGCATCTTAAGAATACATATTTAGCGCTCATCATGCCGGGACTCTGTTCGACCTGGTATATCCTCATAATGAGAAACTACTTTTCCGACAGCCTGCCGGATTCGCTCATTGAAGCGGCAAAGCTTGACGGATGCAGGCATTTCCAGATACTGACACGCATCGTCATTCCCGTGGCCAAGCCCGTGATCATGACGGTCGCCGTCTTTTTGATGTTCATGTACTGGAACAGCTGGTATCCTTCGCTTCTGTATCTTGACAGCAATCATACAGAGCTGTATCCGCTTCAGTATGTGCTCGTCAACATGGAGAGAAGCATAGATACGATAACGAGAGATGCCCAGTACATGTCGGGCATGCAGACATATACGCCGCCTGCGGTCACTATCCGTATGGCAATGGTAGTGGTGGTCATACTGCCGGTGATGATACTGTTCCCGTTTTTCCAGAAGTTCTTAAAGACCGGTATGGCAGTGGGTGCAGTAAAGGGGTGAGAGTATGAAGCTAAGGATTAAGAGGATAAACAGGAAAAACGGAAAAAACAGGATATCGTCTGTACTTCTTGCGGCGGCTTTTTTATGCCTTTTTGGACTGTGCCTTCCGGGATGCGGCGTAAATACCGGCGGACAGGGCGCAGAGGATGGTGTTATAAAGCTTCGCGTGGTCACCTACGATAACGGAAATGTGCCTCTTGATGCCAAGGAAGTGATCGCTGCCGCAAACGAGGTCTCAAAGGAGAAGATCGGCGTGACCGTGGATCTTGAATTCCAGCCGACGGAAAAGATCAATCTGATGATGGCCTCGGGTGAATACTATGACATGGTGTTTACCAGCTCATGGCTCAACAAGTTTGACAAAAACGCTTCGGCGGGGCTGTATCATGACATAACGGAGACGGTAAAAGAGGAGACGCCTGCTCTGTATGACCTGATCGGAGAATACTGGGACTGTGTAAAGATAGACGGGCGTATATACGGGGTGCCCACTCTTAAGGATATGGGTACGGAAAATCTGTTTCGCTTAAATGCAGACTATTTCGAAACGGAAAAGGGCATGGAGATCCCGGAGCAGATGACATTTGAGAACATCGAACCGTTTCTTGCTGCCTACAAGGAGGATCATCCCCAGAGCTATCCGCTTGCAATGGATAAGGGCGGACTACCGGGATATCTTAACTTCCTTGAGAGGATAGTAGGAGGTATTGTGGTCATTCCCTATGACCAGGATACGGAAAAACCGGTGGCGATCCCCTTCTGGGAGTGTGAAGAGCTTATGAACAGATATCGTCTGCTGCATAAATGGTACAAAGCAGGGTATATCCATCCCGATGCCGCAACGATCGATTCCACCGTCTCGGATAAATCGATCCCGGTGCGCATAGGTGTCGCCTGGAGAGGATATCAGGGATATTCCAACCCTGATGACTGGGGCTTTAACGTAAAGACCTCGGTCTATGACGGCCCGTATATATCGCGTACAAGTGAACAGGGGGCGATCTTTTCGATCTGCGCTGCCTGTGATGATGAGCATGTTACGGCCTGTCTTAAGTACCTTGAGCTCTTAAGTACGGACAGGCATTTCA
Source organism: Lachnospiraceae bacterium (assembly GCA_024699595.1). The sequence continues at coordinate 6,656 of JAILPG010000192.1, read as the reverse complement.
GGGATATCCTCGGTTACGGAATAGAGGGAAAGCATTTTGAATATCTTGAAAACGGTACGGTATACAGACTGAAGGCCGGAGTGGACAGGTACAATACAAAGCTGTATCAGACGGGCTCGGTCGTAAACGCATCCGTCGAGTCGGCAAGCCGGACATTTCTTGCGGATCCCGATCAGTGGGAGAAGGTCTTTGAGGGATATAAAACGTACGGTATCTGCAGCAGGACCCAGGGCTTTGCCTATGATCCGACTCCGAAAGAGGATATCATTACCGCGTTAACCGCGATCTATAATGATTATTCGACCGAACTGTGTACGGGAACCAGCGACCCGGATGAAGTGATGCCTGAGATCACAAGGAGGATGAAGGCCGCCGGGATAGATGAGCTCTTAGAGGATATAAACAGCAAACTGGATGAATGGGTGAAATGATGACAAAGAGCAGTGCGGGCAAACAGCATATGGGATTTAAAAAGGACACATGGGAGATGACTCTGCTTGCGCTTCCTGCCATGCTCTGGTTTATCCTGTTCTGCTATATCCCCATGTTCGGGGTGGCTTTTGCGTTCAAGCAGTTTACGCCAAAGCCAGGAGAGCCAATGTTTAAAAACCTATTTGTAAACAGCCCCTGGGTCGGACTTAACAATTTTAAGTTCTTACTCAGATCCTCGGATATGCCAAGGATCATGTTCAATACGCTGTTTTACAATGTGATCTTTTTGGTGGCGGGGATAGTGCTTCCGGTATTTCTTGCGATCTTTCTGACCGAGGTTCACAGTAAGGGCTTTTCGGGGCTTGTGCAGATGGTGATGTTACTGCCGTATTTTCTCTCATGGGTCATCGTAGGATACTGTCTCTATGGTTTCCTTGCAACCAATGAGGGACAGATAAACCACATCTTAAGATTCTTCGGACAGGAAGGGATACAATGGTACCAGTCGCCAAAATACTGGAGGGGGATCCTCATTGCAACGGGGCTCTGGAAAGCGACGGGGTATTCGATGATCATATATCTGTGCGCCATAACGGCCATCGACAGGAGCCTTTATGAGAGCGCAACACTTGACGGGGCAAGCTTTTTGGACAGGGTCAGATTTATTACTCTGCCTATGCTTAAGACGACCATAACAACAATTTTCATATTAAATATCGGCAGCATTTTTTCCTCGGATTTCGGGCTATTTTACCAGGTGCCCATGGATTCGAATTCGCTGCAGCCGATCACGCAGACACTGGATGTGTATGTGTACAAGGCTCTGATGCAGCAGGCCAATTTCAGCTACTCGGCGGCGGCATCATTTTTACAGAGCTTTGTCGGGTGCGTACTGCTTCTTATATCAAATGCCATAGTTAACAGGCGGAAAAAATCTGAAAGGGATTAACGGATGATATCAATGAGACATTTGCCCTGCAGGCATCAGGCAAGGGGCTCATGTTCATATCTAACATTAACGGTGATCTTCCGGGCTATGTATCGGGAGATAAATTAAGGGTCAGACAGATAATCACAAATATTGTGAGCAACGCTGTCAAGTATACCAAGGAAGGCAGCGTGTCCTTTAATGTATCGGGAAGAGTGTCGGAGGCCTGGAGCAGCTATGCGATAGTCGCACACGCCGTCAAATCCTCCTCAAAGAGTATCGGTGCAATGAATTTCTCCGCCTTGAGCCTTGAGATGGAGAAGGCCGCAAAGGCGGAGAATGCAGATTATATAAGAGACAATTTCAGTTATTATTATGAATCGTATGAAAAGGTCTTAAAGAGGCTTGAGGAGATCATGCATTGAACTCCTCGTCGAATTTGTTGCATACATCCCGTACCTCATCGGACGACTCGATGAATACCTCTGCAACCTTGGGATCAAAGTGTGTGCCGGCATCTTTTTCTATAATGCCCATTGCCTTCTCAAACGGCATTGCGGGTTTGTAGATACGCTTGGATACGAGAGCGTCAAACACATCGGCAACGGCCATGACACGGGCAGAGAGCGGTATGTCCTCTCCGGAGAGTCCTTTGGGATAGCCTCGGCCGTCCCATTTTTCATGATGGTACAATGCGAGGTTTTTGGCCTCTCCGAAATAATCGGCATTATCAAGAGTCTGTTTTGCTTTTTCTATGATATCCTCGCCCGCGGTCGTATGGGTCTTCATGATCTCAAACTCTTCATCGCAGAGCTTACCCGGTTTATTAAGTATCGCATCAGGAATCGAGATCTTTCCGATATCATGAAGCGGAGCCGAGCGAACGGCATCTGCTATGTAATCGTCTGTGATCTGGTCTGCGTAATATCCCTTTTTGCGAAGAGCCTTTAGTATGATCTCCACATAGGCAGCTGTCTTCTTTACATGGTTGCCGGTTGATTCATCCCTGTTTTCCACTATGTCTGCAAGTACTATCAACAGACCGGTCTGAAGCTTTGAGAGAGCTTCTGAATGTTTCTGCATGTCTTCGTAATACTGCATGCTCGTCTCGGTAGTCTTAAGGACTGCCTGATATAGGTTTTCGACCTCGTCACCCGTATGTATGTGAAGGGATCTCAGTTCCTCGACGTTCTGGCCTCTCTGTTCCTCACTGTGATATGCAAATCCGCCGGCGGCCTGTGCCATCGTATTAACCGGGAATATGATATGAAACTTTGCAAGCCAGAGACTGAATGAAAGGATCAGTATGAAGAAGCCAAGACCTAAAGAGGTGAGCTTTAACATGAAATCCCTGTTGTAGATGTTTAAGTCTGACATGGCCACATCAACGCCTACGTAGCAGACGCATCTGTCCCCGTCGTAGACCGGTTCATAAACCGTTAAGAGCCAGCCGTATTTGTCATTTGTGATTATCGGCTCTATTTCTTCCCCTGCAAGAAGAGCGGGAAGCATATCCATAAAGCCTTCGTCAAATTTTATGACTGTACCGGGCTCCTCGCCTTCAAGCCCCTCGGTATCGAGATCAAATACGACATGACAGCCGTCCTCCGCGATCTTATAGGCATAGAGATACTCGATATCGTTGGATATCGATTTTATCCTGTAGAGTTTTTTTTCTGTCTCTTCATATCCCGGAACGGCTTCTCCTTTTTCAATATACTCATCAACCTTTGAGCCGTCTATCTGCTCGGATGCGGTCTTTGCAAGCTCGGTTGCCACGCCTATATGCTGGTTGAGGGCATAATCCCTGAAGAGCTTAAGTGAAATGGCGGATATGATGACTACTATGGAAATGCAGGCAAAAGATATTAAGAGCGATACCTTGGTCCTTAAGGAGGTCCGCATAGTGAGCTTGTTGAATTTATCGAGCTCACGGGTATCAAGCGGAGTCTGCTTCCAGGTAACGAAATTATAGTCCATGGCTTTTTCCCTGGGGAAAAGTCTGAGCAGTAGCAGTGCTATCGTAACGCTTATCGTCTTGTCGATGAGGTCTATTATAAAGGCAGCCAGGGAATCACCAAGGAATACGCCTGTATTCATCTTTGTATTGAAGAAATTGCTGATCGTGTATGCAAGACCGCTGTCAGCAGGCCCGAATACAGTCCAGCTTATAAAGCTTCCGTAAAAGCCTCCTATGAACGACAGCACAATGATATACCCGAATATGTCCTTGAATTTCTTCGGGAATGAATCTTTTAGATAGAAGCTGAAGAAGAAATAGGAGGTGTAGAGTGATATAAGGACATTCAGTATGCCGAAATAGGCATTGGTCGAATCGGATAAGGCAGCGATGAGGTTGGTGGAGAGTGCTACGAAAGCACCGGGAACGTATCCGCTCAGTGCAGCTACCAGTATGGTTCCTATCGTGTCAAAATAAAACGGGATACCGAATCTGTCGGTGATAAAGTCACCAAGCATGTTTATCAGTATTCCCGCTATGATCAGAAGAATTATCTTTATCCTTTTAATGTGATTTTCTTTAATCTTCATAAATATTCCCCTTATAAGCGTATGCTTCACCTTCACAGAAAAAACATAAAATAACAGAATAAGTATAAACTAAATCGGTAAAAACATCAATTTTTATTCGCATCCTTATAGCGGAGAATGATATATGTGTTATAATACACAAAGTAAAACGGACGGCGGTTTGGGATGCGGGCAGGCAAAACGGGTCTGCATGAGGAAAAACCCCACATAATTAAGGAGAGTTATCATGTCTTCAAGAAAGATTAAGCCTATAAAGGAATTAAAAAAGAACCACTCATGGTTACTTGTGACCGTATATACGCTCATCAGTCTTGCGGCCATAGCGGCTATCGGCATATTCGTATATTTTATGACCGATTATGTGATCAAGTCGAGACTGAAGGCAGAGTACGATACCATAAAATACATGGCCTCCATATATGAAAGCGCAGAGGATGAGGAGCTTCTCATAAAGTCGGGCAGGGATTATATATTAAAGGATGATAAGGGAAACATCATATCTCAAAGCGGTGATAATACCTGCGGCGGGGATGCTTCCATGCTTAAGCTGCCGCAGTCAAATGAGGAGATCCAGGTATTTGTCGATCAGAAAAACGGTTTTTTAAAGACCGGCCGCGCGGGACATCTTAAGATCGACTATATGGGTCTTATACACAGGTTTCAGGAAAGAGGATCGGGAAACGAGCTTGAGAACCTCGAGATATTTACCGATGCTTTCGATATGGACAAGTCGGACCTACAGATAAATAATTTTGGCATATTAAAAGTCAATCTTAACAGTAATGTGCGCCTGCCTCTGTGGATGTCTGCGGATACAGCCGAAGGCAGTACTCTTTTTTCAAAGGCTTATTTTTCAGTAAGCATATGGAACGTTTTGATCTATGCAGCCTTCTGTATCGTGATAGCTATCCTTGCGATCTTAATCTTCATATTCGCACTCGTGAGCATCTTAAAGGGCTTTAAGAACCAGAGAAGGACGATGAAGATATTCTTTGAGGATGTAGTCACAAAGGGACACAACTGGATGTGGTTCCTTGTAAGAGGAGACCATCTTTTAAAGAGCTCGGCTGCCATGAAGGAATCCTATGCTGTCATTAATTTTTCCTTTGTGAAATATACGAATTACTGTTTATGCCATTCGATAGAGGAAGGCGACAGGATGCTTAAGAGGATATATGATACGATAAGCCTCTATCTGGGAAGAAAAGAGCTGATCGCCCACAGTCCCGCTCCTTCTGATTTTGCACTTATCCTAAGGTTTATGGATGTTAATGCGCTGAAGCTTCGGCTCGATAATATCATCCATGAGCTTGAAAAGATCGACGCCGACCACATCTTTACTTTCCAGGCAGGCGTGGATGTCATAAACGCCGCAAGAGACTCAAGGGAGAGGTCAGAGAGGAAGAGAAGGCTCAATCTGGAGCGCGAATACAACAATGCCTGTGCCGCAAGAGCTTCCCTTGCAGATAAGGATTCTTCGGGAATGGCATTCTTTGACAGCAGGCTGATGGAAGAGCAGATCTGGGAGGACAAGGTCAGGGAGAGACAGAGATCGGCTCTGGAAAAAGAAGAGTTTGTTGTATACTACCAGCCGAAATATGATCCTGCCACGGATAAGCTTAAGGGAGCCGAGGCTCTTATAAGATGGCAGTCACCGGAATTCGGCCTGGTGCCTCCGGGAAGATTCATCCCGATATTTGAAAAGAACGGTTTTATCACCCAGATAGACCATTACATGTTGGCCCATGTTGCAAGGGATCAGATGAAGTGGCTCAAGGAAGGCAAAGAGTGCGTACCTGTTTCCGTAAATGTTTCGAGAGCTCATTTTGTGGAGAGCGATCTTGCCGACCAGATCAAGGAGATAGTGGATTCCGAGGGAACACCGAGGAAGCTTATAGAGATAGAGCTTACGGAAAGCGCTTTCTTTGATGACAAGAAGGCTCTGATCTCAACGATCAAGAAGCTTAAGGAATACGGCTTTACCGTGTCCATGGATGATTTCGGCTCGGGTTATTCATCGCTTAATTCACTGAAGGATATGCCTCTTGATGTATTAAAGCTTGATGCCGATTTCTTCAGGGGCGAGAATGCCGATGACCGCGGTGAGATAGTGGTAGCAGAGACCATAAGGCTTGCAAAGAATCTCAAGATGATGATCGTTGCCGAGGGTGTTGAGGACAGAGAACAGGTTGAATTTTTGGCAAAGCAGGGCTGCGACATGATACAGGGTTTCATATATGATAAGCCCATGCCCGGTGAAGAATTCGAGCAGAAGATGTAACTGTTCGGAACCGGCAGAAATATCTGAAAATGCAGATACCGCGCTTGCGTGGTCAGATACATTTTTAAATATTTCTATTTGGTGAGAACAATACAACGGTACAAAGGGTTTTCGAGACCGGTTCTGAATAGTTATACGGTTATGAAAAAATGGACCCCCGGGGGTCCATTTTTTGCTGCCTGTCAGAAGCCGTGACTGCCGCCGCCTCCGGAGAAGCCGCCTCCACCGCCGCCGCCTCCACCGCCGCCGCCGGATGAGCTTGTGTGGCGTGAACGCTTTGAGCTTACTAGGTTCTTTGCAACATTGGTGCCTATCGCTGCTCCCGCTGCAGCTGCTATGATAGCGATATCCTCGGCGGATACCTTACCCTTCTTGACCCATACATAGATGAAGTTGAGCATAAGGCCAAGTACGAGAGCAAACAGGAAGTTTGAGATATATTTCATGGGCTGTGCGATCCTTCCG
>JAILPG010000186.1 GCA_024699595.1 Lachnospiraceae bacterium | reverse complement strand
ACCAAATATCCAGATAAACGGTCAGAGAAGCGATACCACCATCGGTGTTCCCGTAAATGAAAGATTAAAGCTGTCATTTCATACAAAGAGCCTTCCGACATCAAGGCTTATCTGGCATTGTCCGCATATAGTACTCTTTTCTTCGCAGGATAAAAAGGTCGGAGGACCGGATTATACGGAATATGCGCTGATTAGACTTGACGGCGAGTCATCCGGGATGGATCAGGCAGCAGACAACCGCATCATCGTAAATAAAACGGAGGCCTTTGAAAGCTGGGATTCATGGAAAAAACAGAACAAAGAAGGCTTTGACTGCGAAGTAAGCTTTGAGCGTACCGGCAATACAGTGATAACCATGACCGAAAACAACGGAATATACATAAGAAACCAGACGAAGATAAAGGATGACAGAGGCACCCTTTATGCGGCGCTCACCGGCGACCAGTGTGTTCTTACAAATATAAAGATAAATGGTTAGTAATACGGTCAGTCAGCCTTAAATACCTGCCTGCTCATTGTGGAGTTGTGATAAGCCGTATCATTGGTGACATCCTCTGAAAACCATTCGGGGACGACAAAGGAATCCGCATCCTCGATCGAGGAAAACTCCACCTCTGCAAGGATAAGGGGAGCAAACGGTTCATCAAACATATCGAGTTCTATAAGGTGCTTATCGTAGGGGATGAGCACTCTTTTTTTTGAGATGATATTTCCATCCGCCTTATGTATCAGAGTGTCATACGCCTCTTTTGTAATCGGCAGGTTGTATTCTTCCCTGGCAAGCAGGCCCTTGCCTTTGTAAGTCAGATAATAATTATCATCTTCCTTTCTAATGCGGATAACAGGATCTGTGGTAAGGTAAGCCTGTTCTATCAGATGATATTCATAGTCATCTATGTTATCCGGCAGTTTGCTTATCAGAAATTTCCTTTCGATCTCTACTCCCATATGAATATTTACACCTCCTGATGAAATGATCGGACCGTTTCCACAGGTCCTCGCTTTTATTTTTATGTCCGGGACCGCGAGGGCAGTGAAGAAACATCTGACAGGATTTTCCACTTGTGTCCTCTTTTCGGCTCTGTACAACCTATAGATATTGATGTTATGCATCAACGTTATATAGCGATGTTACATAATGATGATATGCAACAATGATATATAATGATGTTACATATAGACGTTATACAACAGCGTTACATAATGATGTTATTATTGCAGGAAAGAGGCTTAGAATCCTGCAATTATGTAAACTTACAGAATAAAATATCAATGATATATAACATCGATATCTAATCTTTTCCATACATAACAACATTATATAACATGGATATGTAACGCTGTAATGATTATTTTGTTATAACAACAATGTTATATAACATAAATACGGAACATTGATATACAACGTTACTATCATTTAATTCTGAAATGGTATTTGCCTGATATCCCGCATGATTACAGTAACTTTGCAATTATGACCTGACGGGTCAGTCCACACATTTGACCCGGTCAGTCGCAGCGGTCTCAGAATTAATATCATGAATTTGATGATTTATATACGATTTTGTTTTCCATGGCAAGAGCTTCATAATCATTTATGAGAAGTCTTATCAGTTCTATCCCAAAAGGTATTGCAGTGCCCATTCCTCTGGACGTAGTTATGTTACCGTCGGTTACCACTTCATCCTCTACACAGATGGCCTTGCCCACACGGTCCTCACATCCCGGATAACAGGTTGCCTTTTTCCCGTCCAACAGCTTTAGCCCGCCTAAAACAGTGGGAGCCGCGCAGATCGCACAGATCATCTGCTTGTTTTCATTTGCCTTTATAAGCATATCCGAAAGCGTCTCACAGGCTGCAAGATTTGATGTGCCGGGCATCCCGCCGGGAAGGATGAGTACGTCCTCACCTTCAATGTTAATATCGGAAATATGCGCATCACAGGCGACGGTGATGCTGTGGGATCCCGTTATCTGATCGGCGTCGTTTATCGATACGGTGGTGCACTTGATCCCGGCTCTCCTTAACAGATCGACTACAGTAAGAGCTTCTATCTCCTCAAATCCTTCCGCCAAAAATACATAACATGTTCTGTCCATTGAATACCTCCTGCTGTTATGCTGTTTTCATTTTTTTAATTTACTTCTCAATGATAACATAAAAATAGTATAAAATAAGCATAAAAAGTGCCTGTTTCATTGACACTTTTTCGCGGAATATGGTAGAATCTTAAGTTGTTTATACAATGATGTCACGGTGACATCATAGAGAATACGGAGGAAGTTACTTAGATGAGTCTACAGGTAGAAAAATTGGAACACAATATGGCAAATCTTACCATAGAGGTGCCTGTTGAAGAGGTTGAAAATGCATTAAACAATGCTTTCAGGAAGAATAAAAACAGATTCAATATCCCGGGCTTCAGAAAAGGCAAGGCTACGAGGGCAATGATCGAGAAGATGTACGGCCCCGAGGTCTTCTATAATGATGCAGCGGATGAGCTCATAGAGGTGGGGCTTCGCAAAGAGCTTGACGATAATAAAGAGCTTGAGGTCGTATCAAGGCCTGATATCGATATCACCCAGCTTGAGAAGGGAAAACCGTTCATTTTTACTGCAAAGGTTGCTCTTAAGCCCGAGGTGGAGCTTGGAAAATACAAGGGCGTCAAGATCGACAAAATAGACACGGCTGTAACCGATGAAGAGGTCGAGAAGGAGATAAATGCCGAGAGAGACAGAAATGCACGTACCATATCGGTTGAGGACAGACCCGTTAAGGACGGCGACATGACGATAATCGATTTTGAAGGCTTTTTGGACGGTGTACCTTTTGAGGGCGGAAAGGGAGAGAATCATCCGCTCACCATTGGATCCCATTCGTTTATCCCCGGATTTGAAGAGCAGCTCATCGGTGCAAATATAGATGAGGAAAAGGAAATAAACGTTACCTTCCCCGAGGATTACCAGGCAGAGGATCTGAAGGGCAAGGATGCCGTATTCAAGGTTACAGTAAGGGAGATCAAGGAAAAAGAGCTTCCCGATCTTGATGACGAGTTTGCAAGCGAAGTATCCGATTACGAGACAGTTGCCGAGTACAAGGATTCCGTAAGGAAGCAGCTAGAGGAGAGAAAAGCCGAGAACGCCAAGAGGGAAAAGGAAGACAAGGTAATAGAAGCGATCGTAAAGGATTCCAAAATGGATATTCCCGATGCGATGATCGATGAGCATACAAGGCGCATGATATCCGATTACTCCCAGAGGCTTAAGCAGCAGGGTCTTTCACTTGATCAGTATTTCATGTTCACAAATCTTGACATGGACAAGTTCACTGAGCAGATAAGACCGCAGGCAGTAAAGAGGATTGAGACTTCTCTTGTACTCGAAGCGATAGTAGATGCTGAGGATTTCAAGGTCACCGATGAGGAGTATGAGGCAGAGCTTGAAAAGATGGCTTCAGAATACGATATGGAGCTTGACAAGCTTAAGGGCCTTATGGACGAGGGTTCCAGAGAAGGGATCGAGAAGGATATAAAGATCCAGAAGGCAGTTGATTTTATCGTGGATTCGGCAAAGGAAAAATAATATCCGGAAGGGAGTAATGACTTATGAGTTTGGTACCTTATGTCATAGAACAGACGAGCAGAGGAGAGCGTTCGTATGATATCTTCTCAAGGCTTTTAAAGGAAAGGATCGTATTCCTCGGTGAGGAGGTCAATCCGACCACTTCAAGCCTCATAGTGGCACAGATGATGTTTCTTGAGGCAGAGGATCCTGACAAGGACATACATTTTTATATCAACTCGCCCGGCGGATCGGTATCCGACGGATATGCGATATACGATACCATGCATTACGTAAAATGCGATGTTGCCACTTACTGTATGGGAATGGCTGCTTCCATGGGAGCCTTCCTGCTTGCGGGCGGACAGAAGGGCAAGAGATTTGCGCTTCCCAATGCCGAGGTAATGATCCATCAGCCCCTCGGAGGAGCAAAGGGTCAGGCTACCGAGATCGAGATAGCTGCCAAGCAGATATTAAGGACCAAGCAGAATCTCAACAGGATCCTTGCTGAAAACACGGGACGCCCGATCGAGGAGATCGCAAGAGATACCGAGAGAGATAACTGGATGACTGCAGAGGAAGCTCTGGAGTATGGCCTCATTGACAAGATAATCACTAACAGGGAATAAGACATGGCTGGTAAAAAAGACGGTAAGGAGATATGCTGCTCTTTCTGCGGCAAATCCCAGAATTATGCTAGAAAACTGATATCCGGCCCCGGAGGGATATATATCTGCGACGAGTGCGTGGCTATATGTGCCGATATCATAGAGGATGAGCTTGATAATTTTGAAGAGCCGGAAACAAACGAGCTTGACATCAATCTGCTAAAGCCCGTAGAGATAAAGAATTTCCTTGATGAGAACGTGGTGGGACAGGAAGCGGCAAAGAAGGTTCTTGCGGTATCTGTCTACAATCATTATAAAAGAGTCACATCAAACAACAGGAATTCCGATGTGGAGCTGCAGAAGAGCAATATCATAATGCTCGGCCCCACAGGTTCGGGAAAGACGCTGCTTGCCCAGACTCTTGCAAAGATCATTAACGTGCCCTTTGCCATAGCTGATGCCACGACACTTACCGAGGCAGGTTATGTGGGCGAGGATGTTGAGAACATCCTGTTAAAGCTGATACAGGCTGCTGATTTTAATGTGGAAAGAGCCCAGCTCGGGATCGTATACATAGACGAGATCGACAAGATAACCAAAAAATCGGAGAATGTGTCGATAACAAGAGATGTATCGGGCGAGGGTGTCCAGCAGGCGCTTTTAAAGCTCATAGAAGGGACCAATGCATCGGTACCTCCGCAGGGCGGCAGAAAGCATCCTCATCAGGAGCTTATACAGATAGATACCACCAACATACTCTTTATCTGCGGTGGAGCCTTTGACGGACTTGAAAAGATAGTAGAGACGAGACTTGACAGAAAGTCGATAGGCTTTAACGCCGAGATAAAGACCAAGAACGAGCAGGACTTAAGCACACTGTTTGCACAGGTACAGCCTGAAGACCTGATCAAATTCGGAATGATCCCGGAGTTTGTCGGAAGAGTTCCGATATGCGTATCTTTGGAAGGCCTGGATGAAGAAGCTCTTGTAAGGATATTGAAGGAGCCGAGAAATGCTATTACCAAGCAGTACAAGAGGCTGTTTGAGCTTGACGGTGTAAAGCTTTCATTCGAGGAAGACGCCATTAACGAGATAGCCCGCCTTGCTTATGAAAAAAAGACGGGAGCCAGAGGACTCAGGTCCATAATGGAAAATGTAATGATGGATCTGATGTTTGAGATACCTTCTGATGATACGATCGAATCGGTTGTCGTGACCAAGGCAGCGGTTGACGGAAAGAGTGAACCGATCATTATCAGAAAAGGCGAAGGGAACCTGAAGGAAGCAAATTAATAACAAGTGTCCATGCAAAAAAAGATGCCGCCATTTCATGGCGGCATTTATAACAGTAGGTATTTAATAAATGAAGATAAAGCAGGTCAGTCTGGAAACGGTCTGCGGCGTTACCAGCAGGCTCCCCGAAAATACACTTCCGGAGATAGCCTTTGCGGGAAAGAGCAACGTGGGGAAATCCTCATTAATAAACGCTCTCATGAACAGGAAATCTCTTGCGAGAACCTCATCGGTGCCGGGAAAGACACAGACGATAAACTATTACAATATTAATAACACCATATATTTTACGGATCTTCCGGGATATGGCTATGCAAAAGTGTCCAAAGCGGAGAAGGAAAAGTGGGGTAAGCTTATAGAGAGGTATTTAAATACCTCAAAGATGCTTAAGGCAGTCTTTCTGCTCATAGATATCAGGCATGAGCCCGGAGAAAATGATATCAGGATGTATGACTGGATCGTGTCAAAGGGGTATGATCCAATCATCATTGCCACTAAATCCGACAAGATAAAGAGAAGCATGAAGGATAAGCAGTTAAAGCTTATAAAAAATACTCTCAATGTAAAAGAAGGAACGGTCATCATACCGTTCTCATCACTTAATAAGGAAGGGAGGGAAGAGATATATGAAAAAATCGACCAAATACTTGAAGATAACGATTAATCTGTTAGTAATGGCATTTTTGCTCGTCTTTTTTATAGTGATACTTCCGAAACTCATAGTTTATTTTATGCCCTTTGTTGTTGCCGGCATCATTGCACTTATTGCAAATCCGGTCGTAAGGTTCATGGAAAAGAAGCTTAAGGTAAACAGAAAGGCCGGAACTGCGATAATCATCATAATCGTTGTGGCAGCAATAGTCTTTGTGCTGTATCTTATCATCAACTGGCTCGTTGCTGAGATAATAGGCTTTATGGAGCTGGCTCCGGAGCTTTGGAGAAACACAAATGCAGCCTTGAGAAGCGCGATGGATGAGCTGCAGGGGTATTTAAGCAGACTTCCGGGGCCTGCAAGAAACTGGGTAAACCAGTTCTTTGACAACTTCGGTACATCCGTGACCAACTGGCTGCAGGGGGCAAGCAATGTAACGCTGCAGACCGAGGAAGCGGGAAGCAGCTCCAACGTTGCACTTGTGTTCATCGGAACGATAATGGGAATCATAGCATCATATCTCTTTATAGCTGAAAGGGATTATATGCAGGCGACCATAAAGAAGCTTCTTCCCTCAAGTATAATGAAGCGAAGCGAGATAGTATTATCGACCATGAAGAACGCTGTAGGCGCATATTTTGCAGCACAATTTAAAATAATGGGCGTCATCTATGTGATGCTTCTGATAGGCCTGCTGATACTCAAGGCCAAATATGCCCCTCTTATCGGCATAATCATTGCGATGCTTGATTTCCTGCCGTTTCTTGGTACCGGTACCGTAATGCTGCCCTGGGCGATCATCAAATTCATACAGCAGGATTACAGGATGGGCGCAGGAATACTGATACTGTGGGCTATAACTCAGGCCGTGAGACAGTTCATACAGCCCAAATTTGTCGGAGACAGCATGGGAATAGCTCCGATCCCCACAATAATCCTGTTATATGTAGGTTTCAGGGTCGGAGGTCCGATTGGACTTATCCTTGCGGTGCCCATAGGAATGATCGTTATCAATCTGTACAAAGCGGGTGTATTTAGCAACTTCTCTTACAGTATACAATTGTTATTTAAGGATATGAACCGGTTCAGGAGGTTTAACGAGGCA
>JAILPG010000185.1 GCA_024699595.1 Lachnospiraceae bacterium | reverse complement strand
TAGCAAGATCATCAAACTGTTTTATCCACTCAGCAGCATTTTCTTTCTGAGTCACCTTATCTTTCTTTCCTTTTATGCGATCTCCATCGGGCGCAGGTGTCTGTCCATAAACAACCGTATCCGAAACATTATACAGGATGCCTCCATCTTGAATATCTATTTTTCCTGTAACATAAACTTTCCCGCTTATGGCAAGCACTCCGCCCGGTTCAACGATTATATCTCCATGAACAACAGATACAGGCCCGTTAAGCGCAAGGGTTCCTCCACATTCAACTTTAATAGCACTGTCTTTGCCTTCAGGCTGTTTGCAGTAAAGACATCCGCTCATAGCAAGGTCACCTGAAATAACATCTATCTGAGCATCAGTAATGAGACTGAAATCGTATACACCATAGCTTTCTTTAGGAACACTTGGCCATGCTATACTCAGATCAGAGACTATGCTCGATTCGTATCCTCCAACTTTTGTTTTTGATTTGATCCTTACATTTTTAAATGTAACATACGTAGAACCATAATCTATAATATTATCGCCTGCGGGCTCTACCGTGATATTAGCTTCAAGACTGGCTACCTTGATAAAATTCTGCATTTTTGCTGCTGACCAGTGTGTGAGATCTGAGTCACTTACACTTACAGCCGTAACAATATCCTTGACCGCTGTTTCTTTAGGTTTTGTTGCGCCATACTGCTGCAACTCTGTTGCCAGATCATCAAGAGCAAATTCATCGGTATAGAAATTATCGGTAGATATATGACGCATACTCTTTGTCTTATAATTCAAATACGACATATACACTAATGAAGTGACCATTACCGTCAGGAAGGTAGTCACAACCAATACAGTCACAAGAGCCGCACCACTATTCTTCTTTAAACTTTTCATATCATTCACCTCCCTGATCAGTCTCTTGCACGTATGCCCGTTTTCAGGCTAACTGTAGGGTCACCCGTTAAGCGTGTCCCCCCTTTACCATATGCATATACATCCATAAAGACTTCATATGTATACCAGGTATCTGTCGTTGTGCGGGCTACAGGCAGAAAAGAAATCACAACATCATATGTTTTTCCTTTTGAACTTACTCCCATATATCCCATATAGAGAAGCAGATTATTAGGATCAACACTGTAAATCAGCTGTTTTGCACCGGTGTATCCCTTCATTACCTCAACAAACTTGGCGTTCAACCCTTTGTTATTACTGATCAGGTCTATATTGTTTCCTAAGGATGTAGTTGCGATCCCTACCGGACTGACGCCTGTTGGAAAAGCCACTTTTTGCACATGATCATGCTCATTAAACCAGTCCCCATCTATAGCAGAGAAGCCGATCTCTTTAGCAGCCCTTTTTTTATTGGCAGTTTCAAGTGCTTTCACCGTTGTCAGACATTCATCATAAGTTTTTTCTGAAATGTCCTCCATAAGCGATTGGGCCACATCCGTTGCTGTAAGCAAAGTTCTTGCTTCCATATTGATCCTCAGTGCAGTCATAAGTGCTGTAGAAATCGGCATGAGCACGATTGCCAGCAAACACACCGATATGAGGATTTCAAGCAACGTTATGCCTTTATTGTCTTTCCCTTTTGCAGTTGTCCTGTCCATGGGTTCCTCCTTCCTCCTGCAATTTCTTTTGTTGCACAAGCTGTGCCTGATGCAGGAGTTTATCAGACACAGCTTGCATTATGATTAATTATTCTGCCGCATTATTATCTGCCGTCCCGGCATCTTCAGCACCGGCATCTTCAGCATCGGCATTTTCAGCACCATCTCCATCATCGCCGGTTACTTCATCAGTATTTTCACCATCCTGTCCTTCTTCGTCTTCCAGTTCTTCCCATGTATCTATATGAGTACTTCCGAAAACTCCGTTTTCATTGTTTTCATCAAGGAACACCCCACGTATCTTCATGTCATCGATATCGGGATCTATCTTAACATCATCAAGCTTTCTGTCTCCGCCGGCTATAGCATACTGTTCAAGTATCATCTCTCCCTCTATGATCCCTTCATCATTAAGCTGAAGTTTCATAGTTGAATATATCATAGGATCCTTAAAATCCATAAGATACTTGAGCATGTATTTAAGAGCATCATACTTGCAGAAGAATAATACTGCAGATTTATTTGTTAAAGCAGTATAATCAAGTTGCACCTCATCAGAAGCCAAGGCAAATTCTTCGTTTTCCCCGAAGCTGTAGGTTTTAAATCTAACAGGATACTCCAGCTCGTATAATCCAAGTTCCTCCAGATTTTCAATCGTTTCTTCCCCTTCTTTTGCTTCCACGGGAATCTTCTTTGAACTATACTCTGCATTAAGCAGGAACATAGCATAATTCTCAGGTCGCACATCAGCAGGAAACTCTTCGATCAGTTTCAGAGTCTCATCCTTATATCTCTGTGTCTCGGAGATATAAAAATCCCTTTTCTGATTCATCTCATTCAGTCTGTTAAATGTCTCGTTGAGCGTTACTATCTCGGCATTTATTTTCTCTGTATCTTCTCTCGTATCCTGAATATAAAATGTATATGGCAGGGCTACAACAGCTATTATCAAAAGTATGAGTATTGTTTTTCGGTCTCTGTCTGTCAGGCTCATTCTGCTGCACCTCCTTCTTCATCAGAGGCGGCAGCCTCTCCTTCATCCTGAGTTTCTTCTTCCTCTTCGGGAGCTCCTATATGACAACTAAGATTATACGTAGACTGAACAAGTGTAATAACAGGGAAATCACCATACTCATCTTTTTCAGCGTCGTCCATATTCTTCGGATCAACAAACTCTATAGGTGTTCCTTCCTCATCCTTGGCATCTCCGTTCTTAATCTCTCTGGCCTTGGTTGCAAACTGAAGATTACCCTCCTCATCCTGTCCAACAACTATCATTCCCTTATATTCTTCATTTACGGAATCTATCTTCAGATTTCTGACATAATCCAGCTTCTGCATCTGCACAATAACATCAGCCACTTCGTTCTTGTTCTTATCATGCCAGCCCGTGGTCACTTCCATCTTCCACTCACCGCTTACGCACTCTACATTATTGATCTTGGTATCTACAGGAAGCTTCTTCTCCATATCCTCTATAAACTGAAGGATATACTCATTGTCATTGTGCGTAGTCTTCTCGAATTCAACCATCAGATCGTATTCCTTCATTGCACGGTCATACTCGTTGGCTATCTCTTCGATATCCTTTATC
>JAILPG010000166.1 GCA_024699595.1 Lachnospiraceae bacterium | reverse complement strand
GTATAGCCGTTTCATTTTCCGCATCAAGGGATGCCGTGGCTTCATCAAGCAGGATGATCGGAGCATCCTTAAGAAATGCCCTTGCTATAGATATCCTCTGCCTCTCACCACCCGAGAGTTCACTGCCATTCTCACCGATATATGTGTCATATTTATCATGAAGCTGATTAACGAACTCTTCGCAGTTGGCGAGCCTTGCGGCTTCCATGACCTCTTCATCGGTCGCACCGCTCTTTCCAATACGAATGTTTTCCATCACGGAATTGTTAAAGAGCGTCACATCCTGGAACACTATCGAATAATTTGCAAGAAGCGTCTCAGGGTCTATCTTTGTGATATCCTCTCCGCCTAGCGTGATTTTTCCTTCATTTACATCCCAGAACCTTGCAGCAAGTCTTGTTATGGTCGTTTTGCCGCCACCGGAGGGACCTATGAGAGCCGTTACCTGTCCCTGCTTTGCCGTGAAGCTTACATCCTTGAGAACATCTGTTGCTTCATCGTATTTAAACCCGATATGATCGAAGACTATATCATATCCGTTGTTTTTCAGTTCCTCGGTTCCCGTCTGCATGGGAGTAGAAAGCACCTCATCAAGCCGTTCGCACTGCACCCCGCAGGAAATGATGGCCGCAAAATTCTGAAGCGTGATCTGCATGGGATCATAGAGCCTTGCCACCAGCATAAGGAACATAAAGAAGGTGAGAATGCTTATCTGACCCTTTGCAAACAAGGCACCTCCAACAACAGCAGTCGTTCCAATGCCAATCTTAAGGATAATGGATGCAGAATTGACATATACAGCCATCTTAAGCTCGGTGAGGAGCGCTTCTTTCTCCACATCTCTAATCTTGCCTTCCAACTCATCCATATATATGTTTTCTGCGTTATTGGCGCGAAGATCCCTTACGGATTCCAGACATTCCTGTATCCCATCCGTCATAGCAAGCTTGACTGCAGAGTTCTTACGAACTACATTTTTCTCCGCTCCCGAGCAGGTAATTATGATGATGAATGCCACCGGGATCACCCAAAAGCTGGCAAGCACCATCCTCCAGTCAAAAGCAAAGAAAAGGCTTATTCCCACGAGCGAAACGGATATCACTGCACCTATAAGCTCCGGTATCCAATGACTGGATGCCGTTTCAATCTGCGCACAGTCTCCCATAATATTTGTCGTAAGGTCTGCTATATTTTTCTTACCGAAATATGACAGCGGAAGCTTTCGGAGCCTTTCGGCTATCGAAGTTCTTCTGACGCCGCTCTCCCTGTAAGTAGTCAAGAACGTCGCATTATACTGTATAAAGTTGGTCCATGCTATAAGAAGAATGACCGCTATGGATGCGACGGCATAAAACTCGATTCTGTCCCTTGTAAACGTTCCTTCCAGCAGATCCTTTATCAGACAATACAGAATACCCGCCGGCATCATGAGTACGATATTGGTTATTGCTACACAGGCACAGGCACGTATCATATCGACTGCTCCCTGCCGTGACAGGGCATATTTATGTTGTAATTTTTCTATCATCCTCATGCACCTACCTTCCACTCGATCGATCTTGAGTATTCGTCAAACATCCGCCTGTACAGTCCGTTTGATTCCATCAGTTCTTCATGGGTTCCGCTCTCTATACACTGCCCGTCATCCATAACAAAGATACGATCTGCATTCATGACCGTGCTTAACCTGTGAGCGATCATTATAAGCGTCCTGTCCTTTGATAATTCTTCAAAGGCTGCCTGTACCTTTGCTTCGTTATCGGGATCCGCAAATGCAGTCGCTTCATCAAGTATCAGTATCGGTGCATTTTTAAGCATCGCTCTTGCTATCGTTATCCTCTGCTGTTCACCGCCTGAGAGGTAGATTCCCTTTTCGCCGATCAACGTATGTATCCCGTTTGGAAGCTTTTCTATGATATCCATGCACTGTGCCTTTTTAAGAGCGTCCAGCACTTCCGCTTCCGTAGCGTTCGGTCTTGCCATTCTCACATTTTCAAGTATGGATTTCTTTATAAGCCTGCTGTCCTGGAATACAAAGGAGACCCTCTTCATAAGCTCAGCAGAAGGTATATTCTTAACATTTACACCGCCAATCAGTATCTCGCCTTCACTTACATCAAAGAATCTGACCATCAGCTCTGCTAGCGTCGTCTTGCCTGATCCCGAAGGACCCACAAGCGCCACATGCTCTCCCGGCGCGACCTTAACGGATACGTTTTTCACAGCATCCCTTGTCGCATCCTTATACCTGTAAGTAACGCCTTTAAGCTCCACAGTATTATCTGCCGGTGTCACGCCACTTTTATTATCTGAAAGCGGCTCTATCTCCATAATCTGTTCGACACGTTTAAGAGCATCGATCAAGGTCATCTCCGCCTCTCCTGAATAGGCCACCTTTGTAAGAGCCACGGTGATAAGAGGCGTCACTATGATATAGTACATTACGTTCAATATGAGGCCTGCCGTTATCCCGTCCTTTGAAAAAACAAATGTGGCAATCACGATAAAAGCAAAAATCGCATTGATGCAGGTTATGAATCCCGTCATCGGTATCCTAAGCATAAGCGTATAATCAGTCGCCCATTTTCCGAATCCGTCAATGCATTCCTTGAACCTCTTGAAGGAATGAACGGTCTGTCCGAAGGTCTTTACCACCGGCACGCCCCTGACATACTCTGTAGCTTCGCTGCTCATAGTCTCAAGTGCGTTCTGGTATTCAGCCATTTTTTCCTGCATCCCTTTACCCATCATTGACATCATGGCGGCAAAGCCCAAAACCGCTGGTATCATGCAGATAAGACCTATCTTCCAGTTAAAAGCAAATATCAGCACCAGAAGCCCTATCGGCGTTACGGCAGCTACCGTTTTATCCGGTAGCTGATGTGCTATGAAGGTTTCCGTTGCGGCAGTTGAGTCGTTTACGATACGCCTGATCTTACCCGTTCCGTCCTCATCAAATATCCCAAGCGGAAGCTTTATGATTCTCCTCATAAGCGAGCTTCTCATATTAGCCTGAACCCTGAATGCCGCTATATGCGTACACAGCAGTGCAACAATATAACTTAGCAAAGATGCCACCGTAAGGATAACAGCCTGCCATGCATAGTGGCTTATCCCTGACGGATCTTCACCGTTTACCGCTATACTTATGATCTTCCATAGGTCATAGTATGGAATGAGCACGATCACCGCGCTTATACCGGCTATGCATCTGCCCAGCATGATGAGGTGCCTATGCCCTCCCGCATACCGTCCGATCAGTTTCATATGATCGAATTTCTGTGTTTTACCCAATTCCTTCGCCTCCTGTTCCATATTCTCTATGCCTTTACGTTAGCTATCGCTAATCCAATATCGTAATATTGTCTGACTATTTGGCGATATGCTGATTAGCCTCTGCTAATTATATTATATAATATTTGTTCGTAATAGCAAGTCCTTAATTTATGCAGTTCCTTCTATGCCTTAAGGCAGGAAAGCGATGCCTGTCTGTCAAACAAAAAACTTAATCCCTTTGATCGTAAGCAAGGTCATCGCAGATATGATATAAGGCCCCACTCCGAATAAAGGCAGTTTCTGACCTTCTTTAACATAATTCTTCATCTTATTACCCTCTGGGCTTCCTGGCCACACAATGCAGTCGGCAGAATCCTCTT
>JAILPG010000164.1 GCA_024699595.1 Lachnospiraceae bacterium | reverse complement strand
TGCGGGGTCTATGAGTATAAACAGGAAAAGGGCAGCCTGATCCCGGTTAAGATGTTTTTAGGTGCCTGAGGATCCGGTGATAAAAAATGATCATTATTTCAAATGAAGCGGATATCAGAATAGGTGACAGTTCGAAAAGCGTGGTTGCCATCGGTAAGTTTGACGGGATCCACAAGGGACATGAGAAACTCATCCGTACGATGCAGAAGTACCGTGAAAAAGGGTACAAATGCGTGATCTTCACTTTTAATGTGCAGCCGGACAGCTTTTTGTATAACAGGCAATCCGGAGTCCTGACAACTGTTGAGGAAAAAAGGCTGATATTCAGTGAGCTGAATATAGATGTGATGGTGGAATTTCCTTTTTACGAAAAAACAGCCTGCATTAGTGCTGAGAGCTTTGTCGAGGATATCCTGATGGAGAAGCTTAACTGCAGGGCGATAGTATGCGGAAGCGATCTGAGCTTTGGTTATAAGGGTGCAGGAGATGTCGCTCTTCTTAATTCATACAGGGACAGCATGGGTCTTTGCGTGGATGTCGTCGATAAGGTTTTTTATGAGAATGAACCGGTCAGCTCTTCCCGTATCAGAGAGCATATAATCAGAGGAGAAATAGAAAAGGCAGATGATATGCTGCTTAGACCCTATATGTTTTACGGGACGGTGGTGCATGGAAGAAAACTGGGAAGGACTATCGGAATGCCCACGGTCAACCTGCTTCCGCGACCTGAAAAGCTGATGCCAAAAAGCGGTGTCTATTATTCGAGGGTCCGCCATATGGGCGTAGAATACCGTTCGATAACCAATATCGGTTTAAAGCCCACTGTGATAAAGAACGGGTCAAAAGAGGAAACGGTTAAGGGTGTTGAAACCTATATCTATAATTTTAATGATGAGATATACGGTGATGACCTGTTAGTCTCTCTGTATCATTATGTAAGAGAGGAAAAGGATTTCGGAAGCGTGGATCTGCTTAAGGCGCAGATGGATAAGGATATAAAGCTTGGAGAAGAGTGGCATAAACAGCACATATAAAAGGAGAAGATAATGGCGTCGACCATTTTTATCACGTTGTTCGGAGGTCTTGGTCTCTTTCTGTTCGGCATGAACCTTATGAGCTCAGGCATCGAAAAGGCAGCTGGAGCCAAGCTGAGAAAGATACTCGAGATATTTACCACAAACAAATATACGGGAATGTTAGTCGGTATCGTGTTTACCGGTATCATCCAGTCCTCAAGTGCCTGTACCGTAATGGTGGTAACCTTTGTAAACTCCGGCATCATGAACCTGTATCAGGCCGTGGGAGTAATACTTGGTGCCAATATCGGTACAACGGTCACTTCACAGCTTGTTTCCTTCAACCTTTCACAGTACGCTCCGGTTTTCGTGTTTCTCGGAGTGATAATGCTTTATTTCATCAAGAAATCCATGATCAACAAAGCCGGTGAGATACTTACCGGATTTGGTGTATTGTTCATGGGTCTGTCGATAATGTCCGAGGCGATGAACAGCTTTAAGGACATTCCGGCCGTTCCGGCCTTTTTTGCAACTCTTACATCCCCGGCACTGGCCATTATCATAGGAACTCTTATAACCGGTATCATCCAGTCGTCATCCGTTACCGTCAGTATCATACTGTTAATGGCAAATCAGGGGCTTTTGGGATTGCCGATATCGCTGTATATGATACTCGGGTGCAATATTGGAGCCTGCTGCAGTGCGATGCTTGCTTCGCTTGCAGGTAAAAAGAACGCAAAGAGAGCCGCACTCATACATCTTTTGTTCAATGTGTTGGGATCCCTCGTGATATATGTTATCCTAAAGCTTTTTATGGGACAGGTGATCGATTCCTTAAGGATCGTGTCAGGAGACAATATCGGAAGACAGGTCGCAAATGCGCATACCATATTCAAGATCCTTCAGGTGATCATGTTCCTGCCGTTTTCCAAGCTGCTCGTAAAGATGACGTACCTGTTCGTGCGCGGAGAGGATCAGAAGATCGGTTACAGAGAGAATATGAAGTTAAAATACATCGGCGGAAACAACATTTTCTCACCTGCTACAGCCGTTATAGAAGCTACCAAGGAGCTTGAGAGAATGGCTCTGCTTGCAAGCGAGAATTTAAACAGAGCCATGAACGCACTTATCACTCTGGATCAGGAAGATATAGATCTCGTGTATGAGACCGAGCAGAACATCAATTTCCTGAATCATTCCATTACGGATTATCTGGTAAAGATATCCCAGACCGATCTGCCTGTTGATGATGCAAATCTCATAGGATCGCTCTTCCATGTCGTAAATGATATCGAAAGGATAGGAGACCATGCCGAAAACGTGGCCGATGCAGCAGTCGTGAGAAAGGAAAAGAACCTCTCCTTCACAAAGGAAGCGCAGCGTGAGCTCGGCAGCATGCTTGATATGGTAAATACGCTGATAAGATATTCGATAGATATGTTTGCAAATAATAATGAAGAACATCTTGAGGATATTATCCATCTTGAGGATGCTGTTGATGAGAAGGAAAGAGAGCTGCAGCAGGCCCACATAGACAGGCTGACTGCGGCAGAGTGTTCTCCCGAGGCTGGAATGCTGTTCTCGGATATAGTCAGCGGACTTGAAAGGGTTGCGGATCACTCCATCAATATTGCCTTTGCTACGTTAGATGCCGAAAAGGGTGCCGCAAAGAGGGCTGACAGGATCATGGAGGCCTGAAAGACGGGCATTACCGGTGCCTGACAGACGGGTATGTGCTGTCATTACTGCTGTAAGACTGTATTTGGGGTTTACAATAATATAAAGTTGTGTTAATATCTTGTATGTTGCGGGTATTTATACCCATATAGCATGATACCGGTACCGGGGGCATGGAATCTCCGACCTGGTCGCAGTACCGGCGAATACACTTAAGGAGGAACAGATATGATATCAAAGGAAAAGAAGACAGAGATCATGAAGGAATATGCCCGTTCTGAAGGCGACACAGGATCACCCGAGGTACAGGTAGCCGTTCTTACGGAGAGGATAAGGGAGCTTACCGAGCATTTAAAGGTTAATCCCAAGGATCATCATTCCGCAAGAGGTATGTTCAAGATGATAGGTCAGAGAAGAGGCCTTCTTGATTATCTTAAATCCAAAGATATTGAAAGATATCGTGATCTCGTAAAGAGACTTGGCTTAAGGAAATAATGCAAACATAAAAGGGTGGATTCAGTCCGCCCTTTTTGTAAAAAAAGAACATCCAGCGACAGAAGAGACAGCCGAGACCACTGAGGTGGCAATAAACACCGGATTTGTTGTCTGCTCAGTAGTTTCGGAACTTTTCTTCTGTCCTGTGTTTTATGATTTCATCTTATGATACGGTCACTGACCGTAAAGGAAAGGAGAAAAAATGAGCTACAAGAGTTATTCAATGGAGCTTGGCGGCCGTACGCTTACCGTAGATGTGGGACGTGTGGCTAAACAGGCTAACGGTGCTGCTTTAATGCACTATGGAGACACAACGGTATTAAGTACCGCTACGGCATCGGAGAAGCCGAGAGAGGGTATAGATTTCTTCCCTTTAAGCGTTGAGTATGAAGAGAAGATGTATGCCGTAGGAAAGATCCCGGGAGGATTCAATAAGAGAGAAGGAAAAGCATCAGAAAATGCCATTCTTACATCACGTGTAATTGACAGACCCATGCGTCCTCTCTTTCCCAAGGACTACAGAAATGACTGCACACTGAACAATCTGGTACTTTCGGTTGATCCCGACTGCAGACCTGAGCTTCTGGCTATGCTTGGATCTGCCATAGCAACCAGTATTTCCGATATACCTTTCTGCGGCCCCTGTGCTACGACTCAGATCGGAATGATAAACGGGGAACTGATAGTAAATCCCGGTCAGGAGCAGTGGAAGGTCGGAGACCTTAATCTTACCGTTGCATCAACCAGCGAAAAAGTAATAATGATCGAAGCAGGAGCAAATGAGATCCCCGAGGCAAAGATGATCGAGGCTATCTACATGGCTCACCAGATCAATCAGGAGATCATCGCTTTCATCAACAAGATCGTTGATGAGGTCGGAAAGAAAAAACACGAATATACTAGCTGTGCCGTTCCTGAGGAAATGTTTGCCGAGATGAAGAGACTCGTGCCCCAGGAAGAGATGGAGAATGCGGTATTCACCGATGACAAGATGGTCAGGGAAGAGAATATCGGAAAGATAACTGCAAGGCTTGAAGAAGCTTTCGCTGATAATGAGGAATGGCTTTCAATACTGGGCGAGGCCGTATATCAGTATGAGAAAAAGACAGTCAGAAAGATGATCTTAAAGGATCACAAGAGACCGGACGGCAGGGAGATCACCCAGATAAGACCGCTTGCTGCAGAGGTTGACATAATACCGAGAGTACACGGATCCTCAATGTTCACAAGAGGACAGACACAGATCTGCGATATCTGTACACTTGCTCCTCTTTCTGAGATGCAGAAGATCGATGGTCTTGATTCCAATGAAGTTGCAAAGAGATACATGCATCATTATAATTTCCCGTCATATTCCGTAGGCGAGACCAAGCCTTCAAGAGGTCCGGGAAGACGTGAGATCGGTCATGGAGCGCTCGCAGAGAGAGCACTCATACCCGTACTTCCTTCAGAGGAAGAGTTCCCTTATGCGATAAGATGCGTATCAGAGACTTTTGAGTCAAACGGTTCCACTTCAATGGCTTCCACCTGTGCTTCATGTATGTCACTTATGGCAGCCGGCGTACCGATAAAGAAGATGGTTGCAGGAATATCCTGTGGTCTGGTAACAGGAGATACCGATGATGATTATGTACTGTTAACCGATATCCAGGGTCTTGAGGATTTCTTCGGAGACATGGATTTCAAGGTTACAGGTACGACTGACGGAATAACCGCGATCCAGATGGATATCAAGATCCATGGTCTTACAAGGCCCATGGTAGAAGGTGCCATAGCAAGATGCCGTGAGGCAAGGCTCTTTATCATGGATACCTGTATGAAGCCGGCTATCGCTGAGCCCAGAAAGACAGTAAGTGAATATGCACCCAAGATCATTCAGATGAAGATCGATCCTGAGAAGATCGGTGATGTTGTAGGACAGAGAGGAAAAACTATCAATGCCATTATCGAACAGACCGGTGTCAAGATCGATATCACCGATGACGGAAATGTATCTGTCTGCGGAACAGATCCTGCAATGATGGATAAGGCTGTTGAACTCATAAAGATAATCACGACCGAGTTTGAGGAAGGCCAGATCTATAAAGGCAAGGTGGTAAGCATCAAGGAGTTCGGAGCATTTATTGAGTTTGCTCCCGGCAAGGAAGGAATGGTTCATATCTCAAAGATCGCAAAAGAGAGGATCAATCATGTGGAAGATGTGCTTACGCTTGGCGATGAGGTTACGGTTAAGTGCCTCGGAAAGGACAAGATGGGAAGGATATCGTTCTCGATAAAAGACGCCAGGTAATAAGACCAGGACCGCGAAAAAACGGCATCAAGAAATACACCGGTACATAAAAAACCGGTGTATTTTTTTCATTTTATTATTTTTACGCAAGATTTTTATTGGACCTGTTTATAAAATACATGCGACATAAAACCACTTTTTTCGAAGGTTATCCACAGGGGGTCCCGGTATTATATCATGATTTAAATTAATGATGATCGATGCGCGATGTCCCAAAACGCCGATAAATACTGGGATTAAAACTGTGGATAATGTGGATAAGAGGAATCACATCAGTTTTGATTATGAAAAATCAGAAAAATGTGGAAAAGCTTGTATACATCTTTTTGCCTGCTTTGAACCATGAAAAGAAATGATTTGTCTGACAACTGTCCGAGTTATGTGTTATAAATCTATACAAGCAATAAATTACATGTGACCTGCCATCGGGGCGATAAAAAAGATATCGTTAGGAAACCGCTGAAACAGAGAAAAAAGGATGTTTTGTGGAATAAATAGGATATTTGTGATAGAATCTTATAGCCTGTATAAGGTATGTCCCGTATAAAGCATACGGGTTATTGCGGAGGGAAGAATGAGATCAGATAAGAGAGTTATACTCATAGTTATGGACAGCTTTGGAATAGGAGAAGCTCCTGATGCCGACAAATTCGGCGATGTCGGGTCCAATACCTTAAGGTCATGTTATTCAAGCAGTTATTTCAAAGCGGATAATCTCGGAAAGCTCGGGCTTTTCAATATAGACGGGGTGGATTATGCGCCGTCGATTGATAATACCTCAGGTGCATATGCAAGGATGCGTGAGGCATCGGCAGGCAAGGATACAACGATCGGACACTGGGAAATTGCAGGAGTCATATCTGAGAGAGCATTGCCTGTTTATCCGGACGGATTTCCGGACGAGGTACTGGATGAGTTCAAGAAACAGACGAAAAGAGGAGTTCTGTGCAACAAGCCGTATTCGGGTACTGTTGTGATCAACGAATTCGGTGATGAGCATGTAAGGACCGGTGACCTGATCGTCTATACATCAGCAGATTCGGTATTTCAGATAGCTGCTCATGAAGAGGTCGTTCCTGTTGAAACACTGTATGAATACTGCAGGATCGCAAGAAAGATCCTGACCGGAAAGCACGGTGTGGGCAGGGTGATAGCAAGACCTTTTATCGGAACTTCGGGAAATTATACAAGAACCGCAAACAGGCATGATTTCTCGCTGTTACCTCCAAAAGAGACGATGCTTGATCATATAAAAAATGCAGGCCTGGATTCCATAGGTGTTGGAAAGATAAATGACATCTTTGCGGGCGTGGGTATCACAGAATATGTATACACGAAGAATAACGCAGAAGGAATAGACAGGACAATTGAATATATGAAGAAGGATTTTAACGGAATCCTTTTTGTAAACCTTGTGGATTATGATATGCTCTACGGACACAGAAATGATGTGGACGGATACGCAAAGGCTGTTGCATATTTTGATGACAGGCTGCCTGAGATATTCGATCTGATGAGAGATGACGATGTCCTGATGATAACCGCAGATCACGGATGCGATCCGGGATTTACGGTTTCGACGGACCATTCGAGGGAGTACACGCCGTATCTTATATACGGAAAGCATATAGAGCCAAAGAACTACGGTACCAGGAGCACCTTTGCCGATATCGCAGCCACGGTGCTTGATATACTTGAGATAGATAATAAGACTGACGGCTCTTCCCTTCTTTCATGATATTTGATCACAGGGGTATTACTTCGCGGATATAAGATCCCAAACATTAACAGGACAGTCAGAAAGGCGGCTTTTACAAGCCATATATAAATAAATGGCAGATATAAAAAAAGAAATAAACAGAAGAAGGACATTTGCGATAATATCGCATCCCGATGCCGGTAAGACAACTCTTACGGAAAAGTTTCTTCTCTACGGCGGTGCGATAAATCTTGCGGGCTCCGTAAAAGGCAAGGCAACTGCAAGGCATGCCGTGTCCGACTGGATGGAAATAGAGAAGGAAAGAGGAATATCCGTCACCAGCTCGGTACTTCAGTTTGAATATGACGGTTTCTGTATCAATATACTGGACACACCGGGACATCAGGACTTTTCCGAGGATACATACAGAACACTGATGGCTGCGGATTCTGCAGTCATGGTGATAGATGCCAGTAAAGGTGTTGAGGCACAGACAAGAAAGCTCTTTAAGGTCTGTGTGATGCGGAAGATCCCCATTTTTACGTTCATCAACAAGCTTGACAGGGATGCAAATGATACCTTTGACCTGCTTGATGACATTGAAAAGGAGCTGGGCATTTCTACCTGTCCGGTCAACTGGCCGATAGGCTCGGGTAAATCTTTTAAAGGTGTATACGACAGAAACACAAAAAAGGTGATCACGTATTCGGATACCGAGAAGGGGACAAAGGAAGGAACCAGTGAGGAGATATCCATATCTGATGACATGCTTAAGGACAGGATAGGAGAGGACGCGTGGGAGAAACTTTGCGAAGAGACCGATCTTCTTGACGGAGCAAGTGCACCTTTTGACCAGGAGCTTGTTACCAAAGGAGAGCTCACTCCTGTTTTCTTCGGATCGGCTCTAACCAATTTCGGAGTGGAGATATTCTTAAAATACTTTCTCAAAATGACAACTCCTCCGCTTGCAAGAAAGGCTGATACCGGAATAATAGATCCGGCTGAAAGAGAGTTTTCCGCTTTTGTGTTTAAGATACAGGCAAACATGAACAAGGCGCACAGGGACAGGGTGGCATTCATGCGGATCTGTTCGGGAAGGTATGATCCTTCGATGGAAGTAAAGCATGTACAGAGAAGCAGGATAATGAAGCTTTCCCAGCCACAGCAGATGATGGCATCCGACAGACACATGGTCGAAGAGGCCTATGCGGGGGATATTATCGGAGTATTTGATCCGGGTGTATTTGCCATAGGAGATACACTGTGCAGCCCGGGGGACGAATTCAGGTATGAGGGTATCCCGACCTTTGCACCGGAGCACTTTGCCAGAGTCCGTCAGGTGGATACGATGAAGAGGAAACAGTTCGTGAAAGGGATCACCCAGATAGCTTTAGAGGGTGCGATCCAGATCTTTCAGGAATTCAATACCGGACTTGAGGAGATAATAGTCGGGGTTGTAGGTGTTCTTCAGTTTGAGGTACTTAAATACAGGCTGGAAAATGAGTATAATGTCGAGATAATACTTGAGAATCTTCCGTATGAATACATCAGATGGATAGAGAATAAGGATGAGGTGGACGTAGAGAAGCTTACAGGCACCTCAGACATGAAAAAGATAAAGGATCTTAAAGGAAATCCCTTGTTACTGTTCATCAATAGCTGGAGTGTCGGAATGACTCTTGAGAGAAATGAGGGATTGAAGCTTGCCGAGTTCAGCAGGAACTGATCAAAGCAGAAGAGGAAAAAATATGAAGACTAAAGTGTTATTGATAACGATAACAACCGCTATATTACTCGCCGGATGTTCGCAGGGAGCACCTCCGATAAAAGATATTCCGGCCGGGAATAACAGTAATACTGTGACATCCGTGCCTTCGGAACCGGATAATGAGATAATAATCGTCAATGATGATGAGGACCGGATACAGGAACAGGTCGAGATCGACGACACATCTGAGGAAGTGCTTCAAAATAACAGCATTAAGCCTGCAGAGCCTTCAACGATAACAGACGATGTCCATGCATATGCATACTCATGTCTCAGTAATGATGACCAAAGAAGTGTCTATGATGACATATATGAGATAATATCCGGGTTTAAGACCGAGGTGTATATGCCGACTCTTGATACGGATCTTATCGATTTTGCATTTGACTGTGTACTTATGGATCATCCGGAGCTCTTTTTTGTGAAGGGTTATTCGATTAAGACATATACAAGAAACGGTGTGCCCGAAAAGATCGCAATGAGCGGAACGTATATCATGGACGAGAAAGAGATACAGGGTTACGGGCCGGTAATAGATGAATATGTAAAAAAATGTGAGGCTACTATCCCTTATGATGCGGATGAATACACTAAGGTTAAAAAGGTGTATGAATACATAGTAAAGAATACGGAGTATGACAAGAGTGCTCCCAACAACCAGAACATTGTCAGTGTATTTGCAGAAAAGAGGAGCATCTGTCAGGGATATGCCAAGGCAATGCAGTATATTCTCAATGATCTCGGCATTTTCTGTACTCTTGTGGAAGGATCTGTTAAGGAAGGCGAGCATCATGTGTGGGATCTCGTAAGGATTGACGGGCAGTATTATCACGTGGATCCGACCTGGGGAGATTCGCCGTATAACCGGGTGAATAAGGACGGTGAACCCGAAGCGGTTAACGGATCCTATACATCCTCAGAGATCAATTATGATTACCTGTGCATCACAACCGATGAGATAGGGATTACTCATGAGATCGAAAACTCCGTACCAATTCCGGAATGTGAAAGCGTTGATGCCAACTATTATGTCAGGGAGGGTCTGTATTTTACATCAATAGATGAAGATGCGCTGGAACAGGCCTTTATAAGGGCATATAACAGCGGAGAGTATTCGATAACCATCAAATGCAGTGATGAGCAGGTATACTCGGATATGAAGTATTATCTCTTTGACAGGCGAAAGATCTTTAAATATCTCAGGGATACCTCTGTAAGCTATGCGGAGATACCCGGTCATAACGAGATACTTATCGATCTGTGACAGGAAGTATGCGATACATAAGCCTGCAACGAAAAGAACCGCTTCGAGATCATTTTGATATGAAAAATAAGATATTTTTGGTATAATGTATGATACAGGCGTCAAAAGTCACATATCGTTCGAGCTGACTCGAAAAGGTATATATATCAATTATCCAGGAGAATAAGATCATGGCAAAAGATACTGATAAGGAAAAAGATACATATAAGAATGTTGAGAGCGCAGAAGGTGAAATAAGGATCGCCGATGATGTTGTCGCTAACATAGCCGGCATTGCTGCAACCGAAGTTGAAGGTGTTGCATCGACCGTTAACAATATCACGAATGAGCTGATGAGCAAGGTCGGCATGCGTACACTTTCAAAGGGCGTTACCGTTGAGGTGGAGGATTCGGTGGTATCCGTAAGGCTTGCTTTGATCATGGATTATGGATATAACATTCCCGTCACCTGCAAAAAGGTTCAGGAAAGAGTAAAGAACGCTATTGAGAGCATGACAGGACTTGAGGTAAGCGATGTGAGCATCAGGATATCCGGTATAGATACTTCAAAGCAAGCATAAGAGGCCGTAATGAAGAGACAGGATATCAGAGAACACTTATTCAGACTGTTATTCAGGATAGAGTTTAATCCGATGTCGGATATGAATGATCAGAAGAGACTCTATTTTGAAGAACCCACCCGCGGGGATGAGGATGGTCTGGATATCGTTACGGATAACGGCGATGAGGAATATATAAAAGATAAATACAACAGGATATCAGAGATGCTGCCGCAGCTTGATGATATCATTAACAAAGCGTCAAAGGGATGGTCGACCGAAAGAATGGGAAAGGCTGACCTGACAATACTGAGGCTTGCTGCATATGAGGTTCTTTTTGATGATGACATCCCTACAGGGGTTGCTATAGATCAGGCCGTGGAGCTTGCCAAAAAATACGGACAGGACGAATCGGCAGCTTTTGTAAACGGTATATTATCCGGCATTTCAGATCTGGCCGATAAGAGCTGATCGTCTCCGGATGATGACCTATGAATAATGTATATTCAGTTTCCTATGTTAACTCATATATAAAGAACATGTTCACGCAGGATTATATGCTGCGGTCTATTTACGTAAAGGGAGAGGTATCCAACGTAAAATACCACTCCTCAGGTCATATTTACTTCACCATGAAGGATGAGGGCGGAACACTTGCCTGTGTCATGTTTTCCGGTAACAGAAAGGGACTTTCTTTTACACTTACCGAAGGGCAGAACATTATTGCTCTGGGGCAGGTGGATATTTATGTCCGTGACGGAAAATACCAGCTGTATGCAAAACAGATCGTTCTTGACGGTGAAGGTGATCTCCATGCAAGATTCGAGGCGCTGAAGCAAAAACTTGAGGATATGGGGATGTTCTCTGCGCAGTACAAAAAACCGATCCCTAAGTATGTAAAAACGGTCGGGATAGTGACGGCCCCCACCGGAGCAGCAATAAGGGATATCATAAATATTACAAAGAGGCATAATCCCTATGTGCAGCTTATACTGTATCCTGCAAAAGTACAGGGAGACGGGGCGGCTTACTCGATCGCAGAGGGTATAAGAGCGCTGGATAACTCCGATGCAGACGTGATCATCGTCGGAAGAGGCGGAGGATCGATAGAGGATCTGTGGGCATTTAACGAGGAGACTGTAGCCAGAGCCGTATTTGACTGCAATACCCCTATTATCTCTGGCGTCGGACACGAAACTGATACCACGATATGTGATTTTGTCGCAGATCTCAGGGCGCCGACTCCTTCGGCTGCCGCAGAGCTTGTCGTTTATGATCTTCACGATCTGGATGAAAGGATACTCGGGTATGGAAAAAACCTGAAAAAATCTTTCATGTTTATCCTTAATGAAAAAAAGAGCAGATTTGAAAAGCTGAAGCTTAGGATAATGGCTAAAAGTCCTGAGGGGAGACTGAGGGAAATGAGAATGCAGCTTGCATCTGCATCTGATAAGCTTTCGGAGCGGATGAATGCATCCCTTACCGACAGAAAGAACAGGCTCGTACTGTATTCGGGAAAGCTTGAGAGCCTGTCGCCGCTTAAACGCTTAAAGAGCGGGTATGCCCTGGTCGAATCAGACGGAAAGGTAGTGGGAAGCGACAGCAGGCTTCTATCCGGAGATGAGATCCTTATACATATGATCAGCAGGGATATAAATGCTGCCGTTATAAGGGTCAAACAGGTGAAAAGAGAAGAAATATAGAGAAAGGTTTACAAAAAGGCGGAGCGTATGTCTGAAGAAAACACCAATATCAAAAATGAGAATGAGGAACTGTCGATTGAGGAAATATTCGGAGAGCTTGATAAGATCCTGAAAGAAATGGATGAAGAAGGAAAAAACCTTGATGACAGCTTTGATCTGTATAAAAAAGGAATAGAGCTTGTAAAGACCTGCAATGAAAAGATAGACAGGGTGGAAAAAAAGGTCTTGCTTATGAACTCTGACGGAGAACTTGATGAATATGAATGAGCACTTGAAAAAAGAGACAGAGTACTGTGAACAGGTATTGCAAAAATATGCCGTATTAGAGGTTTCCGGCAGACAGAAGACGGTGATCGATGCCATGAATTACAGTATTCTTGCAGGAGGAAAGAGGTTAAGGCCTGTCTTTATGAAGGCTTCACATGATCTTTTCTGCGGAAACAGCCCCTGCCTTGAGCCGTTTATGGCTGCAATAGAGATGATCCATACCTATTCCCTTGTTCACGATGATCTTCCGGCTATGGATAACGATATGTACCGAAGAGGCAGGAAGACCACTCACGCCGTTTATGGAGAGGACATGGCTATCCTTACCGGAGACGCCCTTTTAAACAGAGCCTATGAAGTGTCTCTTTCGGGGATTGAAAAGTGCGGCGATGAAAAAGATCAGAAAAGGGCATTAAGGGCTCTTTCCGTCCTTTCCACAAAGGCCGGAATATACGGAATGGTAGGCGGCCAGGTATATGACGTTGAGGCTGAGGATAAGGCGATCATGCTTGACGGGGATGATATCGAGTTTATCTTCAGGCTTAAGACGGCTGCACTTATCGAGGCACCGTTTATGATCGGAGCCATACTTGCGGGTGCGGATGAAAAAGACATTAAAGCCATGGAAGATGTTGGTACGAAGGTCGGTATCGCTTTTCAGATACAGGATGACATTCTGGATGTCATCGGAGATGAGAAGGAGCTTGGAAAACCCGTAGGATCTGATAAGAAGAACAATAAGAGGACTTATGTTGATATACATGGCCTCGATCAGTCAAAGAAGGACTGTGAAGCATATTCTTCCGAGGCCGTAAAGATATTAAGAGAGATAAAAGGCGACACTGAATTTTTGGAGGAACTGATACTGTCACTGACAGACAGGAGAAAATAAGAGGAAGTCATGATCTTAGATAATATAAACGCCCCTAACGACATAAAGAAGATCGACCCCGGGGATTATGACAGACTGTCCCAGGAGATCAGGGATTTTCTGGTAAACAAGATAAGCGTGACCGGAGGGCATCTCGGATCCAATCTCGGTGTGGTGGAGCTTACAATGGCCCTGCATCTGGTCGCGGATCTGCCGCAGGATAAGATAATATGGGATGTCGGGCATCAGTCATACACTCATAAGCTTCTCACCGGCAGGAGAGAAGGTTTTGACAGCCTGCGCAAATACGGCGGGATGAGCGGTTTTCCTAAGAGAAAGGAAAGCGAGTGCGATGTATTTGACACCGGCCACAGCTCTACTTCAATATCCGCAGGACTCGGACTTGTAAAGGCAAGGGATATAAAGGGAGAGGATTACGGTGTATTTGCCGTTATCGGGGATGGCGCACTTACCGGAGGCATGGCCTTTGAGGCACTTAATAATGCTTCGAGGTTAAAGACCAACTATGTGATCGTGCTGAACGATAATGAAATGTCCATAGCCGAGAATGTTGGCGGCCTGTCAAAGTACTTAAGAAAGATAAGGACCGCGGAGCCTTATAAGAATTTTAAGATCGATCTTGAGAACCAGCTTATCAAGATACCAAAGATCGGTGATCATATGCTTGACACGCTGAAAAGATACAAGAGCGGATTCAAGCAGCTCGTGGTTCCCGGAATGTTCTTTGAGGATATGGGCATCACCTATCTGGGACCTGTTGACGGACATGACATAAATGCCATGGTCAAGATGTTCAGGGAAGCACGCAAGATACCCAAATGCGTAATGGTTCATGTATATACGAGCAAGGGCAAGGGATATATGCCTGCGGAACGGCATCCTGCAAGATTCCACGGAACCGAGCCGTTTGACATTGAGACCGGTCTTCCGGTAAGAAATCGTACAAAGTCTAATTATACGGATGTTTTTTCAACGGTAATGACCAAGCTCGGAGCAAGAAATGACAAGGTGGTAGCCATTACCGCGGCAATGCCCGACGGAACGGGACTTAAAAGATTTGCAAGGATGTATCCCGACAGATTCTTTGATGTCGGAATAGCAGAGCAGCATGCCGTGACTTTTGCGGCAGGACTAGCGGCAGGGGGGCTTAGGCCGATAGTTGCGGTTTATTCTTCTTTTTTACAGAGAGCTTATGACCAGATCCTCCATGATGTAAGCATACAGAATCTGCCCGTAGTATTCTGCATAGACAGGGCGGGACTTGTCGGGTCTGACGGAGAGACCCATCAGGGCATATTTGATCTGTCATATCTGTCCGGAATACCCAATATGACGGTTATGGCACCCAAGAACAAGTGGGAACTGTCGGATATGATAAAATATGCCGTAAAATATCCGGGCCCGATCGCCATAAGGTATCCGAGAGGGATAGCATATGACGGTCTTGAGATGTACAGGGAACCGCTGTCCCACGGTAAGAGTGAGGTGATCTTCGGAGAGAGCGATATAGCACTCTTTGCTGTCGGAAGCATGGTAAAGACGGCCTTTGAAGTAAGGGAGAGGCTTTCAGCCAGAGGATATTCCTGCTCTCTCATTAATGCGAGATTCGTTAAGCCTTTTGACAAAAATATGATATCGCAGATCGCCAAAACACACAGCCTGTTAGTGACACTTGAGGAAAATGTGTATATAGGCGGATTCGGGCAGCAGGTAAGAGAATATGCGGATGAGAAGAAGCTTGACTTTGAGCTTATAAACATCGCGCTTCCGGATGAGTTTATAGAGCATGGCAACGTGGAGATCCTTAAGAAAGAGACAGGGATCGATACTGATTCCATCACGGAGAAGATATTAAAAAAGCTTAACGAAGAACCTTTAAGAAGCAGGATCACCGGGAGGGTTGATGAAAGAACGTCTTGATGTAATCCTTACAGGCAGGGGACTTGCATCTTCAAGAGAAAAAGCCAAAGCACTCATAATGTCCGGAAACGTATTTGTAAACGGTCAGAGAGAAGACAAGCCCGGTACAATGATCGACAGTGACAAAGCTGAGATAATGCTTAAGGAAAACGCGATCAGATATGTAAGCCGCGGGGGACTTAAGCTTGAAAAAGCCCTGAAGGAATTTGACATAGATCTTGAAGGGCTTGTGTGCATGGATATCGGTGCTTCGACAGGGGGCTTTACCGACTGCATGCTCCAAAACAAAGCGGCCTTTGTCTACTCTATAGATGTAGGATACGGCCAGCTTGACTGGAAATTGCGAAATGATGAGAGAGTGAGCTGCTTTGAAAAAACCAATTTCCGTTATATGTCAAAGGACAGGATAGACAGACCTGTTGATTTTGCATCGGCGGATGTTTCTTTTATCTCCCTGTCAAAGATACTGCCGAATGCGGCACAGATCATAAAAGACGGGGCGGAGATGGTATGTCTTATAAAACCGCAGTTTGAGGCCGGAAGGGATAAGGTCGGGAAAAAGGGTGTGGTAAAAGACATAAAGATCCATGAAGAGGTGATACGAAACGTTATCGTTATGTGCACGGAATCGGGGTTTTTGGTAAAGGGGCTTTCCTTTTCACCCATCAAGGGACCGGAAGGGAATATTGAATACCTGATATACATTAAGAAGATCGGTGATGACGGATCTGTTTTGACGATCAACAGCGGATTTGACGAGGAGGCGGTACACCGGGTTACGGTGTCTGCGCATGAGGAACTGGATAAATAGATGAAGAGATTTCACATAGTAGCCAATAAGGACAGTGATCCCTCACTTAAGGTCACGGGGAATATCGAAAAATATCTGACCGATCACGGATGTACCGTAACAGGTGAGAGCATAATAAGAGATGACGGTTACGGGAGGGAGCTTTCGAAAGATGCTTTTTCGGCGGAGTGTATTCTCGTGCTCGGAGGCGACGGTACATTTATACAGGTCGCAGGAAAGAATACAGTGCATTCCATTCCGATGCTTGGAATAAATCTAGGATATGTCGGTTATCTTACGGAGGTTGAGCGGGATAATGTCATACCCGCACTGGACAGGCTGATAAACGGTGATTATTACATCGAGGAGAGAATGATGTTATCCGGAAAGTGTCTCATAAACGGGATATTTAATTCGGAACATGCTCTTAACGATATAATCATTTCCAGATACGGAAGCTTAAGGGTCATCAAATACGAGATCTATGTTAACGACATGCTGCTTAATACATACAGTGCCGACGGGGTTATCATTTCCACTCCTACAGGTTCTACAGGCTATAATCTTTCGGCGGGAGGTCCCATAGTAGAGCCTGTAGCCGAGCTTATCGTCATAAATCCGATTTGTCCGCATACACTGAATACAAGAGCGATAGTCCTGTCTGCCGAAGATGAGATAAGGATAAAGGTACTGGGAGGGAGATTCCTTAGGGAATACGAGGCATCGGTATCTTTTGACGGAGGGGTCAACATGAATCTTAAGGCAGGCGATGAGGTTGTCGTTAAAAAGGCTTTGGTAAGTACTAAGATGATCAGACTGGATAAAGAGAGCTTTTTATACACACTCGGAAGAAAAATGAAAGGATAAGGATGTTATTAAATCTTCACGTAAAAAACATAGCTCTGATAAACGAAGTGGAGCTTGATTTTGAAGGAGGCTTTAATGTACTGAGTGGAGAGACCGGTGCAGGTAAGTCTCTTATTATTGATGCGGTCAACTTTGCACTCGGTGCCCGCGTGCCTAAGGACATAGTCAGGGAAAACACCGAATATGCCCTTTCGGAGCTGACCTTTGAAGTAAAGGATGAGGAGATAAAGAATAAGCTTAAGGAACTTTCAATCGGAACGGAGGATGATCAGATAATACTGACGAGACGCATTTCCGGTGGAAGGAGCATATCGAGGATCAACGGAGAGACTGTGCCGATCTCAACGGTAAAGGAGATCGCATCGTTACTCATAGACATTCACGGACAGCATGA
>JAILPG010000122.1 GCA_024699595.1 Lachnospiraceae bacterium | reverse complement strand
ACGATGTTACGATTCTGCCGTAAATGAACCGGGATATAATATAAATCTTGAGGAAACTGGAATGCTGTATGACGTGGAATATGAAATAACGGCACAAATATTTGTTCTTTTTATATTTGTGTATTCCTGTATCGATTATCCAATGAGAAACAGGAAAAACATGCTTTTCAGAATTATGAGCATAATTCTGATCGTTACGCAGTCCTTCGATATATTATCTGCTTATGTAATCTCATATAATGATATTTTCTCAAGGATCAGCAATATCCTGGTGAACACGGCATACTTCTTTTTCGGTACGATACTGTGTTATCTGCTCGGTGCCTATATTGATTATCATATAATTCCCGAAAACGGGAAAAAGATCCTTGTAAAAACAAAGCTGATATTGCTGATAATAGAGGAAATTGCGATTATTGCAAATATATTCTGGGGATTTTTCTTTTATATCACCGAAGATAATATATATACCCATGGTGACTGGTTTTATGTTATGCATGTTGTTTCCATCTTATTCATAGTAATGGCGGGAATATCCATGATCATAAACAAAAGGGTACTTGGAAAAGCACAGATACTGTACGGGACCATTATTATATCGCTGTATGTTCTGCCGATAATATTTCAGGTTTTATTCTTCAAGAACGTCTTAATAATCATGTTTGGAGCTTCACTGATCATGTTGGTTACTTTCTTTTCCCTGGAAACTCCGGACTATGTAAAACTGCAGACAACTCTCGAGGAATTGGAAGCAACAAGATCAGAGTTGGAAAAGCTGAATAAAAAAAATTATGATCTTGCTCATTTTGATCAGATGTCAGAATTATTAAACCGTACTGCTTATGAGGAAACAATACTGGATCTAAAAACAAATATGAAAGAGATCAGGGAAGAAAAGAATATCATCATTTT
Source organism: Lachnospiraceae bacterium (assembly GCA_024699595.1). The sequence continues at coordinate 2,601 of JAILPG010000122.1, read as the reverse complement.
TATGGCCGATCTGAATTTCCTAAAATATTTAAATGACAATCAAGGACACAATATAGGTGACGAAGCAATTAAAAATGTTGCCTTGATCATAAAAGAAACCTTTTCAGATAAAGAAAAATGCTATCGCATCGGCGGGGATGAATTCTGTGTTATCAGTATCGGTAATGATCAGATTGAATTTGAGGCCATGTATCAAGAGTTCTTAGATAAAGTAGCAGAGAAAAGCAAACAGGTAGATTATCCTTTCTCTGTGGCCAGTGCCTACTACATTGTTAAGGATGAAAGCATTGATGATGCATTGCAGATCGTAGATAATATGATGTATGAAAATAAGAAAGAGATCAAAAAGCAGTATCCCCATTTTGCCAGAGCATAGGATTGAAAAGAAGAGACAAGCAACGGCACGGCTGAAGTGCCTGCTCCCGCAACCGGCAATGTCCTTACGGCAGCACAGATAAATGCCATGATCGAAAGCGCTCTGGCAGCTAATCCCGGAGCAACTGTTTTAGATATTGACCTTGGAAATGATCCGAGCCTGAACGTTGAAGCTATTATCGCTCTGTGCGAGAAGATCAACATAGCAAAGAGATGTCACTTCACCCATAACGGAATCAAGTCCATTCTGTTCATTCCGGTGATCGATCCGACATCTGCAGAATATAAACAGTGCAAGGCCCTCCTTGATGCAGAGCCCGGCAAGCAGGCAGGCCCGATCCGTTTATCCCAGATATTTGCACCTGTAAGATTTTCATTACCTGAGAATTAGGGATTATAGGTTTTAATAGAGAATAGAAGAAGAGAAGAGCCTCACTGGAATGGGAGGCTCTTCTCTTTCTTGTGCAAAAGAAACGGTGTGGAAGACCGAATATATAAATAAAACGTCCACCGTACGTTCTGCGCCCTTTTTGTTACAGTTCAAGTCGAAAAAAGCGCGTTTCACGTAATAGTAGTTATTTTTTTCCCGCATGATCCGATAGGACAGATGGTATACTGAGGCCATAGGAGTCAATCTGTGTCATGGATCATGATATAAAGATCGCCATATGTGATGATGAAAAACCGATACGGGATTATATAGAAAAGTGTGTACGGGAAGTAGATCCGGACGCTTTTGTTTCACAATACTCTGATGCTTCGGATATGGTGTCCGCAAGCTTTGATGCGGATGTCCTGTTTTTAGATATTCAAATGCCGGGGATTAATGGGATGAAAGCCGCGCGGATACTCCGTACGATGGGTAATAAGACCATCCTCGTATTTGTTACTGCGGTGGAGGAATATGTTTTTCAGGCATTCGATGTCGGGGCTGTTCAGTATATTGTAAAACCGTTTGACAAAAGTAAGCTTACCGAGACGATCAGGAAGGCGATTGATCTTGCAAATGAAAGAAGAAGTGTCGAATCCGCCTTATCAGATGTAAGAGAAACGGAAGAAAGAAGATCGTTTATTATCAAGTCCGGTGGCGTTAATACAAGGGTCATTATTGCGGAAATAGCATATGCGGAAGTCCTTGAACATCGGATCATCCTTCATATGAAGGATCGGGAACGGATAGAATACTATGGAAAAATGTCTGATCTCGAAAAGGTGGCCGGGGATGACTTTTTCAGGGTTCATAGAGCTTATCTTATAAATCTTTCATACGTAAAGTCATATGATGCAAAGACCGTGACTGTTCTGGGCGAAGAGATACCTGTTGCCAGAGGAAAGTATCAGGAACTGGTAAGATCATATCTGTCTTACTATACGCGTAAGGAGCATCTGTAATGGACTATATCGTGTCAAATTTTGAATCATTTGCAGATATCTATATCAGGTGCCTGGTGACGGCATACATCTTAAGCATGGCAGTAATGTATGCCTTCTGGATGAAGCCGTTCGTACAGGAGCTTAAGGCAGCGTACCTTGCGGCAGTTATCTACTTTGTTTTCCGATTCATTTATTATCTGATCCCGGTAGACAGCGATTTTCTCCAAGGGATCTCGTTTATAGTAGTGCTGATATCATTCTTTGCTGTGTGGCTTACGGATAGAAAACGAAACCCGATCCAAAAGCTGTTCCTTTGCATATCATTTTATGTAATGAGCTTTCTGACGTATGAGATCGCTGTTGAGATCGGTCTTTTTGAAAACAGGTATATATCGGGATTTGACTGGTATCATTCGGATGCGAAAGCCATAGCGGTCGAGTTTGTCATATGGAATCTTATCGATTATGCACTTGCCGCCATTATCATGTACGTGTCCATGCGGATCATCCATAAGACATACAGAAGAAAATTCGAAGAACTGTCATGGAAGGAACTGTTGATCCTGCTTACTCCCTCGTGGACCATACTCATAGTAAAGCCGATCATGCTTGAATATTTCAGACTTTGGATGGATGGCATTGCAAACGGGAGCATTAAGGAGAATATCCCTGCAAGTATTTACCGTCTTGGCTTCTGTGTATTATCAGTCCTGTCTTTAGACAATATGTAATGACCTCCGTTTTGTAGCAACGTGGATTTACCTGTATACTAAAGTTGCTAATAACAATGGTAACAGGGATTACCGCATACAAAAGGAGGTCACATATGAATAATACCACAGTTTACGTAGG
>JAILPG010000107.1 GCA_024699595.1 Lachnospiraceae bacterium | reverse complement strand
TTCATAGTGGCTGTTCCGACTCCCGTAAACACCGACCATACTCCGGATCTCTCTCCTGTAGTCGGGGCAAGCACCATACTCGGAAGAAATCTAAAAAAAGGATCCATAGTCGTATACGAATCGACCGTATATCCCGGAGTGACCGAAGATGTCTGCGTGCCTATCCTTGAGAAGGAATCGGGACTTAAATGCGGAACGGATTTTAAGATCGGCTATTCTCCCGAGCGCATCAATCCCGGCGATAAGATACACAGGCTTGAAAACATAAAAAAGATCGTATCCGGAATGGATGAGGAATCCCTTTCAGTGATCGGAAAGGTATACGATCTTGTGATAGAGGTGGGAACCTGCCCCGTATCAAGCATTAAGACGGCAGAGGCCATCAAGGTGGTGGAGAACAGTCAGAGAGACATAAATATCGCCTTCATGAACGAGCTTGCCATGGTATTTGACCGAATGGGCATTGACACCAATGAAGTAGTGGATGGAATGAACACCAAATGGAACGCACTCGGATTCCGTCCCGGTCTGGTGGGAGGCCACTGCATCGGTGTCGATCCGTATTATTTTACCTATGAAGCTGAAAAACTCGGCTATCACAGCCAGATAATCTTAAACGGCAGGATCGTAAACGACGGAATGGGCGCCTATGTAGCCGACTGCGCCGTGCAGAAGATGATAGAAGCATCCCAGGCACCGAAGAAATCCAAGGTTGCGATCCTTGGGCTTACCTTTAAGGAGAACTGTCCCGATATCAGAAACAGCAAGGTCTACGATATCATAAAGCGGCTTTCGGAATACGGCATAACCCCTGTTGTCACCGATCCGTATGCAGATAAGGATGAGGCAAAAAGAGAATACGGCGTGGAGATCATGGATCTTAATGATATAAAGGATGCCGACTGCATCATTTTAGCCGTAGCACATGATGAGTATAAGAAAATGAGTCTGTCAGCCCTTTTAGAGCATACAAAACACGGAAAGTCAGAAGAGACAGCCCTTATAGATGTAAAGGGAATGATCCCCGTTAAGGAGCTTAAGGAGTCGGGGATACTGTGGTGGAGACTGTAACTAATTTTGCAATATTATCATGGAAGTATGTATCGGAAACATCTGACCCGAGGCGGTCCGGTGTTTCCTTTTTTTCTTGTGGAATTAATATATTGATGTTATACTAGCGGATGGATATAAGAAACCGCAAAAGCCTGTGGTCTGCCGTGATTGTCACAGCATACCGGCAAAGTGGTTTTATCTATCATAAAAAATCAAAAGAGAAAGGAAAAAGACCATGGCATTAGTTACAACCAAAGAAATGTTCAAGAAGGCATATGACGGCGGATACGCGATCGGTGCTTTCAACGTAAACAACATGGAAATAGTACAGGGTATCACAGAGGCAGCAGGCGAGCTTAAGAGCCCCGTTATCCTCCAGGTATCCAAGGGAGCAAGAGCTTATGCAAACCATACCTATCTGGTAAAGCTTGTAGAGGCAGCTATCATTGAGAACCCCGATATCCCCATCGCACTTCATCTTGATCACGGCGACAGCTTTGAGCTTTGTAAGTCATGTATCGACGGAGGCTTCACTTCCGTAATGATCGATTGCTCATCCAAGCCTTTTGATGAGAACGTTGCGATCACCAAGCAGGTAGTTGATTATGCTCATGAGCACGGCGTTGTTGTAGAGGCTGAGCTTGGAACACTTGCAGGTATCGAGGATGAGGTAGTAGTAGAGGCAGGTAAGGAAAGCTACACACGTCCCGAAGAGGTTGAGGAATTCGTAGACAGGACCGGCTGTGATTCACTTGCGATCGCTATCGGAACATCTCACGGAGCTTATAAGTTTACTGCAGCACAGTGTACAAGAAACGCTGACGGAATCCTTGTTCCGCCTCCGCTTCGTTTCGACGTGCTTGAAGAGTGCATTAAGAGACTTCCCGGATTCCCGATCGTACTTCACGGATCATCATCGGTTCCTCAGGAATTCGTAAAGATGGTAAACCAGTATGGCGGAAATATGCCGGATGCAGTAGGTATCCCCGAGGAGCAGTTAAGAGAGGCTGCAAAGCTTGCCGTATGTAAGATCAACATCGACTCCGATATCCGTCTTGCAATGACAGGAAATATCCGTAAGTATTTCGCAGAGCATCCTGATCACTTCGATCCCCGTCAGTACTTAAAGCCCGCACGTCAGGCTGTTAAGGACATGGTTGCTCATAAGATCAAGAACGTGCTTGGATCAGACGGAAAAGCATAAAGAGCGGATCTTTATACAACAGATACCAAAGAGGGCTGTCACATGACGGCCCTTTTTTTACAATAATTGGCTGAAACAACAAAAAAATTTACCATTCGTGCTAAAGTCTGTTAAAAAAAGACCGATAAAAAATATAGATGGTCAGAGAAGGATGCTCTGAACCGATAAATTTTTCAAGGAAGGGAGGCCGTGTTATGCGTATAGAAGCATATAACGCAATGTCTCAAATCTATTCGGCAAAGAAACCTACGAAGGTTTCGGGGACCACTGCTGCAGCACGTACCGATCAGGTAAGCATATCAAGCTTAGGAAGAGATATGCAGACCGTTAGGCAGGCTGTTTCAGGTTCGAGTGATATCAGATCAGAGATCACAGATCCTTTGAAAGCAAAGATCCAGTCAGGAAACTACAGTGTAAGCAATGATGATTTTGCCGGAAAACTGTTAGCCAAATTTGAGGAGAAGTTCAGCTTTTAAGTATCGTAAGCTTTCTGATACTTAAAAGCTTTCTTCCCAAATGGGAAAGGGCTTTTAGCTAAAGAGAAAGGGGAAATATATGGCAAGCTTAATGGAGGATCTTATAACCACACTCGAAAAGGAAAGCGTCATATATGAAAAACTTCTTGAATTAGCTGAAAAGAAAACACCCGTAATAGTGAAGGGTGACATTGAAGAATTACAAAAGATCACGGATGAAGAACAAATCGTTGTGGATCAGATCAGTCATCTGGAGAAAAAACGTGAGACTGTAACCGCTGATATCGCAGACGTAATCAACAAGGATGTTGAAACCTTAAAGCTGACACATTTGATAGAACTGTTGTCAAATCAGCCCAAGGAGAAGAAAAGGCTGTCCGAAGTGCATGACAGGCTCAAAAGCGTTGTCACGCAGGTGAGGATGATCAATGAACACAATCAGGATCTTATAGCCCATTCTCTGGAAATGGTCGAGTTTGACCTTAACATGATACAGGCAATGCGTCAGGCTCCCGAGACCGCAAATTACGGCAAGGGCGGATATAATTCCGGCGAGATGCTCGGGACGGCTATGACGGGGTTTGATGCCAAGCAGTGATTCAACATTTGAAGGTGATTACATGAGTTTATTCAGTGCTTTACACGTTGGACAATCCGGAATATCGACAAGTCAGAATGCGCTAAATACAACGGCGCATAATTTATCCAATATAGAAACTCAGGGATACACAAGGCAGCAGGTGCTGCAGAGCGACAGGGTATACCATAACATAGGTACAGCCGCAGTTTCGACTCAGCAGTCCGGTCTTGGCGTTGCATACAGTAAGGTAAGACAGGTAAGGGACGAATTCCTTGATGCTTCCTACAGGAAGGAATCGGGAAGAGAGGCCTTTTATTCGACGTGTTATGAAGTGTCGAATGAGATGGAAGTTTTTTTGGGAGAGCTTACCGGTGCGTCATTTAAGGATGCCCTCACAAGCCTCTGGACTTCGGTTGAGGAGCTTCAGAAGGATCCTTCAAGTGCGGTTACCGAGGGACAGTTTGTATCCTGCGCATCCGAATTCTTAGACAGAGCCCAGGGCGTATACCAGGGCCTTGTTGATTATCAGGACAACTTAAACGCAAAGATCAAGGACATGGTCACCACTATCAACGAGTACTGTGACAAGATCTGCGAATACAATGATAAGATCGGAAGAGTCGAGATGACTCCCGAATATAATGAGAACACGAAAAAGCTGGATCTGGCCCTTGAGGAAGCAAACGATCTGAGGGATGCGAGAAACCAGCTTCTTGACGAGCTCGGGGCTTACGGAAACGTAACCTATAAAGAAGATATTAAGGGAATGGTCACCGTAACCTTCGAAGGTATTCCCATAGTGGTTCCCGGAAAGGGACAGCCCTTCTATATGGGTACCACGCTCGATCCCGGAACCGGATTCTATACTCCGGTATGGCCTTCCTACGGCAATAAGGAAGTATTTGATGTCAACCAGGAGATCTCCAGCAAGATGAACACAAACATCGGAGAGCTGAAGTCACTGGTGCTTGCAAGAGGTGACAGGAGAGCCAATTATACCGATCTGGAAAAGGATGTCTACCAGACCGGTACCACAGACAAGATGTGCACCTCAAATTCCATAATAATGAATGCAATGGCCGAGTTTGACAATCTTGTGCACAAGATCGTAACAGAGGTCAATAATATATTAGCAGGTGAAAAAAAGACGATAGACGAGGGAGGCACTCCTTCCTATACGGTAGGGGCAGGACAGACCGCCGATGATGTACTTCCGATGGAGCTCTTTGTAAGGCTTGGAAGTGACAGATACAAGGATGACGGAAGCGGAACCTACACTTACGTACCTGAAGATACATCAGGCTCCCCTGCTGACGTATCCACGATGTACACCTGCTCTAATTTAAAGATCAATCCCGATCTGTTAAAGCAGCCGACAAAGCTCGGACATCCGCAGGAAAGCTTTATAACGGATGACAAGGAAGTGGATCAGAGCAAGGCCGACCAGCTTGCCAACGCCTTCAGTCAGGCATCGCTTGTACTGAATCCGAATGTAACAAAGACCAGCAACTTCTCGGATCTCTATTCCGATATGGTATCTGCAGTAGGAACTTCGGGATACATATATAAGACGATCGCCGATTCGCAGTCGGCAACGGTTACCTCAATAGACAATGCAAGGCAGCAGATAATGGGAGTATCCTCCAACGAAGAGCTGCAGAACATGATCAAGTTTCAGAACGCATTCAATGCAGCGAGCAGATACATAAACACGGTAAACGACATGATCGCGCATGTAATAGACAGACTTGGAAACATGTGATGATTTAGAAAAGAGGTGAACATATGCCTTCAACATTTTTCGGATTAAATATAGCATATACGGGTCTTCAGGCAGCAAATGCGTGGCTTAACACGACAGGCAACAACATATCAAACGTTGAGACCGAAGGATATTCCAGACAGAAGATCACGCAGCAGGCAGCTGACGCTTTAAGGACCCATACCCGCTATGGAATGGCAGGCGCAGGCGTTAACTCAATATCCGTGGATCAGATCCGCAACCAGTATTATGACCTGAAATACTGGAACAGCTGCTCGACGCTCGGTATCTATGAAGAACGCAAAGATTACATGATGCAGATAGAGGATTATTTTACCGAGACTGATACGATGAGAGGCTTTAATACGATCTTTTCGGATATGTTTGATTCTCTTGACGAAGTGTACAAAAGCCCCGGCGATGATGCGGTAAAATCACAGTTCTTGGGACAGTGTGCAAGTCTTTCGAATTACTTTAACGAGATGTCCACAAATCTCAGAAAGCTCCAGGAAGATGCCAATTCCGAGATCAAGAATTACACCGACCAGATCAATGCCCTTGCATCCGAGATCGCCACTATCAACAAGCAGATCAACATGATCGAGTGCAATCACGTGATAGCAAATGAGTTAAGGGACAAGAGAGCCCTTATGATAGATGAACTTTCAAAGATCGTGGATGTAGAAGTCATAGAGGTTCCCGTATATACAACAGAGGAAGGATCTAACGATCCCAATGCCGAGAAGTCGGGAATGAACCGTTATACCGTAAAGATCGCAGGCGGACAGACTCTTGTAAAGAGTTATGAATACAACACCCTGTCATGTACGGCCAGGGAAAACAAGGTCAACCAGTCGGATGCCGAGGGTCTATATGATATCAAATGGTCCAACGGTCTTGATTTTAACCTATACGGAAAGAATCTCGGAGGAAAGCTTAAGGGACTCATAGAGGTAAGGGACGGAAACAATGATGAGTATTTCCATGGGACGTTAGGTACGAGCGTGGAGCAAAATGCTGTGCTTGATGAAGGCGGCAACCCGGTATACGAACAGAAAGTGGATGAAAATGGAGATCTTGTTTTCGATGCGGGCGGTAATCCCGTTTATGATACGACGAAGCCTGTCTATGAATATAAGATCCATGTGGACGCTTCGAAGTATTCATACCTCATGGATGTCAACAAGATGACCCTTCCGCCGGAAGGATCCATACAGTTTGCAAATGAGATATTTGAATATACGGAATTTGCTGCGGAGCTCGATCCGGACAGCGATCCCAAGAAAGCTGATTACGTGTTTACGGTCACAAAGGACCCCTCAGCCTATCTCGGTAAAGAAGCAAAGATAGGAACAAGTGTTGATTATCTCGGTATCCCCTATTACCAGGAGCAGATGAATGAATGGGTAAGACAGTTCTCTGCCGCCATGAATGACATAGAGAGGACCGCAAGGGGTGCTGATTATGAATATGCCGATGCGCTGTTAGTAGCGAAAAACGCGGTTGACGAAGGCTTCTACAAGTTTGATGACCAGTATGAATACGAGGCGACCGGCGATACCACCAAGCCCAGGGATGCAAAGCTTAAGACTATAAACTCTAAGGGCGACAATTATTACCAGCTGACAGCTGCCACAATGATGGTCAACAAAGACATGGTAACGGATGTTGATAAATTCCTCACAAGTACCGACTATTACAAGGGTCAGGACAATCAGGACATAGCAGAGAGTCTGCTTTCGGTAAAGACCGATAAGTCCAAGATGGCTTTCCGCGGATGTACTGCTCAGGAGTTCTTACAGACGATGACGGCAGACATAGCTCTCGGCACGAGTGCTGCATCGACCTTTACCAAAAACTACACGGACATAAACAACTCGATCAACAACCAGAGAGTCTCGGTATCGGGAGTTGATAATGACGAGGAAGCACTGAATCTTGTAAAGTTCAGGGAAGCGTACAATCTTTCGGCAAAGATGATGTCGATAATGCAGCAGATCTACGACAGGCTGATACTCCAGACAGGAGTATAGAAAGGATGACCGCATGAGAATAACCAACGGCATAATGAACAATAATGCAAAGAACAATATTACTCTCAACAAGGAATATGCCGACAAGCTTAATACACAGGTGGCTACGGGACAGAAGATCACGCGTCCTTCTGATGATCCGGTCATTGCCATAAGAGCCTTAAGGTTAAATACCAACATAGCAGAGCTTAATCAGTATTATGACAAGAACATCCCCGATGCGGAAGCCTGGCTTACCACGACTGAGACCGCACTTGACCAGACCAACAAGGTTATAGAGAGCATTCAGAGCAACCTTACAACAGGTGCTTCCGATGACAATACTGCCGGCGACAGGATGAATCTCCTTGAGAATATGTCGGCGCTTAGAAAGCAGATATATGCAGCAGGAAATGCAGATTATGCGGGAAGAACGGTTTTTACGGGTTACAGGACCAGTGAACCATTAACCTTCCTTGAGGATACGAACAATCTTCAGTATACGATGATCCAGACCCTTGATTTCAAGGAAGTGAGCAAGATCAATTACGTATCGGGATCCTTTGATGTCAATAAGTCAAATATTCCCGATCCTAATGACCCGGCAACCGCAATAGTCGAAAACAGGATCCAAAATAATGAAGTATTCAGGGCAAGGCTTGCTTATGACAAGCTTGATTATCCTCAGGTCAATGCTGACGGAACTGCTCTTGCACCTGAGATAAGTTATACGATGAAAGACGGAACGACCGGGACTATAAATGTTCAGGTTGACCAGCTTGGAACAGATCAGGCAGCCAATGATGCACTGTATACAAGCATAGGTGATGATGAAGTAAGGCTTATAGCAGATACCGGCGAGCTGATCCTTGGAAAGAATGTTGCCGAAAAGCTGCAGGCTGACGGATCGAAATTCCAGATCGAATATTCCAAGCATGAGTTTTTAAAGGGTGATCTCAGACCCGAGCATTACTTTGCCTGCAAGTCCAAGGATACTGCAGATGCTGCATCAAAAGTCATCCCGTACAACTATAAGGATGATCAGACCACACCTGACATTGATAAGGATACAAACAAGATAACCAGACAGAAGATCAATTATGAGGTTGCCTTTAACCAGTCTCTTGAGATCAACACAAATGCAGCCGATGTCTATTCACATGATATAGGAAGAGATGTGGATGAGCTTGTGGAAGCAACCCAGGCTGTTTTGGATGTCGAGGATAAGATAAAGACCCTTGAGGAAATGCAGAAGGATACAAGCTATACCGAGGACGAATTAAAGAGCATTAACGGAATGCTTGAAGCCTGCAGGAAGCAGTTTGACTATCTTAAGGAGAATATGCAGCAACTGTTCTCAAGTGCGATAACCCGCTTCCAGGATTACGCTGCAAGGCTCAATACCGAGAATACGGCAGCAGGCAGTAAGAGCGAGCGTCTGGCACTTACCAAGGAAAGAGTCAGTGAGCAGAGACAGAACTTCAAGGAGCTTGCGGATTCCAATATAAACATAGATCTTACTGATGCAGCGATCGATCTTAAGAGCGCCGAGGTGGCACTGCAGGCCGCCCAGTCCGCAACAGCCAAGATCGTCCAGCAGACACTGTTGAATTATATATAATATTGAGATTATGCCTAAATCTGAGATAAAACTAGTTTTAGCCATGCATTTTATGAGCTTTTCTAGATAATTTTCTAAGAATATATGTCTAAAACGATAAAAATTCTTGATTTAACCATATTTTATATGTTTTTTTCGAGGAGATGAATGGATTCTCAATGGCTAAATGATTTGATTATTACATTTTAGCCATAAAACAGACTTTTTTATTGAAATAATCTTGAAATAGAACAACAACAACAATAAAATATAGTATAGAAGAACACAACAGTCTGCGTGGATCATCCGCACAGACTTGTGTTGGTGTAATAGACTTATGGTGGTAACAGAATCGCGGGGGCTGCAGCAAAGAGTATAGCTGCATTGCGGTTTTGAATATCATAGAAGAAAGTGGATTTGTGCATAATTTGCGGAAGGGAGAAGGATATGCATATAGTTACCAAGATATTCGGGGAAATACTGGTGGATGAGGAGAAAAAGATCACGTTTCCGAGCGGTATAGTAGGATTTCCGGATCTTAAGGATTTCATGCTGATACACGATGCGGATACCAAGGATCCCGACGGGGGCGGCATCAAGTGGCTGCAGTCACTTCAGGAGCCTGCTTTTGCACTTCCCGTAATGGATCCGCTCATTCTGATACCGGATTATAATCCCACGATCGAGGATGAGCTCTTAAAGCCTATAGGAAAGCTGTATCCGGAGAACATGTTAGTGCTCGTTACGGTCACGGTTCCCATCGATATCAAGAATCTCTCAGTAAACTTAAAAGCTCCGCTTATCATAAACGGAGATACCAAGAAAGCCATACAGGTGATACTCGAGGGAGATTATGAGGTCAAGCACTATATTTATGACAAGCTCGACAAGGTAAAGAAAGACTCAGAAGAATAAAGGAGGATGCGAAATGCTAGCACTGTCCAGAAAAAAGAACGAGGCGCTTGTCATAGACAACAATATAGAAGTGACCGTTCTGGAGATAAAAGGCGATCAGGTAAAGATCGGAATAACAGCACCCAAGGAGATACCGGTATATCGTAAAGAGGTATACTTACAGATTCAGGAAGCCAACAAGGCATCCATGAAGAACGAAGGGATTGCCGCTCTTAAAAATCTTTTTTAAGGGTGTTAATTATATTGGACTTATGCCGATATAACATATAGAAATCCGTTACTAACTATTTTTTTATTTATTTTTTTCAGATCACATGGAGGTGATGACTTATGGCAGTAGAGCCTATCGGAAGTGTTATGACCTATCAGGCACAGCAGGTGTTACCTGAGGTGAATAATGCTCAAAAAAACACATCCACTGCTGCATACACGGAGGGAACAGCACAGGATGAAGCCGCAGCGCAGGCAGTGGATAACAAGATCGTTGTAGTAGAGAGCGCCAACAAAGCCGAGGATGGCAGCACCGGAGACAACGGTCAGGGTAAGAACGAGGCAGCCTCAAATGAGCAGATCAAGAAGGCTGTTGAAGAGCTCAACAAAAAGATGAGACAGAGATCGGAAGCTCTGTTTGGTATCCACGAAGAAACAAACAGACTGACGATCAAGATAGTGGATCAGGAAACAAAGGACGTGATCAAGGAATTCCCGCCCGAGAAAACGCTTGATATGATAGCCAAGGTCTGGGAGATGGCAGGGATCATTGTAGACGAGAAGAGATAGGAGGTCAGGATATGTCAATCAGGATTACAGGAATGAATTCCGGCATGGACACTGATGCCATGGTCCAGGAACTCGTAAAGTCATATTCCAAAAAGACCGAAACTCTCAAGAAGGAACAGACCAAGGCTGAGTGGAAGCAGGAAGCTTGGACGGATCTTAATAAAAAGATCAAGTCCTTCAGCTCCAAGTATGTCAGCAACATGCAGTATTCGACATTCTATTCCAAGAAGACTACAAATGTTTCCGATGATTCCAAGGTATCCGTCGTAACCGGGGACAATGCGGTAAGCGGCACTCAGACCATAGAGGTTAACAAGCTTGCAAAATCAGGATATCTGACAGGCGGACAGCTCAGTACCACAAATGGTAAGGCTGTAAACAAGAATACTACTCTTGCTGATCTCGGATATACCGGAGAGGATACGCAGATAACCCTTACCAAGGGAGACGGCAAGACGATATCCATCGATGTGACCGGAAGCACCAAGCTTTCGACGATCACGGATGCTCTATCGGGCGCAGGCTTAAATGCAAATCTTGACACCAAGACCGGAAGGCTGTTTATAAGTTCCAAGGATTCGGGTGCCAAGAACAACTTTACCTTGACTGCCTCAACAGCAGACGGAAATGATGCGCTTGCAAAGCTCGGTCTTCAGGAAGAGAAGTATTATAAAGATAATAATATCACCGTTAATGAGAATGCTTATGCAAAGAAGATTGACGGTCAGGATGCTGAGATCCTGTTAAACGGTGCCAAGTTCACTTCAGCAAACAATGCTTTCAGCATAAATGGTCTTACGATAACAGCCAAGGATGTTACTCAGGGAGAAGTTACTCTTTCGACCGACACGGACTATGACAGCATTTATGATTCGATCAAGGGCTTCATAAAGGACTACGGCGAGCTGATCAAGTCACTTGACAAGGCTTATAACGGAGATTCTGCTAAGGGATATGAGCCTCTGACAGCTGAGGAGAAGGATGCTCTTACCGATGAGGAAGTAGAAAAGTGGGAGACCAAGATCAAGGAATCATTACTCAGAAGAGATCAGGATGTATCTTCGGTAGCAAGCATCATGAAAGAGGCAATGGCCTCTACCTATACAGTAAAAGGTGAGGTTTTAAGTCTTTCAAGCTTCGGAATCAACACACTTGGATACTTCAATGCACCTGATAATGAGAAGAACGTATTTCATATTGACGGTGATAAGGATGATGAGGCAACCAGCGGAAACACAGATAAGCTCAAAGCAGCTATAGCACAGGATCCTGCAAAGGTTGCAAGCTTCTTCCAGAAGTTAGCCACAAACATGTATGATTCCTTCCAGAAGATCACAAGATCTTCCAGTACAAGGTCATACGGAAGCTTCTTTGATGACAAGAAGGTCAAGAAGGAATATGAATCCTATGAGGGTAAGATATCCGATTGGGAGGATTATGTAGCAAAGATCGAGGATAAGTATTACGCCCAGTTCTCCAAGATGGAGACAGCAATGGCGAAACTCAATAATACACAATCGTACTTATCGAATGTATTTGGAATGTGATGATGATAGGGGACAAAGGTCATGAAGCGGTCATGCTTGCATGAATCGCTTTATGACTTTGGACCCAACGAACAAACTAACACAACACAGCCCCGGGAGGTTTCAGATGGCTGCAGCAAATGATGCATATGCACAATATACCAGAAATAAGATTTTAACGGCATCCCCGGCAGAGCTTACACTTATGCTCTATGAGGGTGCCATTAAATTTTGCAATATAGCGATCATCGGGATTGAAAACAACGATCTTGAAAAGACCCATAATAATATAATGAAGGTTCAGAGGATAATCGAGGAGTTCCAGATAACCTTAAACTTTGATTATCCCATAGCCAATGATTTCAATAATGTATATAACTATCTGATCAGAAGACTCAGGGAAGCCAATATGGAAAAGGACAAACAGATCCTTGAAGAGGTGCTTGAGCACCTAAGAACCATGAGGGATACCTGGAAAGAAGTAATGAAGGCAGCAGCCCATTGATCAGGCAGGCACAGGCGGGATATATCCATGACAGATGAGAACAACTATCTTGATATAATGATCGAAAGCCTTCAGAAAAAGGAAAAGATCCTTGATAATCTGATCGCGAAATGCGAGGCACAGGCCGAGGTAATAGCCAATAATGAATATGGAGATATAGCCTGGGATAAGTTCAATGTGCTGATCGTGGAGAAGGATGCACTTATCGACAGGCTCAATGATTCGGATGAGGGCTTTCAGGCACTCTACGACAGGATCAGCGAAGACCTTAAGGCAAATAAGGATAGATATGCCGATAAGATCAGGATGATCCAGGATCTTATAAGAACGGTAACTGACAAGGGTGTTACCATAAAGGCCAAGGAAGAGAGAAACAGGGCAGATCTTGAAAGAGTGCTCACGGGAGCAAAAAAAGAGATCGGCGGTCAGAGAAAGAGCTTAAGCGCAGCAAGCAATTACTATAATACTATGGCCGGAGCCTTTGCGACAGAGATACCTTCTCAGCTTGATCAAAAAAAATAAAAAAAATAGTAATTTGGGGTTAAGTTTTTAAAATTAACTCCGATATACTATACAGTAAGGGAAAATGAGGCATCAGATAAGAGGAGCGTACGGCCTTAAGTCAGGTGCATGACCGGCTCAAAAAAACCGGAAAGTGGCAAGGAAGCCGCAATATTCAAATTCAAGGAGGAAAAAAATATGGTAGTACAGCACAATCTAACAGCAATGAATTCCAACAGAATGTTGGGAGTAACAACAAGCGCACAGTCAAAGAACACAGAGAAGCTTTCTTCAGGTTATCAGATCAACAGAGCAGCAGATGATGCAGCAGGCTTAACGATCAGTGAGAA